>JBMOJS010000013.1:0-24509 GCA_049315665.1 Pseudobdellovibrionaceae bacterium | reverse complement strand
CAGCAACACCCGTGGGGATGGGCCGCTGATGGTGCTGTACAAAAAGCCAGAAAATCCATCGCTGAAAATTTAAATTGTAAAGCCCACGAAATCTTTTTCACCAGCGGAGCCACAGAATCCAACAACTGGGCCCTGCAGGGTCTTGTGCGCCAGTGGCATAAAGAAAACTCCAAACAACCCATTCATATTTTATCCAGCACGATTGAACACAGCTCAGTCAAAAGCGCTTTGCAATCTTTGCAAGAATTGGCTGATATTTATTCTGTGCCCCTAGATATTGAATTTTTGCCTGTCGATGGCTATGGCTTTTTACAGCCCGAAACTTTTCGCCAGGCGATTCGTCCCAGCACCAAACTGCTCAGCCTGATTTGGGTCAACAATGAAGTCGGTACTATTCAAGATATGAGTGCCTTGGTGCAAATGGCCCGTGAAAAGCAAGTCTATGTCCACAGCGATGCCACCCAGGCGGTGGGCAAAATACCTGTGGATCTGCAAAAAATCCCTGTAGATCTGTTGTCATTTTCAGGCCATAAAATCTATGGCCCGAAAGGCGTCGGGGCTTTGTTTGTTCGTTCAAAAAACCCAGCTGTGCAATTGCAACCCTTGCTTTATGGCGGAGGCCAAGAACAGGGCCTTCGATCTGGCACCCTGAATGTGCCTGGAATTGTGGGTATGGCCGAAGCCCTGCGCCTGTGTCATGGGGAACAGCCTCAGGAGTGGCGCCGTCAGCAAGAACTGCAAATTTATTTTTGGCAAAAACTGCAAGGGCTAAAAACTTCGGATCATCGTCCTGTGCAAATAAAACTCAATGGAGCTTCGATTTTACAAAATGACCCGGCCGAAAAAGGCCGATCGCCAGTGAACTTAAATATTTCATTTTTAAATATACAACTATCAGATATCCAACCCTCTATTTTAAGTTTAGGGGTCAGCTCGGGCTCTGCCTGTGGTTCAGGATCATTGAAGCCCAGCTCTGTTCTATTGGCCCTTGGTTTAGATGCTCATACCGCCCAGAACTCGCTACGTCTTAGTTTGGGGCGCTGGACTCAAAAAGAGGATATAGACCAAGCCTGTGCTATTATACAAAAAGCTATGGCCCAAGCCCGTCTAGACAACTCTAACAAAATTTAAACCGCCCCCTAGCGCTAGTTTGTATTTTTTGCTATAGTGTATAAAGATTTTGAGTCGTATTTGCCCTTATTAGAGGCAAGGATTAAGATCGAACTTACTTTTAGAGGTATAATCATGATTATAGTTTCCCAATCTGCCGCCAAAAAATTAGCTGTTTTAAAAGAAGAAGAGGGCAAACCTGAAGAGGCTTTTTTACGTGTTGAGGTTAAAAAAGGTGGCTGTTCTGGTTTGTCTTACAAAATGGATTTTGATGTGGCTTCTCGCGAAGGCGATAAATTCTTCGAACACAATGGGCAGAAAGTGGCTGTAGATCCACAAAGTATTTTGTATTTAATGGGTATGACTTTAGAGTACTACGGCGGCCTTAATGGACGTGGCTTTGTTTTTAATAATCCCAATGCCACCAAAAATTGTGGCTGTGGCACTTCATTCAACGTTTAAGGCCTATACGACAACGCTCTAGCCCTTAAACTTAAAGCCTTTTTTTTCAAAAATCTTTTTAATGGCATCACGCTTGTCCCCTTGAATTTCGATCACTCCATCTTTGCCATCGGTGAAGTAGCTGCCACCGACACCGCAAGAAGCCTTCAGTTCTTTGCACAAATCTTTTAAAAACAATTCTATCTTTGGCAAAGCATCAATCACAGTGACGGTTTTACCGCCACGTCCTGATTTTTCAATACGAAACTTAGCGATAAAGTTACGGGACTGCACCCAGCTGGGCTCGGCCACACAAGTGCAATTCACCTGCAACTGCTTGCATTTGGCGCACTGCTGATTGTCTTTAGGATCGGTAGAAAAAACCAAACGCGTATTGCTGTTTTTAATCGACATGGCTCAAACATATCTAGCCACGCTAGACAAGGCCAGCAAAAAATTCTATATTGGTGGCGCTGACAACACAAAAAAATCTGCTGTAGTGCTGTGATAAAAACAGGCCTAGCACCAGGGAGCTCCCACATGACTTATTCTTCGGAAACATTAAAAGATCGCATTCAGTTGCCTTTGCCAGAAGCGCAGCAAAAGGTACTGCTTCATTCCTGCTGCGCCCCCTGCTCTGGTGAGGTGATGGAGGCCATGGTGGCCAGTGGTTTAGAAATCACAATCTATTTTTATAATCCTAATATTCATCCCCGCGAAGAATATGAATTGCGTAAAATAGAAAACATTAAATTTGCCGAAAAAATGGGGATTCCTTTTATTGATGCGGATTATGACACTTCGAACTGGTTTGCCCGGGTGAAAGGTTTGGAGTGGGAGCCCGAACGCGGCCAGCGCTGCACCGAATGTTTTGATATGCGCTTTGAACGAACAGCCTTATATGCCCACGAAAATAACTTTTCAGTTTTTACCAGTTGTCTTGGGATTTCGCGCTGGAAGAATATGCAACAGATCAACGACTGCGGAGTCCGCGCAGCCGGGCGCTATGAAGGCTTAAGTTATTGGGACTACAATTGGCGTAAAAATGGCGGATCACAACGTATGATCACTATTTCTAAACGCGAAGAATTTTACCAACAAGAATACTGCGGATGTATTTATTCTTTGCGCGACACCAATCGTTGGCGCACCAGTAAAGGCCGGGAAAAAATTCAGTTGGGACAAAGTTTTTATAAAACGAATGAAGAATAGGGTGTGTTCTCATTTGGCACACCCTAAAATGGAGAAATTATTTATGAATTTTACCCAAGACCACAAATTAAAAAAAATAGTTTATTTGTTGGTTATAAGTCTTCACTGCAGTTTGCTTTTGTCCTGTACCACCACCACTGAGGGGGGCGAAGTGGGGGCCGATCGCAAGCAGTTGCTGCTCGTATCTAGCGAAGAAATAGCCAATTTATCTGCAAAAAGCTATGCCCAAACCAAACAAGAGGCGCAAGCCAAAGGCCAATTGGATAAAAATCCAGCCCAGGTTCAACGGGTGCAAAATATTGCCAAAAGACTGATCCCTTGGACTTCGGTGTTTCGTAAAGATGCGCCCTCTTGGGCCTGGGAAGTGCATGTCATTTCTTCTCCTGAAATCAATGCCTACTGCATGCCTGGTGGAAAAATTATTTTTTATACCGGTATTATTGAAAAATTAAATTTAACCGACGCCGAAATAGCTGCCATTATGGGACATGAAATCGCCCATGCTTTGCGCGAACATGGGCGCGAACGCATGTCCGAAGAAATAGTTAAACAAGGTTTGATTGGTGTACTGGTCGCCACCGGCGAAATGAATGCCAAGTATGCTCAACTGGCCAACATGGCGGGGGCCTTAGCTGTGTCTTTGCCACACAGTCGTGGACAAGAAACCGAGGCTGATGAAATGGGGCTAGAGTTAATGGCTCGCGCAGGCTACAATCCAGAAGAGGCAGTAACATTGTGGAAAAAAATGTCAGCCCATGGCGGTGGCAAGCCTCCGGAGATGCTTAGCACCCACCCTTCAGATCAACGCCGAATTGATAATCTTCAGGCCCTGATACCAAAGGTAAAACCACTGTACCGAAATTAATAGTTTTCAGATAGGTTGTGATAATCTATTTTTTGTAAAAAAGCAGGCCAACCCTATTGATATGCTCCTGCAGCTGAAGATGATCTATAAAATGATACAAAGACAGATCCACTTTGTATGGCAAAAACAGATCATCAATTTCATTTTCTATTTGTAGTAGATTTTTAAGTGACAACAAAGGTGCAAACAAAGTCAGATCAATATCAGATCCATTTTTAAAATTACCCTTGGCTCTGGACCCATACAAAATAACTTTTTCTATGCCAAGATGTTTAGCAAATACAGAGTTTAACTTTTCTTGGGTTTCAGTATCCAACCCACACTTATCTTGTGGTATCATTTTATATATAAGATTTCATTTTTTGTTCAAGCTGCAAAAAACAAGGATAAAACTGATGCAAAATATCTTCAATGATCTCTGCTGCAACTTTTTTGTTATAGGTGTGAGACGTCAGATTGCGACTTTTAATCATTTGCATCCAAATATGGCCATCCAAAATCAGACTTTTTTGAAAGGCTTCGCGGGTTGTGTCTTTGGAACCGATTAAATTTTGACCGCCAATATGCTCGATATAATCTTTTAGAAGATTCCAAGACAGTTCGTGAGTAAATTCAAAAGCCTGAATCACACCTTGTTTTTCTAGATCATTCAATGTTCTTTGCCCAGCCGTTTCAACAGCCATTTTTAACAGTTGCAAAGCATTGACAAAGTTATCATAACGCTGTTTCCAGCGGATGTCTTTTTCAGTCATACTGTCAGTATGAATCCAGAACTTGTCCTAGGCAATTATAATTTTCTCCCAAGGGTCTTCTTGGTCCTTCACGGCTAAATTACCTTGGCTTACTGCCACAGTTGATTTTTTATGCGTGGCTGTGCCCTGATTTTTTACCTTGTTTGGCTAGCCATTTGGTTTGTAAAATGCCTTCTAAAGCAGACAAGGCTTTCAATCTTTCGGCGTACGAGTAATGTGAAAATTTATTGATTTGCAAATCTGGAAACTCGATTTTAACTAAATTTAGAATTAATTTTTCTAAACGCGGCAGTAAAAGAGCATTGCGAACACGGTTTACTAAAATAGAAGGAATAAAAGGCTTATCTAAATACTCAAAAAGACCTTTTTCAATAGCTGCAATAACTTCACGATCAGAGCCATTTCCAGTAACCAAAATAACCGGCAATGAAGGATGATTTTTTTGTAAAAAGTCTATAAAATCTAACCCATTCATTTCAGGCATACGATAGTCAGTTATAACACAATCAATCGAGTTGTTTTTAATAATTTCAATTGCTTTTTGCGCCCGGTCGGCTGTAAAGACTGTGCTGAAGTTTCTTTTAATTTCATATGTGATAGATTCTAATAAATCTAAATCATCATCGACAATCAGAATTGTACTATCTAAAGCAATATTACTTTTCATATTTTTTCCCAAGGGTCTTCTTGATTTTTCAATGCCAAATTTGATTTTGTATCTAGCAATTGCACAGCGGCTACATTTTTTAAACTTCTAGTTAGATTTTTAGATCCTTGATAGCCAACAATGGAAATGGCAGCAATAATAGCGATAAAAAAGAAGCAAATTAAAGACAGTTTGACTTTGATCGACATTACACAACCTCTATATATATCATAATGTTGACTTATTTCGGCTTACCAAAAGTAAATCTAAATCGTTTTTATATTAAATAAATCAAAAGCTAGACCTTAAGTAATAGTCATGGTGAACCGATGAAAAATCACTTTCGAAAATAATCGTGAACAGTGGGGTTACACAACGTGGTAGAAGACAGCAGCGAAAGACATCAACAAAACAAGACTTTTTTACATGATATTGCAACACCAATGTCTATATTGGGTTTAGTGATAAAAAGAATGATCAACAGCTATCCAGAAAATGCAACAGAAGACGAAAAAGCCACATTTGCAGAAATAGCAAAAAAAGCCCAGGCTGCTTTATTAAAAATGCAAGAAATTCATGCGGAGTTTAAAGTTGTTTTATCAAAACGAGAATCTGACGATTTAGATAAATAATTTTTTTAGATCAAAAGGTGGTTGAGTTAAAAATGAAAGCACTTATCGGGAAAACAGTTTTAATTGTCGATGATGAAGTTGATTTGTGTGATATGGTCGCCGATGAATTCAAATTTGCTGGGGCAAAGGTTTTTCAGGCCAATAGTGGCGAGCAAGCCTTAGAGGTTTTAAAAAAAAATCCTATAGATGTTATTTTAAGTGACATAAATATGCCCAACGGTGATGGTATGTACCTGTTAAAATCTGTAAAATCTGTAAAATCTGTAAAATCTGTAAAATCTATGAATCACAATATACCTGTGGTTTTACTTCTGACTGGTTTTTCAAATTATTCTGTTGAAGAGGCCTACGATGCCGGGGCTGAAGGGATTTTTTCAAAGCCTTGTGATTTGGATTTAGTCATGCAGCATATGCTTAAGCTTTTGCAGCCGATTAAAGAACGTTTTAACAATGATAGATACAATATTCCCAATGACTTTAAGATTGGCCTCGAAGTGGAAAGTTTATTAGGCCCTAGTAGCCCAAAGTTATTCAATATCAGTCGCGGCGGAATGTTTATTGCCTGTGATGATCATTTTCCCACTGTAGAGCAATCCGTAAACTTCAAGATTAAATTTAAAACTCCAGAGCATGGCGAACAGCAGTTTATTGGCAGTGGAACTTGTCGATGGGTGCGTAAAAGCGTGAAGGATGAAAGCTCAGTCAAAGGCTTTGGACTAGAAATTGTTTCTTTGGACGAAAGCTCATTGAACCTATTTTCAAAACTGGTCGATGCAGCCAAGATCTTATCTTTTATACCCAAAGACGCGGCCTAGCCTATTGATTTTTACCCAATAACAATCTAACTCGCACTCATTCTCCACAAATTGGTGAAATATTTGGATTTTTGAATGGCATTTGTTTTTCTGTAATAAGTGATTGATCAAAGGTTGCACGAGGAATTAGACTATGCCCATAGCCTAATGTCCGAGTCATCAGTAGAAACAAACCCAGTGTTATCAGAAGTAAACTTGAAGCTTTTTGCATCGAAACTAAACCTGTTAAATGAGTTTTAATAAATTGAAGCCCATTAAAAATAGGAATTGTGCCTAGCCAGAAAAATAAAAGTACAAGTGGACTTTTGATAGGATCAGCAAAACTAGCGGCCGCAATAACAAATCCGTAAAGCCAGCCGCAAGGAAGAAATCCAGAAACCATCCCCGTCAAAAAAACTTTAAATGGAATTTTTTTAATTTTTGAAATTCTTAAAGTCACAAAGGTCGCTAATTTGTGAATAGACAGAAATACTTTTGATCGATTTGAAATAGAGTCCGTGGCTCGCAGCAATCCAAGAACGATAAATGTGATTCCAGTAATAAATCCAAAAATAGGACTGTTGAATATTTGTTTAATAAATGAAAAGGACAGACCTACTGCCACACCAAGAATCATATAAGACCATAGTCTTCCGAAGTGATAAAGGACCTGATTTTTTTTGTGGCATGACAAAAAAATACCGCCACACATAATGCCACAGTGAAAACTTCCTAGAAGACTGACAATTAAAATAAGAACCAGCACTGCAGCAAATTCCATAGGCAATTTGTAGGGGCAAACACTGCTGTCGTCTATGCAACTTTTTGCTGCGTATTCTTAAACAAAAATGTCCTTTAGTTTCTCTGCATGATTGGCACTTTTTCACTTTTAATGGGACTTAGTTTTCTTTTTTCAGTTATTGCTCTGTTGGTTCTTATATGGAGTTTTTCAAGAAGTTGGCTGGGCATGGGACCATCCGCTTCTCACGTGCTTTTTGAAAACATCAGAAAACCAGAAGCTGAAGAAATTAAACTTTCTGATCGATTTCCTGAAAATATTATTTTTGATCAGTCCGTTGCTAAAGTTTCTCGATATCTTTTTGCATCCAGTCTTTTCTGGCTTATCATTGGTTCTGTAGCAGGATTGATTGCATCACTAAAATTTAATTTTCCAGATTGGCTGACTTCGAATCCAGAGCTTACGTTTGGCAGAATTCGTCCTCTTCATCTGAATCTTGTTGCTTACGGCTGGGTTTCGATGTGTGGCATGGCCATATCACTTTGGTTGATTCCGCGACTGACACGTCGATCCTTGATTGGTTCTTCTGTTGCAACTCTTGGCACTCATCTTTGGAACATGGGCTTGATATTTGGCAGCTTCGCACTTCTTTTCGGCTGGACTGATGGAGTGGAGTGGCTCGAATTCCCTTGGCCCGTGGATTCGCTATTTGTGATTGGAGGAGCTCTGATCGGATTGCCTGTGCTTTTGACAATTCAACAAAAGAAAGTGGATCACCTCTACGTTTCGGTTTGGTACATCGGGGCTGCTTTTGTTTGGTTTCCATTTCTTTTTTTAGTTGCTAACTTGCCAATTTTTTTTGGTGCTCAACATGCCATTGTCAATTGGTGGTACGCACACAATGTCCTTGGCCTATGGATAACACCTATGGGATTAGCAGCAGCCTACTATCTGATCCCAAAAATTATCGGGCGTCCCGTTTATTCATATCAGATTTCACTGCTTGGCTTTTGGGGGCTTGCCCTTTTCTATAGCCAGGTTGGCATCCATCACCTGATTGGTGGCCCAGTACCTACGTGGTTGGTCTCTTTGTCAATTGTAACATCTGTTATGATGTTTCTACCGGTTCTAGCTGTAGCTGTTAATCATCACATGACTGTTGGGCAAAACTGGTCCGCTGTTAAAAAGTCTCCAACCCTGCAATTTATTGTCTTCGGAGCGATGATGTATACTGTCGTTTCGGCACAGGGGTCTTTGATGGCCCTAAGATCAGTCAATCAAGTCACGCACTTTACCCACTACACCATCGGTCATGCACATTTGGGCGTATATGGATTCTTTTCTTTTATTGCTTTCGGCGCCTGTTACTTTATGGTGCCGCGTTTGCTTGCAAAGGACTGGCCACATCCACGACTGATTAAGCTTCATTTCTGGAGTGCTGTTATTGGAATTTCTATTTATGTCATTGGCCTATCCATTGGCGGCGTCATACAAGGCCAAATGATGATGAATTCAACTGTTTCATTTAGTGAATCCGTCGCTGCAACTAAACCTTATCTTTGGGCCAGGTCCGTTGGTGGCGTCCTAATGACCTTGAGCCATTGCATTTTTGGCTATCACTACTACCTTCTTTCAAGAGCTAGCAGAAAATAGTTATGAAATATCTAGGCTTCATTTTTATTGCAATTGGAATTCTGACATTTGCAGCACTCACTACAGTGATCATACCTGCTTTGCAACTTGCACAAGAACCCGCAGAGCCAGATCTTAAGCCATACACAGAACAAGAACTCCAAGGTCGATCCGTTTATATCAAGAATGGTTGCATCTATTGCCATAGCCAGCAGCCTCGCGATCCAAGCTTTGGAGTTGACCAAAAAAGAAATTGGGGGCGAGCCTCAACACCCGGTGACTATGCATTCGACCGTCCGCATCTTTTAGGGACAATGCGAACAGGGCCCGATCTGTTAAATATTGGAGCCAGACAACCCAGCCAGGATTGGCACCTTCTTCATCTCTATCAGCCACGGGCGGTCTTACCCAACTCGGTTATGCCAAGTTATCCCTACTTTTTTCGTCACAAAGATAAAATTGACCCTGGAGAGGTTTCTATAAATATCCCCTCAGAGTGGCTCAGAGAAAAAGGAAAAAAAGTTATTGTCACCCAAGAAGCTCTTGATCTTGTGGCGTACTTAAAGTCTCTGAATCGCACTTATCCAGCAACTCAGAAACCCATGAAGGAGCGGCGTCGTGACTGAAACGAATCCACATCAAACTGCGATCAAACCTATTGGACAAGTTTTTAATCAACACATTCTGCCAAGCTTATTGTCCATTCTTATTATTTTTTTACTTCTGTGTGTAAACTTAGGTTTGATTTCTGAAAGTCTGAATTTTAATTCGACATATGATTTGTTCTTCATTTCCCGTTTTTCATTGTACTTAATCACTTTAACGACTGTATGGTTTCTGATTGCTAAAAATCTAGGCCTGCTTGAAACGCGTTTCAAGTCGTTAATGTTAATCAATATAATATCTGTGATTTTAATATTCATACTGGGGATAGGCCGGGGACGGATCGCGATCTTTGAACCCTTTACTATGGATAAGCTGTTTTGGGGCATCATGACTGCTTACTTTAGCAATCTGACACTCTTAAATTTTTTGGGCCTAGTGCAACAGAAAAAAAGGAATCTTATCACCTTTCAAAGTCTCATTTTTATGGCATTAACCGCATTGCTGGCCCTTGTATATAGTCTTGCGCTATCAAGCACTGCTGATTTTTTTCTAAAGCATAATTTCAGTTTTATACAAAGCTCTGTTGGGGCGATTTTCAATGGATTTTTTGCAATACTAGTGATGTCCCAGTCTTATATTTTGTTTGGACAACAGGCCATGAAATGGAATTGGAAAGACATACTTCCACTGACTTCAATCACCATTGGCAGCATCTTTTTTTATCAACGCTTTAGCGATAGCCTAAGAGTCTTAGGGTTTTTCTTGATACTTATAAGTTGTATTTTTCTTCTTTTTTTCTCCGCAAAAGCTCTTCGTCATCAACTCAACTTAAGATCAAACAAGGGTCTTTTTTCTGCTGGAGCTGTGTTTTTGACATTGTGGTTTTTCTTGTTCAGTCTGAATCGACAATTCCTTGTTGCAGATTTTCAGATATATGACATCTTGATTTTTCTTCCTGTGATTCTTATTGGACTTCTTCCTCATGTGAGTGAAAGAAGTTTGAACTCGACAAATTTAAAAATTTATTTAGTTGCATTGTCTTTGGTGTTTATATCCTCGTTTGTGATTTTAATACTAGCACACCAAAGTATTTGGACCGGTGACGTGGCCAAATATCTTCACGTCAAATCTAAAAGTCATTTTTTCCTTTTTACATTATTCACTCTTTCAACCAGTCTTTTCTGCTGCTGGATTATTCGCATTTTGCCAAACGAAATAGATGATCCAAAAAACACACCACAAACAACGCGTGTTTGGGAAAGGGAAAAAAGTGAACCCGATGAGGGCGACCGTCCATGGCCCTTGCTGGTGTGGGTTTCTTTTGTCACTTTCATTTCTTGGGGAACTATTTACTTTATTCTATATGCCGGTGATGGGCAGGTTTCTGGGGGAGACAATCGTAGTTACAGTGAAGCCGCAGTTGCTAAGACCATCGATGGAAGCCAGGTTTACACCACGAATTGCGCTGCTTGCCATCAGGCCAGCGGTCAAGGTCTTGCTGGAGCATTTCCACCACTTGCTGGCTCTGAGTGGGTTTTGAGTGATTCAAAATTGCCAGTTAAAATCCTTCTTGGCGGACTGCAAGGACTCATCGAAGTCAAAGGCAATACCTACAATGGTATTATGCCTGCGTTCAATCACTTGAACGATGCGGAAATCGCAGCTGTTGTGAGTTATATTAGAATGAACTGGGGTAATAATGGGTCAGAGGTTGATAGTAAGACAGTTGTAGATTTAAGGCAGGAGTTTAAAAGCAGAGGGAAACCATGGAACCCAGAAGAACTGAAAGCGATGCTGAAGTAGAAAAAAATTTTTTGGTTTCGGGGCTGTCCTGTGTATCATGCCAAAGCTTTATGATTGCACGAATTATCGAGATAGCACCTCAGTCGCTCCCTGTCTTTAAAAGTGTTCATCTTCTTTCTCTGAGAACAGATTCAAAGCAACTGGATGGGATTAGGACAAATATTCTTCCTTATAAAATTTTTGATAAAATGAATGTCCAGGAATTTAGGGATTGGGAGGCCATCCAACTGAATCAAGATTGGTCAGCACTTTTAGTGATGACCTTTATTTCAATCTGGATTTCGACCGTCTCGTGGGCCACTTATGTGACCGAAAAAGTGGATCAGCTTTGGATTGGTATTGTTTCTTTAACAACGATTGTAAGCTTTCTTATTTTCTTTTGGTTCTCCCTAAGAATATTAGGAAATGGAGTGCTGTCGTTTGTAAAGACCAAAAAGTTCAACATCGATACTTTATTGTTTATTGAATCTATTGCAGTTTTAATTTGGGGGGTCTATGCGTTTTCGTCCCAGAATCTTAACTATCTGTATGCCGATACTGTAGCTATGAGTCAGAGTTTCTTATTTTTTGTAAGAACATGGAGTCGAACACAAGCTTTGAATATATTGGAAGACGAAAACAGAAAAGATCCATATCATGAGTGCAGTCCGTTTATTAAAATACAAAAATATTTTTTTATACTTTTAAAAATGAACTTGATTTCACTGTCGTGTAGTATTCTTCTTATAACGCTGTTTGGTCTTCCCTTCGAGTATTTTGTTTCTATTATCATTCTAGGACCGGTGTTACTTTGTCCCTGTCTGTTTTTTTCATTCTCTCTTTTGAAACCTTATTTAATGAAGATTTATTTTGCTCTGTCCGTCGGCTACAATCTGTTCTTAATGATTTTAGCAACTACTGGAAATCTAAGCCCTAAGTACCTGTCTTTAAGTATGATTGCATTTTTTCTTTTGTTAAGTTCAGGTTTGATTCTAAAATCAAAATAGCGTTAAATACATTTTCTTGTGTCCCTACCCCAATCTCGGAAGCACGAAGTCAGCGTCATCCTAATTTAACTCAAATCGCATCGGAATTAAAATCGACCAAGAAGCAAACTTTACATCGCTAGGAAATTGATCAAATGGAGCAGCCTCTGCGACTGCTTTAATTGCTGCCTCATCAAGACGCTTAAATTGACTAGATTCGACTATCTCAATCTTACGAACATGACCACTTTTGAGAATCTGAAGTTTTACTTTAACTGAACCTTGTTCTTTGAAGAGCTTCGAAGCTTTCGGATAGATTTTATGGAACTCAATCTTAGATCTTACTTTGTCCAAATAGCTCATAGCATAACCTTCTTCGGATCTCCCAACTGAGGATAAGTCGGAAACTCCCTCACTCATTTCATTCTGACCTGATTGCGGCTGTTGGCCGTCAGCATTTTTAGCAAGCTTCTGCGTAACATTTTCTCTTGAAATATTAGTAATTTCTTTCTGTAAAAATGTGCTTTGACTTATATTGGCTGAAGGCGATTTTCTTTTTTTGTCTCGTTGGTCAGCGACTGTAAAAGAGTCGTTCCTAAATTCGATAGCTAAAGCTGAGTCGTCTGTTTTTTCAAAACTCTTCAAGTTGAGAAAAAATACGAATAACAAAAAGTGAATGCCAAAGCTGACGAGAAAGAAGAACTTCTTCTTTAAAAAAGACCTGACAGCAAATATCAAAAGTCACCCACTAAAGAAATAATAAATCTTCGTCCTTGAAGCGGACCCCAGATGTGAAAGTTGTCTAAATGAAAGTGGCTTCCGTGTTTTGCCCAAGTCAACGGACTGTCACCAGCCCCTGTCTGGGTATAGTCAAAAACATTGGCAACTTGAAAGTCAAAATCCCAATACTTATTTAAGTTTCTTTTAAATTGAAGATCCAATGTAAAATAAGTTGGTGAATTTTGATGCTTTTGATCTTTATAGTAAGTTTCCCCGTATGTAGGACTTATAATGTCATCATCTGTGTAAGCAATATTGTAATGATCTGAATATCCGTAAGAAGCAAGGTCTTGTTCAAGTACAAGATTCAGCTTTTGCACGAAAGACCATTTTTCTCCTTCATAGGTCGACCTGATGGAAATTCTTTTTTCTTGAGCCGCTACTGGAAGTTTATTTTTATATTGGGAAGGATAATTGAATAGTTCAGCCAGACCTTCCAACTGATAGGAATGAGTTATTTTTCGCCCATAACTGATATCAAATACAGAAATCAAATAATCGTCTTGAGCGTTCGTAAAAATCGTAGGCAAACTTTGGTTGGCTCGATCAATGCCGTAGGCCATATTTTTTAAATTCGTAAAGTGGGATGAAAATTCGAATGAATCGTTTTCTCTTTGTGCAACCAAAGAATAAACAAAAGACTCAGCTGTTTCAATTTTTGCAATGTCGACTAGAAAACCATTATGATCAGTCCCATGCTGACTTTCAAAAAGTGTAAGAGGTGATCTATACCCAAGTCCCAAACCAAGTCTTGAAGTCCAAATTGAATTGTGTCCATATTTATAATACAGTCTTGGGGCAAGGACAGTTTTATCGATATTTTTATTAAGATCTGACCAATTCACTTTGATTTGATCACCCCTAATGGCCCAAGAAACCTCGTTAAAATCATTCATAGACCAAGTGTCCTGAAAATAAATTCCATTTACTGAATGAGATAAATTGTCTTTTTTAAGACCCAGCTGATCATATAGAACTTTAGAAGATGAATTCATTTTCTGACTTTTCGAATCAAAACCTAAATAGAAAAGATGGTCCTCGGTCGCAGACTGATACTCTGTATTGATGTAAACAATGGTGTCTTTGTTATTATAGTCATACCCGTGCGAGTAAATGGCATCTTGCGATTGCTCAGCGCGCGCGACATTGAATTTAAAATTTGAATTTTCATCAATTTGTCGAAGGTAACTAAGGCTTGCTTCTTTTCGAAGAAGTGAAATGTTATCAGTAATTTTTCGAAGGTCACCTATGTATTTTTTGCGAACATCATTGTTTTCGAAATCACTTGATTGAGCTGTTAAAGTGACAGGATGATCCAGGATCAAGTCGTTTGGATTTCCACCGAAAGAATTGAGCTTTGCATGGGTCAGCTTTAGAGTTATTTCATCTTTTTCAGTGGGTCGATATGTGGATTTTAATAGAAAATTATTATTCTTTTGATGTGGAGATTCAGTAACGCCGTTGTCATCAATATCAAAATTTGAATTATTTGATGTTTGTCCTCCAACAAATACAGCCATCTTATCTGTCACTTTGGTCGATGCACCAAGATTGACAGAATAAGTACCATCGTGACCATACATCAATGTTGTGCGTTTTACCGGAACAAAAGAATCAACAGTGATAATGTTGATAGAACCACCAATAGATTCCGGAGCTGTTAATGAAGCACCGGCTCCACGATAAATATCAATAGACTCAATTCCGTCGAGTGGAATGGCTTCGACCCCATAAAAACCTGAAACTGCCGAATGAAGCGGAATACCATCGACAAGAATGGTCGTATGTTCGCCCTTCAAGCCATTGATTGAAATCCGTTTGGCTCCGCAAAATGCACACGACGTTTGAGAATCCACACCTTTTTCATTGTCGATAGCTTGCGCAAAGGTTGTCGCTTTTTTTTCTTGAATTACAGATTTATTAAGGCTTTCAACCCGATTCACTTCTTCTTTTTTTATTTGTCTCTTTTTAGCATTCACCTTTTCTTGAACAACAATCTCGTTAACCTGGGATTGCTGTTCTCCATCTGCGGCAGGGAGGTTGGATTGCCCCCACACCCGAACAAAAGAGATAGAAAGAATACTACAGACTAACAATGACCTTTTACTGATGTTTATCATCGTGTTCATGAACAGTCATATTCACGCAGCGATTTGTATGAAAATGACTGCCGTGAAGCCATTTTAAATTGAAGGATTTCACGTTACGAAAGTCTAAATCCTGAGGTGTTAAAAAAATTGCAATTTGGTCTTGGCCATTGACGCCAACTCCACCAAGGACTCCTGGCTTGTTAGCAACAGGCTTGACTGTAATTGGAGCCGCATGATCGTTTCCATGAGCATAATTTGTTTCAACCACCGCGAAAAATTGATCTGGAGTTTGTTCAGTCCCAGTAAAACCAACTTCAGTGACAAAAAGCAAACAATCATCTTTAGAAATGGCATCTTGGCCTTCCAAAGCTAAAAGTGTGTTTTCAGGCCAACCCTCATGTTCTTGATCATGTTGGGCAAACGCCTGAACGCTAATCACAAGAGTCAAAAGACTTACTATTTTTAGAAACTTTACTTTCATTTACTTCCCCCGAAGTTGTGCTAAACCGCTTTATTGCTTTGTTTAGATTTTGATTAGTTGCAACATAGTTGCACTTGTTTTAGGAGGGTGTACTGCAACGTCGTTGCGTTTGCAAGACCTTTGTTGTATCTTAAAGAAATGCACAAGATGCGATTGCTTCAGACATCTATAATACTCTCCATTCTGCTTTCGAATAGAGCTGACGCTTCGTTTTATTCTGCGAAAGACAAACTGAACTACACCCAGGAACAGCTTTTATCAGATTTTGACCTTGTCGTATTGACCTCTAAAGACTGTTCAGCCTGTAAACAATTGCAAATTATCCTAGAAAAATGTGAACTGCCTCATGATTTTAAAACCGCTTGGGTTGAGTCGCAAGCTACTGGCTATAAATTTCAAATTGGCTCTATAAGAAAAATTAAAACTAGCGAGAAAACAATTCAGAAGATAACTTCACTTACACCAAAAAGTTTTCTTAATGGTAAACCCTTTAAAGAAGGCCTTTTTAAATGCAACGAACTTAAAACAGAAATGTTAAATGACCCACCAGCAAGATTAGGAAACTTATGAATAAATTATCAAAAGAAAAAGCAGAGCAACTTTTAAATCGGTTCTCTCTTAAGAAGACAGATTTACGAATAAGCCTTATTGAGCTGTTCTTAAAGGAAAGACGATCTTATTCGCAAGCTGAAATAATCGAAGATCTTGAAAAACGCAGTGGCTCGGTCGATCGAGTTTCTATATATCGAAATTTAAATCAGCTGAAGGCCGCTGGCATTGTGCACGAAATAGAAAACAATAAATATGTCAGTTGCTCGCATGATTGCGAAAAACACGCGCATGTACTGCTGTATTGCCAGTCTTGCGAGAAGCACAATGAGGTCAAGGATCATGAAAAATTAAATACATTTTTTAAGGCTATGGGTGGCTTTCAATTTTTAAGTGCAAATCGAGCCGTCTTTTTAAAAGGTGTATGCCAGGCTTGTGCGAGTTAATCAAAAAAGAGAGGTTTTATATATGACCGAAAATAACAAACTACCCGTGACTGTCCTTTCTGGGTTTCTTGGCGCCGGAAAAACAACATTACTGAATCACATATTGAACAATCGTCAGGGTTTAAAAGTCGCAGTCATTGTTAACGACATGTCAGAAGTCAATATCGACGAAAAACTTATTAAGTCAGGCGGTGCAAACCTGAGCCGCACTGAGGAAAAACTTGTCGAAATGAGTAATGGATGCATTTGCTGCACATTGCGCGAGGATCTTTTAATTGAAATCAAATGCTTAGCTGAAGAAAAAAAGTTTGACTACCTTGTGATTGAATCGACTGGCATTTCAGAGCCAATGCCCGTAGCTGAAACTTTTCAATTTGCGGATGAAAATGGCAATAGCCTTTCTGATTTTGCAAGACTTGATACCATGGTCACTGTGGTTGATGCAAAAAATTTCCTGAAAGACTATCAGCAATCAAAAAGTTTAAAATCAAAAAAAATGCAAGCTTCTGATGAAGATGAACGAACCATTACTGATTTACTTGTTGATCAAGTTGAATTTGCAGATGTGATTGTATTGAATAAACTAGATCTTATATCTCCTGAAGAAAAGAATGAGCTTACTTCGATCTTAAAATCACTGAATAGTCAGGCCAGCATCATTTCAACAGAAAAATCAAAAGTCGAGCTATCGCAAATTTTAGATACGAAAAAATTCGATTTTGAAAAAGCTCAAGCGGCTCCTGGATGGATGGCTGTTCTTCGTGGTGAAGAAAAATCTGAAATCGAAGAATATGGTGTTTCTAGTTTTGTATTTCGTGCGAAAAAGCCTTTTCACCCAGCAAGGCTATGGAATTTTATTATGGCCGAAGGTAAAAAATTCCTTCGTGTTAAGGGCCTTTTTTGGGTGGCCACACGCCCTGATTTTACAGGTTTGTGGGGTCAGGCTGGACAGGTCGTCACGTTGGAATGTGCGGGTAAATGGTTGGCCGCGAGTCCTCAAGAAAATTGGCCAACAGATCCTGAAGAACTTGCGCTTATCGAAAAAGATTGGACTGAAGAATATGGCGATCGCGGACAAGAGCTTGTATTCATTGGACAGTCTTTGGCTAAGGAAGAAATGATACAAAAACTTCAGAAGTGTCTTGTCACTGAACAAGAAGACAAAGCTGGAGTTCCGAGTTGGAAAAAATTTAAAGATCCTTTGCCGAAGTGGCAATTTATTGAAGATGAGCAGTATTTGCCGAACTGATGTTTAAATAAATAGGCTCAAAGCTGTTTGAATATTTGAAAAGCTTTTTTTTGCGTAAAATGCAAATGCAACACTGTTGCGTTAGGATTAAAATGAGTGAAAAAACTAAACCAAAAGTGAATGACTTCAAAAAGTTACCTGTGACTGTACTGTCTGGTTTTTTGGGAGCTGGCAAAACAACTTTACTGAATCATGTACTGAAAAACAGAGATGGATTGAAAGTTGCTGTGATCGTTAATGACATGTCAGAAGTTAACATTGATGGCGGAATCGTAAAAACAAATGATGTCTCTTTGTCCCGCACTGAAGAAAAAATGGTCGAGATGAGCAATGGATGCATTTGCTGCACTCTTCGTGAGGATCTATTAAAAGAAATTACTAGGCTCGCTTCAGAAAATCGATTCGACTATCTACTGATCGAATCCACTGGGATATCGGAACCCCTCCCTGTTACTGAAACTTTTCAATTCGAAGACGAGAATGGAAGAAGTCTTTCATCTGTGGCGCGGCTAGATACAATGTTAACGGTCGTCAGCGTACCTGATTTCTTTAAGCAAGTTGCCGAAGCTCAAGATCTAAAGGCTGTTGGAATGCAAATAGGCGACGAAGACGAGAGAACAATTGCTGATCTACTTATTGAGCAAGTTGAGTTTGCCGATGTTATCGTTCTGAACAAAATTGATCTTTCAACGCCGGATCAGATGGAAAAAGTTAAACGCTCGATTCAGGCATTAAACCCACGCGCAGAAATACTAAATTCTACAAACGGATGTGTTCCTTTAAATAAAATTTTAAATACGAATAAATTTAATCTTGAGGCAGCGCAAAGCTCGTCGGGATGGATGAAAACTCTCCGAGGTGAAGAAAAGTCAGAATCCGAAGAATTCGGAATAACCTCGTTTGTCTATCGCGCCAGAAAGCCATTTCATCCTGAAAGGTTCGCAATATTTTTAGAAAAATCACCTGAAAACGTACTTCGAGCAAAGGGTTACTTTTGGTTAGCCAGTAGACCCGAAGCAGTTGGTCTTTATCAGCTCGCAGGAAGCTCTGTCTCTTTTTCAGGGATTGGATATTGGTGGTGTTGTATCGGCGAAAGATTTTGGCCTAATGATAAGGAAGAGCGAAATAAAATATATGAACTGTGGGACGAAAAATATGGTGATCGTAGGCAAGAAATTGTTTTCATCGGTACTGACCTGGACAGAAAGTCGATAACTGAAGACCTCGACAGGACCCTTCTGACTGATGCCGAAGAAAAGCTTGGAGTTAAAAAATGGCAAAAGTTTTCAGATCCACTTCCTGCTTTTGAACTTTCCGAAAGGCCACTGGCTTGAGCATCTCTATACAAGAGCGCATTCGAGCATTTCTAGTAAAATCAAAGGGATGTTTTTCGACCATTGACATCGAAGAATTAAGGAGCCTACTGGCGACCAGAGATATCTTGCTAAATCAGTCAGATATTTTAGAACTCGTTCGCAAAGAAAAAATCTCGATCGAGGAAAAGTCTAATGTTTTATTTATGTGTAAAGTGGTCCATGCAGAAGAACCCGCAGATTTTCAGAAAATCAAGAATGGATAAAAAACCACAATCCACATGTCGAAGTTGAAGAGACAATTTGTCAATGGGGCTGCGAACAAGCACCGATTGCAACGCTATATAAAAATTCTGAGTGGACCAGATATGACAATTTTAATGCTAAGGATATATTGAATGCAGCTGAATGAAATATCTAAAACGAATCCTGATTGGCTGACTAGTTTTCTATGTCCTGTTGTCGCTGATAATTTCTACTTCCAAAGATCTGTCTTTAACATAGAAAATCTACGATTAGATTTTAAATCTTCAGTTGAGATCTCTCATTCGACTTCAGAAACAAAAATGAATCTTACCAAAGCAGAAACTACTCAATTAGAAAATATTGACCCCCATCACAAAATAGTAAACTATGTAAATTGTTTACTTGTTCAATTCAGCCACACTATTTTCAAACATTTCAGAATTCGAATCGAATACATCAATCATGACCAATGCACTTTATTCCATACGGATAACGTAAAACTAAGACTGGTACAAACGCTATGGGGGCGAAGCACTGAAGTTATTGAAAGTAAGTATGCTAATTACAACGGAATTGGAAAAGGTCGCAACGAACTTATCGTTTTTAATAATGAACTAATTAAAACCGTCCCTAAAAATCATTTTATTTTAATGAAAGGATCACGGTGGAGCGACGGGTTTAAAGGATGCATTCACAAATCTCCTGAAATCGAGATCCATAAAGAATTCCGGCTCCTGATCGTTATCGATTTTGATGAGCAACCTTTGCGAAACCATTCAGGATTCTGTGATGTATAGTATTGATTCCTTTTCGGTTGAGGTTAAACCAAGAATGCTTATCCGTCCTCAAAATCTGAGCCTACCACAAGTTGGACTTATACTTGTTGTAGGAGCAAACGGAGTTGGCAAAACAACCTTTTTAAAGCAAGTCGGACGCAGGCTCTTAAGGCATAAAAAAGAAACCAAGATATCATTTGTTTCTTCCATTCAGGTCTACGAAAAAGGACTGCTACTATCGGGTCATGATTTTTTTAAACTCTTCTCCAACAAGAAGTGGCCATCAGAACTGATGACTCGATTTGGTCATCTTTTGAAAAAAAGAATAGATCAAATGTCTTCAGGTGAATTTCAAGCCTTGGTTTTAATTTCAAATTTCATGGAAGATTCTGACATTGTTTTGGTTGACGAACCCGTTTCTCATCTTAGTCACGAATGGGCTCTCTTTTTCATTGCTTGGGTGCGCGAGCTAAAAAACATAAAACTTTTGATCACAGTCAGCCATCAAACTGAATTGTTATCTGAAATTTCAGATCAAATTTATGAAATCAAGAATCAAAGTCTAATGCTGAAATATGACGCCCTTCAGGAAGGCTACTATGAGTCTATTTGAACTTATTCAAAAGGATTACTTCCTTTACACCATTGGACTGGTCTTTTTATTCTTATTAGCAGGCTTGCCAATTGGCTATCTATTAATTCACCGAAATTTAGGATTATTTTCAGATGCTATCGGGCACTCGTTAATTCCTGGCCTTGTAGGGGCCGTTATGTTGTTTGGCCTAACAACAAAAGCTTTGCTTTTGGGCGCCCTCGTTTGGGGATTGATTGTTGCCATAGTTTTTTCTACACTTGGCGGACTCAAAGAACACAGTCGCGATTCTACGCTTGTGGCTATATCGCTTTTGGGAATTTCTCTTGGACTTGTTCTGAATCAAATATTTAAACTGAGAATAGACTTTACACACCTCTTATTTGGCACCCCCTTGCTAGCTGATTCAAGTGATCTATTCTTGCTTGGAAGCTTTTCAGTTATTACGCTCATAATAGTTGGCTTCTTTTGGAAAAAAATTCTTCGTATCTGTGTTGATCCGGTGGCCTCGCAATTTCGATTTGGTCCGTTTAAAAGTCAGTTTATATTTTCATCAATTACGACGGTATTAGTTGTTGTTGGCTTTCAGATATTTGGAGTCCTTTTAACGACAGGTCTTCTTATTCTTCCTCATGTAGCCTTTGACTGGTTTGACGTTTCTATTCATAAAAAAATCATCTTCAATACCATCTTTGCAACTGTCTTTGCCGCCTTGAGCTTTCTAGTCAGTTACAAATTGAATCTGACTTTCTCAGCCACATTTGTTTTAGGCATTTCTTTTTTATCAGTCATAAATCGTTTTTCTAAAATAAAGGAGTTAAAATGAAAGCTAAACAGTTAGTCGCCGCCTTGGTTATGTTATTTTTAAATGCTGAGATCGCATCCGCAAAACTGAAGGTTGTAACAACTTTTAGTGTCATCGAGGATTTAACGAGAACCATTGGGACCAATAACATCGAAATTACGAACCTAGTTCCAGCTGGTGAAGACCCTCATCTTTTTGAACCAAAACCGAGTGATATCGAGAAGCTTAAATCCGCTGATCTTATTTTTGCGAATGGCCTCATGTTTGAACCTTGGCTCAATAAGCTTGTGTCGTCTTCAAAAACCAAAGCCAAAGTCAGCATTATCAGTTACAAAATTACGCCTCGTCAATTGATTGACGACGGACATTCTGTGACGGACCCACATGCTTGGAATAGCCCTCGGCAAGTTCTGAAATACATTGATGCCATTGCCGAGCGACTGTCTTCAGAATTGCCTAAAGACCGAGAGCAGTTTAGAAACAATTCAGAAAAACTTAAAGCTGAAATCAATGAAATTTACAAGAAATACCAAATTGCATTTGATAAAATTCCGAAGGCCCGACGTGCTATTCTTACGACTCATGATGCAGGCTTTTATCTGTGCGAAGACTTTGAAATCAAGTCATTGTCCCCCATTGGGCTTTCAACAAGTGAAGAATTCAAAACGCAGGATCTAACAAAGCTCATTGATGATATTGAAACCTATTCGATCAAAACTATTTTTTCAGAAAAAAGTCATCATCAACTTTTATCTGAGAAACTGGCAAAAAAAGCTAAACTCAGCTTGGGAAAGCCCCTGTACCTTGATGGCTTATCAATTCAATCAGAACCGGCATCGACAGTAACGAAGATGCTAAATTACAACTTAGAACAAATCAAAAAATCACTGGAGTAGTCAGGATTCAATATGGCAGAACAGATTCATAAACATCACAAACATATCAGATTTGCAGTGATCTTGGCTTGGGCAACCTTAGTCTACAACATCGTAGAGGGTGTCATATCGATGTATTTTGGTTTCGAAGAGCGATCCATTGCATTAGCTGGATTTGGTGCCGACTCTTTTGTCGAAGCCGGAAGCGCAATTGTCATATTGTGGAGACTTTGGGATATCGAACATCCTGCGCAGAAAAACTTAACCAAAGAAAGGCTGGCAACCAAAATAATTGGGTCACTGCTAGCTTTCTTAGGGGTGTTTGTAATTCTTTGGGCTGGAATTCAGCTTTGGCAAAAGCAAGTTCCGGGAACAACAATTCCAGGTGTCATCATTGCATCGATCAGCATTTGCTTTATGGTCTATTTTTGGAAAGTGAAAGGTCGCCTAGCCGATATACTGAATAGTCCTGCCTTAAGAGCTGATGCAAATTGTGCGCGCTCTTGTATGAATTTGTCGTTTATTTTATTAGGTGGAAGTTTTTTTTATTGGTTGAGCCCGAGCCTATGGTGGATTGATAGCGTAGCTGCAATTATTATGGGTGTATTGATTTCGAAAGAAGGAATTGAAACTTATCAAGCCGCAAAAGCGGCAGACTTTGATGGAGGATGCGGATGTCATCATTAGAAAATATTCAAAACAAAAAGATTCCTGTAACGGTACTAACTGGCTTTCTGGGGTCTGGAAAAACAACATTATTAAATCGAATATTGACCGAAAATCATGGTTATCGAATAGCTGTCATCGAAAATGAGTTTGGTGAAATCGGAATTGATCACGAACTGGTTGTAAATGCAGAAGAAGAAGTTTTCGAAATGAACAATGGCTGCATATGTTGTACAGTCCGTGGGGACCTGATCCGTATTCTTGGGAATTTGACTAAAAAAAAGAACAAATTTGACTATGTGGTGATTGAAACGACTGGAATGGCGGATCCAGGACCCGTCGCACAAACATTTTTTGTGGATGATGAAATCAAAGAGCACTACCGATTAGATGGCGTCGTAACCCTTATCGATAGTAAGCATATTCTACAGCACTTAGATGAAAGTGATGAATGCAAACAGCAGATCGCCTTTGCAGACATCATTTTAATGAATAAGACTGATCTTTTGCCAACGGAAGAGCTGGTTCAAGTCAAAAAAAGAGTGAAAACTGTTAACAGTGTTGTGAATTTGATCGAGACAAAAATGGCGAATGCACCTATTCACTCAATTTTAAAGATAAATGCTTTTGATCTGAATCGCGCTTTAGAAATAAATCCTCTATTTTTAAAACCAGAGTATCCTTTCGAAGCTGTCTCATTCTATTCGCTGAGTAAAGGAGCTTATTCTTTGTGTTTGAATAAAGGTCCCGATCCTGACTTAAAACTTTTCATTTCAAGACCACTTGCGACTAGTGATTTTTCCAAGGTTGAAAAACAGATTCTAACAGGTTACTTGGACAGTTCTAAAGCAAAGAAAAGCTCAGAAACGCTGCTCACGAGCATGTGCTCGAATTTAGAACTCATCGGCGACTCAAAATTTCTAGTTCAAATTGATCAAGACGGAATATTCGCATTTGCAACGCAACATCATCCTTCTGAGTTTGAAATGAAATTATTAGATTCGACCGGTCAATTTGTTGAACCAATTCATGTTGAAGAATTCAATCCTGAGCATGAACACGAAGAAGACGTCGGCTCTGTTGGCCTTGAACTTATTGGTGATGTGGATTTGCAAAAATTTCAAAAGTGGATTGGAAAACTTTTGTCTTCGAAAGGCAATGATATCTACCGATCCAAGGGAGTTATTGCTATGCATGGCGTCCCCGAAAAGTACATTTTCCAAGGTGTACATATGCTGATGAACGGAGAACTTGAAAGACCTTGGGGAGAGCAACTTAGAAAAACTCAATTGGTGTTCATTGGCAAAAATTTAGATCGAAATGAGCTTAAAGCTGGTCTTGAAAGCTGTCGGTCGACATGAACGATTCGCAAGAGCTTGAACATAAGATCCCTATTCTTAAACCGTCATACCTCGTCCTCCTTGACGAGTTACCCATGGCTTTT
>JBMOJS010000192.1:0-5743 GCA_049315665.1 Pseudobdellovibrionaceae bacterium | reverse complement strand
GAATGGATAGCTAATACATGGCCCTGAAATCAAAAGTTGTGGGGAAACGTTAGCCATAGCGGCGGTGGTACGGATTTTTTTCCGGCGCAGCCGACGGCGCAACTTAAAAACTGACCACAGTCCCAATATCTCCCAAGCCGAGATCAATTAAGAAAGTATCATAAATAAGATGTGGCTTACTTTTTGTTCTTCCATTGTCTTGCAGTGATTCAATCTTAATAATGCCCAGATTTTCTAAAAACTTGACCTCTTTTTGAATATAACCCTGATCCATTTTAAGGATCTTTGAAAGTTCATAAATAGATTCTGGCTTGTGCTGTTGAATGGCACGAATGATTTTAGCTTTCATGGGATTGATAAAGCAATCGACCATGTCCAGGCTTTCAAAATAAATGATGTCGTCTTCGATCTTAGTTTTTCCTTTGATCGCAGCCTTCATATTCGCGAGTAGTTTTTGACGGCCGCCAGGACGATATTTAAAGGTTAAAGTGTTCATTCGACCTCCTCGATTGCACCAAACTCAGTCTCAACCAAACCCCAGAAAAGCGCATAGGTTTCATCTAAACTTTTCCACACAAAAGATTCTTCCTTTAGACCCGAGTGAAAGTGCGGCCCTTTAGGTGGATGGCAATCAACTATGATAATTTGATCTGGAGCAGAGTTTTTATAGGCCACCATGCTCACCCGCAGGCCTTCAGGGTAATTTTTAGAGTCTGGATCGGGAATCCTAAAAATTTCCACATGCACGGAAACCAGCACTTCCTTATCAAAGGTTGATCGGAAAACTTGTTTTTCGCTGAGGATTTTAATTGCCTTCACTATTGTCTACTTTAGCATATATGTCAGATTTGTCAAGCATGGCTTTATTGAGGTTATACAAGATTATGTGACTCAATTTGAGACACCTTGAGGTGGATTTTTAGCAAGCAAACTCAAATCGCGCGCAGGTGTAAAGATATCAAGCCTTCAAAAGGGTGGGCAAAGTCGAGGCGCAGCCGACGGAAGCCTCTTTCGTCGATGCTCAAAAAGTATCAGATGTTAGGCAGCAAACTCAAATCGCGCGCAGGTGTACGATGGAGTACATCGAGCACGATTTGAGTGAAGCTAACGCAGCAGATGGTGCTTTTTCAGCATCGACGGACTAGAGGCTGACGCTAACCATGGTAGAAACCCCCCGCTCCTGCATCGTCACTCCGTAAAGTTTTGCAGCCACTTCCATGGTGTGCTTGTTGTGGGTGACTACAATGATTTGAGAACGCTTCGCCATTTCGCGAACCAGATCATTGAAGCGATACACATTGGCATCATCCAACGGCGCATCGACCTCATCCAGCAAACAGTAAGGCGAAGGTTTGACTAAGAAGATCGAAAAGACCAAGGCCACAGCGGTCAGGGCTTTTTCTCCACCCGACATCAAAGTGACATTTTGCATTTTTTTGCCGGGCGGTTTAGCGACAATTTCTATACCCATTTCATTTTTTTCAGGGTCTTCATGCAATTCTAAACGGGCTTCACCACCACCAAACAAGACTGGGAACACACGGGTGAAACGATCGTTGACCAAATCAAAAGTCTCTTTAAAACGTTTGGTGCAAATACGATTGATGCGATCAATGACCTTGCGCAAATTTTCTTTGGCTTCGGTCAAATCATCATGCTGTTTTTGCAAAAATTCATAGCGTTTAGAATTCTGTTCATACTCTTCAATGGCTGATAAATTCACTTCACCAATTTTAGCAATTTTATCACGAAGATCCTTCAGTTGAACTTCGGCTTCGCGCAGATCCCCTTGGCGATCAGTGTACTTAACAACCACATCGTCCAAATTCAGCATATACCTTTCACGAATTTGATCGATCAGGTATTGTTCTTTCATTCTAGCCTGTTCTAATTTTAACTGGCTTTCATTCATTTTAGACTGACGATCATTGCGGGCTTTTTGCGTGCTTTGCAACAGCAAAGCCTGTTCTTGCACCAGGGCCGAATCCTGTTCGTATTGATCCTTGACCACCGCTAAACGAGCTTTGATGTCTTCGACTTCACGAACCGCTTTTTCAAAAGCCAATTTTTTTTCTTCTAGCAAATATTGATTTTCACTCATCTGCGACGAATAACCTTCGGCTTCGTCACTCATTCTAGACAATTGAGCTTGCAAATCGGTCACAGATTTAGTCACCATTTCTAGCTGTCGTTGCACACCTTGGTACTCTTGATTTTTGGTGGCCAATGAAATCTGCAAATCCGTCACTTCGGCTTGCAAGCCATCAAAGCCTTCACGGATCTGCGACAATTCCGTTTGCAACTTTTCACAGGCTTGTTCTAAATTCTGTTTTTTATCTTTGCTTTCAAACAAAGACAAATTTAATTCAGACAATTTGTCCTGCAAGGTTTGTAAATTTTCTTCTAGTTTTAAAACTTCGCGGTCTTGGCGACTGACGGCCTGTTCTGCATTGGCCACTTCAGTTTCTGCCCGCTGAAGGTCTTTGCGCAATTCAGTGACTTTGATCTCTTGATCCATTTTGCGTTTTTGCGCGCCTTCAAAATCATTCACCACATTGGCTAACTGGGATTCAATCTTGGTCAGTGCCGCTTGGGCCAACGCCAGCTTCCCTGCCCATTCTGATTTTTTATCCGAAAGTTCTTTGATTTCACGACGTCGTTTTAGTACGCCAGACTCTGCCGACTCACTGGCTCCGCCGGTCAATACACCGTCAGCAGACAGCACATCGCCATCCACAGTGACAAAGGTCCACCCTGGATTTTCAGGTCGTAAAGCCAAAGCATCACGCAAAGAATCCACCACCACAATGTCTTTCAATAAAGAGTTCACCGTGGACTGATGTTTTTCTGAAGATTGAATCACATCTTTCAAAAGGGCTTTGACTCCAACACCTGTCGGAGTGGCTGAGCCCGAAGACGCCACTTTCGACAGCCAGCTTTCAGAAATAAAACTAGAGCGGCCCTTTTTTTGATCCTTCAAATGGTCCACAGCTTGTAAAGAAGATTCTGAATCAGGAACCATCAGCATTTGCAAGCGCGAACCCAATGCGGCTTCCATGGCCACTTCATATTCTGCAGGCACTTCAATGATTTCTGAAACGGGTTGAAAAGAAGTGCTGACAGAGCCATCGGCATGCATCTGCTGAACCTTGGCTTTTTGCCACAGCATGATGTTTTTAACGCCCTCTTCAAAGCCTTCAAAATTAGAATGCAAATTTTCTAAACCATACAAGCGGCTGGCCACTTGATTTAAATTGTCTTTGAAGGTTTCAACCTCTTGCTTTTTAAC
The DNA here is from genome assembly GCA_049315665.1 of Pseudobdellovibrionaceae bacterium. GTDB lineage: Bacteria > Bdellovibrionota > Bdellovibrionia > Bdellovibrionales > Bdellovibrionaceae > JBMOJS01. The sequence goes on along the minus strand of JBMOJS010000192.1, from coordinate 2,454 downwards.
TACAACTTGTTCTTGCAAGATTTTTTTATTGGCCTGAAAAGATTCGACGTCACTGGACAAATCCAACTGCATCTGACGTTCTTTTTCTAGATCATTAAAAATTTTAGTGCGACGACTTTCAAATTCAAATTTCTTTTCACGCAGTTCTTCTAAAACCATCTGCTGGCTTTGCTGGCGCTCTTCATGATCTTGAATCTGAGCGGTCAATGAATTGACTTTGGCTTCCACAGAAAACTGCACCTGACTGACGGCAAACAGCTCTTGCCTAGTGGTGGTCAATTCTTTGTCGGAGCCATTGATTCTGCTTTGATTTTTTTGAAAGACTTCATTTTTTTCATTGAAGCGCAATTGCAAATCTTCGGTTTCTACCTTCAGATCTTGGGATCTTTCAGTCAGTTCCACCTGATCTTTTTCTAAAAGAATCAATCTGGCTTTTTGTTCTTGCAACAAAGACCCAGTCATTTGTTCATTGCGACGGGCCTGTTCTATTTCAAAGCGCAATTCTTGAATCTGCATCTCTTGCTTTTGTGCAGCAGACTGCTGATTGAAAAAACTGGACTGCAGTTCTTCCACCGATTTTTCTTTTTCTAGCACTGACAACTTCAAGGCTTCAAACTTAGACTGCAAATCCCCTACTTCGGACTCGCTGGACAATTCTAAATCTTGGCATTCAATAAAAATCTTCTGGGCTTGATCAGCCACTGCCCGCAGTTCAGAAAACTGCACCGAAGCCAGCCACAAATCCAAATCTTCGATCTGCTGTTTTAAATTGCGATAGCGTTCGGCCCGTTGAGCTTGCCGCTGCAAAGAATCTATCTGGCGCTTCAATTCACCAATAATATCTTGCAAGCGCACTAAGTTTTGATCCGTAGCCACTAATTTTCTTTGTGATTCTTTTTTACGGGCTTTGAACTTAGTAATCCCCGCCGCTTCTTCAATCAAATGGCGGCGATCTTCAGGTTTTGCAGTGATAATCTTACCAATCATGCCCTGTTGGATGATGGAAAAACCTTTAGATCCAGCGCCGGTGTCCATAAAGATCTCTTGCACGTCTTTAAGACGGGCCGGCTCTTTATTGACAAAGTATTCGCCTTCGCCGTTGCGGTGCAAACGCCGAGTCACCATGATTTCTGAAAATTTAATATATTTGGCCGGAAACGGCCCACCATCATTTTCTAAAGTTAAAGAGACTTCGCACATTCCTAGGGGAGCATATCCTTCGGCCCCACCAAAAATGACATCGGTCATTGTTGAACCCCGCAGATCCTTGGCTGACATTTCACCCATCACCCAAACCAAGGCATCCACGATATTGGACTTTCCGCAACCATTGGGACCAACAATCCCTGTGATACCAGCATCAAAGTGAATCACCGTGCGGTCTTTGAAAGACTTAAAGCCAATCAGTTCAATTTTTTTAATTCTCAATGCTGCACCTTTCTGGTTTGCAACGCAGCCCGAGCCGCCGCCAATCTGGCAATAGGGACTCGGTACGGAGAACAAGACACATAATCCAATCCAACTTGATTAAAAAACTCGATGGAATCAGGGTCCCCGCCGTGCTCACCACACACACCTGTCTTTAAGTCTGGCTTGGACCTTCGTCCTAAGTCAACAGCGGTTTTAACTAAAAATCCCACCCCTTGGCGATCAATGGTCACAAAAGGATCTTTTGGCAAAAGCCCTTGGGAAACATAACTTCCTAAAAAGCGACTTGAGTCATCCCGTGATAAGCCCAAAGTGGTTTGGGTCAAATCATTGGTGCCAAAGCTAAAAAAATCGGCATGATCTGAGATCAAATCCGCGGTCACAGCAGCCCTTGGCAACTCAATCATTGTGCCCACTAAATATGCAAATTTAGTTTTTTGTTCGCTTTGTACTTTTTCAACTTCACGCACGGTCAATTCACGCAAAAGTTCCAATTCTTTATCTATGCCCACCAAAGGAATCATGATTTCTGGAATTAAAGTTTTTCCAGACTTCACAATCTCACAGGCGGCTTCAGCAATCGCACGCACCTGCATTTGGTAAATTTCTGGAAAGGTCACCGCCAAACGGCAGCCCCTATGCCCCAACATCGGATTGAATTCATGCAAAGCTTTCAGTTTTAATTTCAACTTGTCTGGATCTTGATGAATGCGTTTAGATAAATCCAAAATCTCTTGTTCGGTGTGGGGAACGAATTCATGCAATGGTGGATCCAACAAACGAATAGTCACAGGATAACCATCCATGATTTTAAATAGCTCTAAAAAGTCACTTCTTTGCATGGGCAGCAATTGCACCAGGGCTCTTTCACGCTCGGTTTTATTTTCGGCCAAAATCATTTCACGAACAGCATCAATACGATCCGCCCCAAAAAACATATGTTCGGTACGGCACAAGCCAATACCTTCGGCACCAAAACTACGGGCGGTCTGTGCATCTTTGGGTGTGTCGGCATTGGCACGAACC
>JBMOJS010000191.1:0-5763 GCA_049315665.1 Pseudobdellovibrionaceae bacterium | reverse complement strand
TGGGATCTTTATTTTTTGAACAGAGTGCTAGGAATATAAATTTAGACACTCTGTCATTCATTGACGGCTTAGCGGGCAGTTATCCGAATTATTTTTTTATTGTGCAAAAAAAGGAATTGGCTTTATTTACAGAAAAACTACAACAAGTGCGCAATGATATTGAGTGGGCTTTATTGTTAAAACAATGGGGACTTTCTAGGTATCGCCATGACTTTTGGGCCCAGTCGGATTCTATTCAGCAGTTTTTGCAAAAAAATATGGGTATTCAAGCCGGAGTGATTGATTACACTCACTATGATCAATGGACCAAATGATCTATATTGATCAATGATCGGCGCCGTTATTGGTATTAATGAAAAGCAACAGCTCCCTCGATAAGAGAGAGCTTTGAGCTTTCAAAGTTTCTGCAGATCAATTGATCAATTTTGTGCCCACATTGCGAATCATCCATTGTCGGCCACGTTCGATGTAGCTAAACACGGCGGGAATCATAACTAAAGTTAAAACTGTTGATATCAATACGCCGCTGACCACAGCAATCCCCAAAGAGGTTCTTTGGCTGGAAGCCTCATTCAAGCCAATCGCCACAGGCATCATCCCGGCAATCAAAGCAAAGCTGGTCATCAAAATAGGGCGCAGCCTAGTTTTACAACCTTCAATCACTGCTTGGCGCATATCTAAACCTTCGGCCAATTTATGATTGATGTAGTCGACCAGAATAATGGAATTTTTAGTGGCAAGACCCATCAGCATAATACAGCCAATCATTGAAAATAAATCCAAAGATGATTTCATCACAAACAAACCAAAAAAACCGCCAAAAATTGCTAACGGAATCACCAGCATGATCGTGAACGGAGTCACCAGGGATTCATACAACGAAGCCAAAACCAGATAGATAAAAATAATTCCTAAAAGACCAGCTAGCAAAATACTGTTGCCTAATTCTTGAAAGTTTTCGGCCTGTCCGACAAAGCGATAACTTGCGCCGCTGGGTAACTCGATTTCTTTGCTGCTAAACATTTTATCAATATCTGCAATCACTCCACCCATACCCACACCGCCGGGGGTGATATCTGCTTCAATACTGACATAGCGAGCGCGATTTTCACGGTTGATGGTGGCATAACCCACTTCTTTTTTAGCAGAAGCAAAATCGGTGATTTTTACTAAACGACCATTCAAGTTAGAAACTTTAACCGAGTTAAAAGCAGATTCTAAATTTCTTTGGTCATCTTGCATGCGCACGCGGATGTCATACTCCACGCCATTCAGACGAAATTTTGCAGGGGTTACGCCTTCCACCTGGGCGCGCAATTCGGCACCGACCAGGGCCGGGGTCACGCCATAAGCTTGAGCTTTTTTTGTATCCACCTGCATTTGAAACTCGGGCAGTCCCGGTTTGTCGGTGTATTCAGGATCTTGCACCCCAGGGTGTTGTTTTAGTTTGGCAAAAAGTTTTTTACCCACCTTGCGGATTTCTTCTAAATTTTGTCCGCGAATATTCACCACAAAAGGTCTTTGACCAGCACCAATAAAATCCACATCTTTGACTTTTGGACTAGCAAAAGCAAAGGCCTTCATTTTTTCACGCACATCATTTTTTACATCTGTCGTGGAAGCTTTGCGATCCGCAAAGGGAGTCAGCTTTAGATAAAACTCGGCCGTGTAAGACTGACCATTGGTATTTCCTACAGTCAAAGTTGTTAACTCGATGTCTTTATTTTCACGAATCACCTTATCAACTTCTAAAGCGACCTCGGACATTTTTGTCAAGGTCGTACCGGGAGGAAGTTCTAAGGCCACATTGAATTCCCCAGAGTCTGAGGCAGGGATAAAAGTTTTAGGAATGTATTTAGCGGTAGAGGCCAAAGCAATCACCACCAACAACATCACCACCATGGTTAAGCCTGGGGCATTTAAAATTAAATGCAGAAGTTTTTCGTAGCCTTTTTCTAAGCGAGTTTGTAGGCGATCAAAAACTCCTAAAATAGAGCGAACCGGGTGTCGCCAATCAAATTCTTTTGCAAAAGTCACATGGCCACCGCCAAAGTAGGCAGACAGCATGGGCGCATTGGATAAAGCATCAAACAGACTGATGATCATAACAAAACAAACACCTAAGCCAAAGGATTTGAAAAACTGACCAACCACCCCTGACAAAAAGGCAATGGGACCAAACACGGCTAAAACGGCCAAGGTCACAGCAATGACGGCCAAGCCCACTTCGGCGGTGCCATCCAAGGCGGCTTGAATGGGTTTTTTGCCCATTTCTAAATGACGAAAAATATTTTCTCGAACAACAATCGCATCATCAATCAACAATCCAACGGCCAAAGAAAAAGCCAGTAAAGACATGATATTGATAGACACTCCAAATAAATACAAAAACACCATGCTGCCAATCAAAGAAAAGGGGATAGCAAGCCCCGTGATGATGGTGCTGCGAATAGAGCCCAAAAATAAAAACACCACAATAATGGTTAAAATAATCCCAATCACAATGGATTCTGTGACATCCAAGACATTGGCGCGGACAAATCTAGAAGCATCACGCACCACATTGATTGCAAAGTCTTCGCCTTGAGTCGTCTTCATTTCTGCATTCACTTTGGCGATTTTTTTAATCACATCATCAGAAACTTGAATGGTGTTAGCCCCAGATTGTTTGTAAACATACAAAAATATAGAATCTTCGCCATTCAAAAATGCTTTTAGTTTTTCATCGGTCTGAGTTTCAGCCACCTGACCAATGTCAGAAATCTTAGTAGTGACATCATTGCCATAAAAACTAACAATAGAATCGCGGATTTGTCCTAAAGAATTAAATTCCCCCAGTGTGCGATAAACCATTTCACTTTTGGCCTGATCGATTTTACCAGCAGGAATATTTTCACCCAGATTTTTTAAAGAGCTCACCACTTGATTGACTGAAATTTCACGTTGGGCCAATTTGTTTCGGTCCAACTGCACTTGAATTTCTTTTTTACGACCACCCAAGATCTGCACATTGCCCACTTGATTGATCTGTTCAAATTGGGGCTTTAGGACTTCATTGGCCAAGTCATAAAGTTCTGAACCTTTTAGGTTAGACTTTACTGCCAAAACCATGATGGGTTGGGCGGAAGGGTCTACTTTTTTAATTATAGAATCATCAATGCTATCAGGAAGTTTATTTTTAACTGCCGCCACTTTGTCGCGCACTTGCTGTTCTGCATATTTAATATCTGTTTCTAGATTGAATTCCCCGACAACAACACTGACACTTTCACGATTGATGGAGCGGATATTTTTTATCCCGGCAATAGAGCTAAGTTCTTCTTCGATGGGCTTTGATACTAAAGTTTCCACTTCGATGGGGCCGGCCCCCTTATACACTGTAGTAACAGTGACAACTGGAAAAGACACATCAGGAAAAAGTTCCACCGGGGTTTTTTTTAAACAAAAAACACCTACAACCAGAAGGGCGGCTAGAACACAAGACATAAAGATGGGGCGTTTGACTGAAAGTTCCCAGATTTTCATTTTCAATATTCCTTTACTTTGCGTTATTCAAAAAGATTCAGTTGGCTGATAAATTGTCGGACTTGCAATTCTAAATTAATTCTTTGCGACCGCGCAGCCAAATAATCTTGTTCATAGCTGAGCACTTGAAACAAGGTAGACCTACCGCGATTGAATTTTTCACGTTCGGCATTGGCTTTGTTTTTTTGTAAACCTTCCAGCTCGCGCGCAGCAAAAACTTGATCATGCAGTTGTTGAGCTTGATCAACATTGCTATTCCAAGTCAAAAGCTCATCTTGTAATCTTGACTGCTCACTGAGTTTTTGGCTGAGGGCTAAATTGTTATAGCCATCGCGAAAGCGAGATTCTTTGATTTGATTGATGGGCACAGTGAAGGTCAAGGCCACTTGCACATCATCTTTATTGCGGTACTGAGTATTGTCTGACACCACATCCCGGCTTTGTTTCAAGGCGCTGAAACTTAAATCCAGTTGAGGTTTGTGTTTTTCTTTGGAAGCCAAGTAAGAGGCCTGATTGCTGGCTGTGTTGAACTGACTTAGACGCAGATCTTTACGCACTTTATTTTCTTTTTTAGATAATTTTAATTTTTCGATACTGATTTCAGAATCCACCAGTTTTTCTTTCAATTGATTCGACTGAATCCCGCGTAAAGAATTGAATTTTTCAATGGCTTTGTTCAAATTGGTTTGACTGGTTAATAGGTCAATTTTTCTAGATGTGACTGCCGCTTGGGCTTGATAGATGTCAGAATTGTCGGCTAAATTTCTGGAAATACGCCCTTTGGTCCATTCCAACACTTTTTCTGAGCGACTGACACTGTCTTTTTGCGCTTCTAGGGCTTGTTGCAAAGCCAAAACAGAATAATAGGCGGTTTCAATATCCATGTCTTTTTGAATGTATTGAATTTCAGCTTGCTTTTGTCGCGCCAAAGAAAGCTGCTCTGTTTGATCGATTTGTGCCGAAGTTTCGGCACCTAAAAAGTTGCGCCACAAGGATAAGCTCAATTCCAATTTTGGATAGCTGTCATTGAATTCAGTTGTACGGGCAGGAGTTGTGCTGGCTGGAAAATCAATCTGTGTGTTGGCGTAGTTCTGACTTAATGACCACTGTAAACCCCAGGGTGTTTGCTGTTTTAAACCCAATAAATAGCTTTTGTATTTGGTTCTTTCGCCTTGAAAAGCGGGGACAATGGTCGCACGCTTATCATCTTTTTGCACAGCCCGGGCTTCAAACTGAACTCCTGTCAGGGAATCAGCCTCAGACGACAATTGCTGACTGCCTTTGGCGGCTAGCTGGGCCGATTTATAACCGGGATCATTGCTTTGGACTGCATCCTTAAATTGCCTCAAGGACAAAGACTGGGCATGGACTGGGTTTGTAGTAGTTAGTAAAAGCAGCCATGTTACAAGATAGATTCTGGATTTCATTGGACGACTCCATTTATAAAAATTTTCAGTAAATGCTCTTTGTAATTTTTTTGAAATTCTTTGTCGTGCAAAGTCACACCCATGATGCGCTTCATAGTAAACTCACAGCGAACGGGCTCAGACATGGCTCCCAAGAAAATGATAGTCAACAAGTCGGCAGATTGCTGATCAGAAATGATTTTCCCATCCATCGATGCTTGAAAAAAATCCCGGATCATTGCAAAAAAATGACTGGTGACTTCGACTAAATCACGATTTATTTTCTTTTTGTCAGTTTGAATTTCGCGTAAAAATATTTTCAGCATCGGGGCGTCTTGATCGAAAGAATCCATCAGTGCTTCCAGTAAATGCCGCAGTTTCAATTCAAAATCAGCCAGGCTCTTGGGTGCGGTTAAAATCGATTGCACTTTGGCGGATTTGCTGGATGCGTATTCTTGCAAACAGTGGGTGTAAAGTCTTTCTTTGCAGTCAAAGTAATAGGCTATCATAGCCACATTGACTTTAGCGCGCTTCGAGATATCGCGTATGCTGGTGCCTTCAAATCCTTTTTCCCCGAAAAGAAATTGGGCCGCGGTTAAAATACTAGACTTCGCATTTGTGCTCATGATTGAGCAATATTAAACGCAAATTTAAAAATTGTAAACACTTGTTTAAAAAAATTAAACATGTGTTTAAACCCAATGGTTTCATTTTAAAACCAGGTGATTTAAGTATGTAGGATAATTATATATACAGCTTTAATCTGCAATGAATCAAATGTTTGGACATAGAAGATAAAACTTCCGTGACGGCCATTTTTGATTTTTAAACT
>JBMOJS010000190.1:0-5772 GCA_049315665.1 Pseudobdellovibrionaceae bacterium | reverse complement strand
CCCAGTGCGATAAAGAAATGCCGGTGACGCCTCGCCTTAGGGGCGTGGTGTGGGAATCGGTAATAATCACACCCAACTTCTTCAAGCCCCAATGGGTTTTTAACTGTGCACAGATTTTTTGAGCGCTGGCAAAAGGATCTTTGGGGTACAGAATATAACGATCACTTTCGGAATTGGATTCATCGATGCCTGCCGAGGGAATAAATAATCCTTCTTTGATGGTTAAAAAACAGCCGTAGCCCACTTCGCCCAAATTGTGGTCGGCCTCGTCATCAATCAATTTATGTTTATCGATGGATTTTTTATCTAAAAGTTGATTTTCAGCAAGGCTGACAATTTTAGAAGTGATGGCCAAAATCATGGATTCGCGAATGTACCGCGGATCGATTTGGGTCACGATAAAATCAAATAAATTTTCACCCTCACGAAAAATACGGGTTTTGATGGGCCTTACAGATAAAACTTCATCAGGTTGTTGCTGTAAGCTCATGCCAGCACCTGCGCGCGGCTTTGCAAGGCCACTTGGTGACCACAAAAATCATGCACCCGCAGAATATCCACGCCCTTGTTGGCCAACTCCAAAGACAGCCCAATGCTGGCCAGATCACGGTCTTGTTTACTTTGACCTATGCCCCAGGTTTTCATAAAAGATTTTCTTGATGCCCCCACCAACAGGCGCTGGGAAATATAAGAAAACTCGTGCATGCGCTTCAGCAAGGCAATGCTTTGCTGCGCGGTTTTACCAAAACCAATTCCAGGGTCAAAAATAAATCTTTCGGGATCAATATTGTGCTGATCCAACAGTTGCAATTTTTGTTGCAGCCAGTTTTTAATTTCAAGCACGGGATCAGCGCTGTCCGATAAAACCTTTTTAGGATCAGCAGGCACGGTTAGACTGTGCATTAAAACAAAATCATTTTTACAGTTTTTTAAAACATTCAACATCTGTGGATCGCCCAAGCCACTGACATCGTTGATCCAGTCAGCCCCCAGGGCCAAAGCTTTTTCCGCCACTTCGGCGTGACGAGTGTCCACACTGATTTTTGGTTTAAAAATGCGGCTTCTAAAATGACTGACTAAATACTCTAGCGGTGTAGCTAAGCGAGCCCATTCTTCTTGCGCGGTCAATGGCGTGGCCCCGGGGCGAGTGGATTCGGCCCCCACATCGATGATTGGCACTTGGGCTTGATCGATTTTTTGCACTGTTGAAACAAAATCAGAAAATAAAATATTTTCTCCGCCATCAGAAAAAGAATCTGGAGTTAAATTCAAAATAGCCATGACCAAGGGAGAATGTGTTTTCAAATGTCTGGACTGAATCACCATGGGTTCTGAATAGCGTCCTTGTCCATAATGCAGTCTGTGTTTAGGGGCAATGTCCTTAAAAGGATCAGCCACAAAAGACCGAGTTAAAATTTCTTTATGTGGCACATTTAAAACTCCATGATCCGTTTCTTGCTGAATGACTTCATCCCCATAGGTCAACAGATCTAAATCAATCACGCGCGGAGCCCAGCGTGGGGCCTTGGTTCGTCCCAAATTAGATTCCGTAGATTTTAAAAAATTCAATAACTCTGCTGCAGACCCAGACCATTCGATCTGGATCACGGCATTCAGATAAGGGACATTCCAATCCAAGGGTCCGCCTTCTGGGATCAGGGCCGGAGTTTTATAAACAAAGGATGTTTTTATTTGTTGTCGGTCAGATGCCGATTTTAAAATAGCTGCAGCTTTTTCTAAATTTTGCAATTGATCGCCTAGGCTTGAACCTAAACCGATAAAACATTTCATAAAAAGTCTCCGATACGATAGATGGCTCCACCCAATAAACCGGGCACTGGGGGTACAACTTTATACACACTGATGGCAATAGCAACAGACCCTGTTGCAGGATTTTGGTTGCTGTCGGTTTTTTCTGCCGGCCACTGGGCCAGCTGGCTTTGAATCTGCTGTCGCAACACTTGCAATAAATCACCGGCCATTTTTTCAATCAACTGAAAGCGGCGGGCTTTCACATAATCCAGCATAGCCTGACACAATTGTCCGTAACAAATAGTGCCCTGCAAATCGTCACTGAACACCCCAGATGGAGCTTTGGCAAAACGCAGTTCTACACTAAGGCGCACCTCTTGCAGAATAGACTGTTCTTGTTCAGAACAGCCCAAATGCACTTGCAAACTGTAGTCACGAATCTGCAAGCTGTGAAATGATGGCACCGACATAAAGCTCCAACTGTGAAAAAGCAAACAGCAAGTTTTACTATTTTACCAAGCCAATGCCGCAATTCATAACTGAACAGAGTAGAACTAGCAAGCGTGAACTAGACCACTTTCATTGTGCACATCCGTTAAAAAATCCCACAAAGCCTGGCAAGACACATCGGCGGCATGCTGGGCTTTTTGTTTTTCATCGGCAGGCAACTGCTGAATCAATTGCATGACACTTTCACGGTGGGCCACATCGGCCACTTTGTGCACTTCAAAAAAAGACAAAGTGCGCTCATCATTGATGCCATAATTTTTTTGTAAACCTTCAATTTTTGAAGCCGCCACTTCTGGCACTTGTGATTCATAGGCATACAAAGACCCCAGAGCTTCGCCCAAAGATCCTTTAGAAAAAGTGGTGAAAGTATCGACCACATTACGAATGCCCTGACGAAGTTTTGCAGCGCGGACTTCAGCGCGATCAGCACCAATGCCATCGGCAAAACGCAACCACAATTCAGGATGGGAAGTGCCGTAAGCGGTGCCGTCTTCTTCAGCTAAATTTTCTGCTAAAATTTGTCGCGCCACAGGTTGAGTGGTGTTTTCTAAAGCATTTTGCAGATATTGAGGAAAAGCTTCTACGTGGTGGAAGTACTGACCAACGTAGTCTTGCAGAATAGAAATATTTAATTTTCCTTCCATCCAGGCTTGGTAAAAAGGGTGTTTCAATAGAAACAAATCCTGAGGAATTGCGAAAGGGGCTGGGGTTGGTAAGTTATCAATGCTGGTTGTTGTCATTGTGGGACTCCTTGTTGAATTTTTGGTTTCGTTGGCGAGGATTTAAGACGAAAATCCTTGATAAGAAAATCTAAATCTACTAATCAGGATGATAAGTGAATCTTAACAATGTGGATTTTAACAAATTAGCCGTATTCAGCCAGGTGGTGGAGTCTGGCAGCTATAGATTGGCCGCGGAAGTGTTGAACGTGACACCGTCGGCGCTGAGTCAAAGCATCACCACTTTAGAACACTCCCTTGGTTTGGCCTTGTTTCATCGTATTGGTAAAAAATTGGTTTTGACTGAACAAGGTCAACAGATTGCCAGCGCCTTTAGGCAGCAGCACCAGGGCTTCACTGAAGCCTTGCGGCGAATCACCCAAAAAGAAGATCAACTGTCGGGCATGATTCATATTGGGGCTTACTTGGAATTTGCTAAATTTCGTTTGGCTCCGTTGGTGACAGAGTTTCAAAAACAACATCCCCAGGTGCAGATCAAATGGGTGTTTGATACACCGTCGCGGCTGCACAGTTTATTGGATAGCGGAAAACTGGATTTGTGTTTTTCGATTTATCCTGTGCGCGAAAGCCCATTGATTCTTTCACAGCCCATTTACAAGGAAGAGTTATTGCTTCTAGCCCCAGCGGGAATGTTGGGTGAAAAACCAAAGTACGAAGAAGTGATGAGTCACCCGATGATCGAGTACTATTTCAATCATCAACCCATACGTCGCTGGCTCAGTCTGCATTACAAAAAAAAGCATAAACATTTACCTATTTGCACTTATGCCGCTACAGCTGAAATGGTTTTGACCTTGATTCAAGAAGGACTAGGAATTGGCATGGTGCCTAGCTATGCTTTACAAAATACATTGCTAGCCAATAAAAAAATCCACATCTGCAGACCCACAGCTAAACAGTGTGTGGATTATATTTGGATGTTGCAATTGAAAAACCGCCCTGCCCTTTCGGCCTTGCAGGTTTTGATCGAACAGATTCAAACCAAGTGGCAAGTTTAGCGGGCGGTGTTGTGCGTGTTTGCTGGCGCAATTTTCGGCTTCGCAACTGGCGGCCGTCCTAATTTTTTTTGGGCTTTGGCCACGCAAGTGTCGTAACTTCCATTAGGCCTTGCATTGGGTTCCATGTACGAGGTTACATAATCCAACTCACAGCCATATTGATCTTTTGGGCGCTCACTGGGATATATGGCTTTAACCTGAAGAAAGGGTATGATTTTTTTTGACTTTGCATCAGATATAATAAAAATACTGTTATTTCTAACAAAGCCATTTTCATTGCGTTTTGTTTGGCAGATAAAAATGCCACTGGATTTTTTGTCTGCTATGGTCCGATTGGTTTGGATGAATGTATTGATTAAGCCCGCTGTTGTAGATCGAACAAATCCACTGGCCCCTATACTGTATTGAAGGGATGGCGGCAACAGCCCGTTGATCCTATCTGCATCATTTAATAATTCATCTTTCAAAATGTTTTCAGAATCGCCCAGTCTTTTAAAGATGGGCTTGATAGTTGAATCGCTTGAAGAGTTCAACGTCTTTTCAACCCAGCCCGCAGCTTTAGTTGCTTTACTGGCGTTCCTGTCATCAAAGGCCTTGTAGCAGCCCATTGCCTGGGCCAAATCTTTTAGTGTCTGGATATCTATACTTTTTATAACCTGACCATCTATAGCCTTACCATTTATATCCTTACTAGCGGTGGTTTTACGCTGGAGGGATCTTACTTTTAAATAAGAAGGCTTCAGGTAATTGTATCTAACTTCGTTTCTTCTTATACTTTGGTTGGGGCTTTCATAATCTGATATATAGTTTTTCAATGCAGACTCTACATTTTGACTTACAAAAACATAATCAGTGATGGCTTTTTTTAAATTTGTATTTTCTGAACTTTGCCCATAAGCCGCACTCAGTGAAATGTAAACAATACTTGTGAATATCATTTTTATTATTCGCATAATTTTTGTTCACCCTTTTTATTGATAACAATTCTTATGTTACGCGTGGTGCTTTTTTAACCAAAGCTCGTCAGTGCTGACCCCAATTTCACAAATCGTTTCTCTTTTTGCTTATCTATTTGATTTTTATTTCACTTTGCATGCCATGCTAAAATCATTCAGAGCCCTGTGGGCTGTACAAAAATGAGATTTATTAGCCTTGTGCCATTAAAAACTGATCACTTGTCGACAGTTTAATCATGTCTTGATTTGAGTCAGTCTTGGCTGGGATTTTTTGTTCATGGCAGTTGATAAAGCGCCCGTTAAACGCCAGGTCTTTCTCTATGATCAAAGTGAGTTTTATACCAGTCCTAAACTGCAGTTCTATTCAAATTCTCTGCATGGTAGCGATAGGTATTGTGGTTGCGGCAATAAATTCTTAAGTTGTGTGGATTATGACTGCCACCAGCAAACTACGGCTGAATGTGATCCACACTTAAAAATTTTCTACTTCCACATTGAAGTCCTGTCTTTGGATCTTGAAACTGGCAGCACTGATCACGTTGGAAAACTTGTCTTCGTGCTGTTAATGATGGCAGGTCTGATCTTTTTGAATTTTGATATTTTGTTTCTACAGCTGCGGTAGGTTGTTCAGGCGATATGCTGTTTGAGTCGGCAGTGGTAGCATCTGAGTCTACAGTTTTTGACACAGCATGAATTTGGTTTTTTGGTTGGGATTGCAAGTCCACACTTTCTGACTTTTCCGAGGTTTTATTTTTTATCAGAGCTTTACTTCGCGCTTGCTGTTCTTTGCTAACAAAAGTCTTTGCCAAATGCACC
>JBMOJS010000189.1:0-5789 GCA_049315665.1 Pseudobdellovibrionaceae bacterium | reverse complement strand
CAACTTCCCAAAACAGCGGCCCTATATCAGCCAGCACTTAAAAGCAGAAGTTTTTCAGTCCGCCGGTTTTCAGTGTCAGTATGTTGCTAAAGACAATCTAAAAAGGTGCGAGGCCACAAAGTTTTTGCAGGTAGATCACGTACAGCCCATTGCCTTAGGTGGTGCAACCAATAAAGAAAATTTAAGGGTCTATTGCCAGGCCCACAATCATTGGGCGGCGATCGAAAGTGGCCTTAGTAAATGTAGTTGAAGATGATGGAATTTTGATATTTTATTTGGGCTGGATTATTGACTAAGGAGTTAGGATTTGAAAGAGCTAGATCTAATAAACTAAATGTTATAAAATCTGGTCTTAAAATTCCGGAGAAACCCCTATGAATAAAAAATTTCCATTCATTATAATTGTCATATTTATGTCAGTTGGATTTGGATGTTGGGCTACATATTTTCAATCTGATTACATGAGTGCAGAAAAGGCTGAAAAAAAATGGGGTGTTAAGCAATTTAATAAAGATGAGTTTAAAAATACTATCCCAGATAATAGAGCCCCTTTCGCCGTGGATATTGTAAAAAAATCTATGTTTGTTGGAAAAAGTCGTAAAGAAGTTCGTGCGCAGCTTGGAGACCCGGACAGCTATTTTTTTAGTGATACAATTTATGCCTATAAGATTATGCCATTTCCCGGCGAGAATAAAGAGAACTGGCACCTTGTATTTATACCCGATGATAATTTAGAAAAAGTAAAAGAAGTTAAAATCCATAAAAAGTGCTGCTACAAACTGCCCTTCTGAGGTTGGTAATGAGCACAAGTTTTAAAATTTATCGAGCGGAGCAGCCCTTATAAATTAAAATACTTTACAAAACCAGTATCTAATGGCATTCTAACCATCAGATGCGCGCCATTGAGATTTTTCGTCAAAAAACAATTTTAAAACACTCTGATGGGGTTAGGCTTGCCATTTTTGAAGTTATTGTTTTGAAAATACCGGTCTCTGTTCACTATCCAGAGGGTATAAAGTATAGCGCTTGGCTATCAGAATCTGGCAAGACTATATTTGGTTTTGACAATCATAAACCGAAAGGGCCTCATTTGCATATAGGTGAGACTGAAGTGGGTTATGTTTTTCGTGGTATAAAAGAACTTCGATTGGACGCAGAAGCAATGATAAGAAAGGCGGGCTTTTTATATGAAGAATAGAAAAGTTTTATTAGTTGTAGAATCAACAACTAAGGCTATGGATAGAGCTTTTGCTGCTTTAACTAAAGGGTCTAAGGTTGATAAAAATATTGAAATTATTAGTTTTCCTGATTATGCAACTCTAGGCCGCGTGATTACAGGTGCTCGACTTGAGTTACTCAGCAATATAAAAATTATGAAGCCTCACTCCATTCAAGAACTAGCAAGACTTGTAAAGCGAGATTTTAAAAACGTTTATCAAGATATTCGATTGTTAGCTGATTTCGGATTGATCGAGCTAAAAGAGTCAGGCCCTCGAAAGTCTGCTGAACCTAAAGCAAAGTATTCGCAGATTATTTTAGCAGCCTAGGACTCGTGCTCATTTAAATGAGCTACTGCCAAGTACAAATATAAACAATTTCAGTGTTCCTCGTTCTCAAAATAATTCTGTAGTTGAGTCCTAAATCTTCTGCTTCAACACTTTTTCTTTTAATTTTTCTTTATAGGACTGCAAACTTTTTTGAATTTTTTGGCTGTCGGTAGAGTCACCAGTGGCTAAAATCTGTAACGCTAAAATAGCTGCGTTGGCGGCATTACCGATAGCCACAGTAGCCACAGGTACTCCTTCTGGCATTTGCACAATAGACAGCAAGGCATCTTCACCACTTAAATGACCATGGGGGATAGGAACACCAATCACTGGTAGAACAGTCAGTGAGGCCATCATCCCTGGCAGATGGGCGGCGCCACCGGCTCCGGCTATGACGACTTTATAGCCATTTTTAACAGCATCCCGACCTTCGGAAAATAACAATTCAGGGGTGCGATGGGCCGATACAATTTTAGTTGTATAACTGACTTTAAAATCTTTAAGAATAGTTTCAGCTTTTTCCATGATGGGGTAATCGGATTGACTGCCCATAACAATAAGTATTTCAGATGTTTTTTTCATTTGGACCTCAAAGTGTTTTGCCATTCGGCTTCGATTTTTTTAAGTTGTGAAAATAAAGACTCTTTCGCGGCTTTATCAGAACTGATCAGATTTACATGCCCCAATTTTCGTCGTGGGCTAGATGTATGTTTATCATACCAATAAATCTGCGGATGACTGGGCTTTGCGCAGGGACCTTTATAACTGTCTGGTCCTAGTAAATTCAACATCACAAAAAAATCATCCGATTTGCAATCTTCGGCAGTCACTGACAGGTCAGGCAAATAACTTTTTAAATGTAAAGCGAATTGGCTATAGGCCCCAGTGGATAAACTAAAATGCCCAGAGTTATGGACCCTGGGTGCCATCTCGTTAATGAACAATGAATTGTTTTTTGTCAGAAAAAATTCCAAAGCAAAAGTGCCAAGGATGTTCAATTCATCAGCGACTTTTTTGGCTATTTCTTGCGCTTGCGCTTCAATGTGAGTAGATACCTGTGCGCGGTAGGCCCAGTGGCATGTGCCTTGGGTTTGTTCTGTTTGCACCAAAGGAAAGTGCACTAGATTGTTTTTTCTATCACGACTGGATACTAAAGCCAGCTCGCTTAGAAATGGCACCATCTGTTCAACATAAAACATCGACTGGTCAGCAGCAGCGCTGTCACAAAAAGTATTCAAGGCTTCTATAGAAAAACTTGAATTGGCAGGGATAAAAAAATTCCCTTTGCCATCATAGCCCATGCGTGATTTTTTTAAAACCAAGCCATTCCATTTTGCCCGTAAGGATAATAAAATATTTAAAAAATTTTCGCTTTTGTAAGTTTCAATATCAAATTCTTGAAATTCAGAAGTGGGTAAATGCAAAGACTGATACAGTTTCTTCTGTTTTAATTTATCCTGCGCAATACGAATCCCAGCCAATGGCGGAGTCCATTTTGCTTGGCCAGAATTTGTTGTGCTGGCGCCATAAGCCACCAGCCAGGCGGATTCTAAAATATCACAATCTAAAAATTCATTTTCTAAAGTGAAAGTATCTACAGTAGAAAAAAACTGGGCCAGTTTTTCAGAATCCTTAAAATCCCCGATAAAGATTTTTGCTCCGGCGTGATGTGCTGGGCAATCTTCGTTATCGTTGTAGACCAGCACTTCAATTTTATCTTTAAGCTGCGGATGAAGCGAAGCCTGCCACAGCATTCTTCCCAACTGTCCGCCGCCAAGAACGCCTATTTTCATGAATACTCCAGCACGGCTGAATTGGTGTGATCACGCACACTCACTTGGCATTTATTTTTGGATTTTTTCACACATTGACCTAAAATCACAACGGGCTGTTTTTTCTTTTTGAAAGATTTTTTTAAACTTTCAACATTTTTTGCATCACAAGCAATGACCATTCCGATACCCATATTGAAAGTTTGAATTAGTTCTGAAAAAGGCAGATCTTTTTGTTCAAGACTGGCCAGCCACTGGTAAGACAAAGGCCGCTGTCTTAAAGGTGGTAAAAAGATTTCGTAGCTGACGGCTTCGCTCATCCGCGGAACATTTAAAAAACCAGATCCCGTGATGTGGGCCAGGCCCTTGATTTTATTTTGACTCAACAATTCCTTTAAAGCTTTTACATAGATTTGCGTGGGCGTAAGTAGTTCTTTGGCCAGATGTTTTTTTGACTTGGCCCAGGGGCATTGCTGTAAAGTTTTGCCTGTGACTTTCCAATCTTTAAACAACTTTCTGACTAAGCTGTAACCGTTGCTATGAAAACCGCTAGAGGGTAAACCCAATAAAACATCACCAGGCTTCAATGTTTTAGGCAAAAGATTTTTTTTGTCCGCCAGTCCTACAGCAAAGCCAGCCAAGTCGTATTCGCCATCGGCATAAAATGAAGGCATTTCTGCAGTTTCACCACCGACCAAGGCCGATTCTGCTTGAGCACAACCTTCGGTAATTCCAGAAACCACGGACACAGCTTGCGCTGTTTTTAATTTTCCGGTTGCAAAATAATCTAAAAAAAACAAGGGGGAAGCCCCTACACACAAAAGATCATTCACGGACATTGCTACTAAATCAATACCCACAGTGTGGTGAGAATTGTATTCAAAAGCCAAGCGCAATTTTGTACCAACACCATCAGTGCTGGCTGCTATGAACTGATCTTTATTAATTTTATACAGGGATGCATAACCGCTGACATTTTTAGCGACCTTGTCATTCAGGGTTTTTTTAATCAATGGTTTAATACGGTCGACAAATAAATCTGCTGCCACACGGTCAACACCAGCTTTGGCATAAGCCCCTTTTTTTATCATTTTTAAAATCCTAATGTTTAAAGTGTCTAGTGCCAGTTAATATCATAGAAATATTCAATTCATTGCAAGCCGCAATCACCTGTTGGTCTTTGATACTGCCGCCAGGTTGAACAATATATTCAATACTGCCCTTTTTGCAAATTTCAACAGAATCTGGAAAAGGAAAAAAGGCATCGCTGATCAGAACACAGTTTTTAAGCTCACTAGAGCCAAGAATTTTTTGGGCCCTAGGAATGGCCAGCTTTTCTATACAGTCTATGCGATTGGTTAATCCATGACCAGTCCCCAACAGTTGAAATCTTTGAGGCTGTGGCTGGTGCACAATACAAACAGCATTGCTTTTTAGGGATTTTACTATGGCCGTGCCAAACTGACTGATCTTTTGCAATTCTTTGGGCCAAGGACGTTGGGTCACGCATTCTTCTTTTTGCAACAAGATGTGGTCAGGACTTTGCAATAAAGTTCCACCCACAACGGTGGTTTGTTGCAGTTGGGTTTCGTTCTGCCAATGGCGAATAGAAATCGCCTTTAAATTTTTTCTGGCTTTTAAAATTTCAGTCATTGTGGCTGCGTTCAAGTCCGGGGCGGCAATAGCTTCAATAAAATATTTTTCTAAAAATTTTAAACACGCCGGTTCTACCTTTTCTGAAAAGATGCAAATACCACCAAAAGCAGATACCGGGTCACCATTCCAGGCTAGTTCTAAAGCCGCCAGTTGCGAGTTTTCCACAGACTTATCTACAGAAGCTGCACCACAGGGGTTGTTGTGTTTAACAATAATAACATGATTGGATTCAGGTAGAATTTTTTTCAGATCTTGTGCCAATAAAAAGCCTGCAGAAATATCTAAGATGTTATTATATGATAATGGATTTGCAGTCACCGGGTTCAGCCAATCCAAGGGCGAGTTTTTTTGCACTTTCAGTTTGGCTGTTTGATGAGGGTTTTCACCGTACTTTAAAGCCAAACTATTCGCCCCAAACACGGATTGAATAGCCAAATCATAGCCTGCGATCACATCCCAAGACTCAGAAGCGCATTTTTGCGCTGTGGATTTTTGCACAGAGCCGCTAGATTGAATATCTTGAATCACTGCCGAATATTGATCTGCCGAGGTCAATACTAAAACATCAGGGGCATTTTTTGCAGCGGCACGAACCAAAGCTGGTCCACCGATGTCTATGAGCTCAGTCAATTCTTCGGTGGATAAATTTTTATCCATATTTTTTTCAAAAGGATAAAAGTTCACCACCACGGCATCCAAAGCCTTGATATTTAATTTTTCTGCATCCGCCAAATCTTTGGCATCATTTCTTCGAAACAAAAGCCCAGAAAAAATTTTAAAGGATAAGGTTTTCATGCGTCCTTGAAAAACTTCT
>JBMOJS010000188.1:0-5804 GCA_049315665.1 Pseudobdellovibrionaceae bacterium | reverse complement strand
GACTGACTGATAAAGAAAATTTAAGAATCTATTGCCAAGCCCACAATCACTTGGCGGCCATAGAAAGTGGCCTGAGCAGAGCGGGGTGACTACAACATACTCGGCCCCGCGAAACCCTGCTTAAATCGCTGGAGAACCCCATTCGAAATCATAAAAAATCGGCCGAGGCCGCAAAAAAAGGCCCCTGTCAAAAGCATAGACAGCCCAGAAGGGTTTAAAAGGCCGGTGGGTCTGGCATCACGCTTGCTCTAGTAAAAGTCACCCCCCATGGCGGCCAGGTGTTCTCCCCCCCAAACCTGGTCGCTATTTTTTTTCTACTGTTTCTACCTTAATGACTTTTTGAATTTCAAAATAACCTTGCAAACCCTTTTGAGTTTTTAAGCTGCCACGAATGGTCTTGATCGATCCATCTGCTGCTGGTGGCACCACGATGGCATCTATAGAAACGTAATAGGGGCTGACGCGATTACCATCGCTAATCAAATATAACTCAGCAGGATTTAAATCAGTCTTAAAAGTGACCGCCAAATTTTGATCTAAAATTTGAGTATTATCTGCTGCTTTTTTGTAAAATCCGCGAAGACACAACTCCACCTTCGTACCATTTGTACTGGTACCACAGACAGAACTTGAATTGACTACAAACATTCGCAGTTCAATATCAAAGCCTGCAGAGCCATCAGCCATTTTTAAAGGCCCCACATAAGTGCCAGCAACCTTGTCATATTCACGGCGCAAACGCTCAACCAGATCATTCTGCTCACCATTGCTAGGAGCGTTGGGCTGAACGCTGGTGCGGGTTAAATTTATAATTCCTGCGCTGCCAGAAGCTCGAGTGGCTTCACCAGTTATTTTGTCTCCGTCTATCTTAGCAATAATACTTGTAAACGGATCCTTGGATGCATTGCTAGAGCTATCTGAGCATGAGTCAGATGCGCCATTGGAAGAAGAAGAACTTTCTGAGCCCTTACCCAATACTATCAAACTCGTTTCTTTATAAAATCTTGCAACAAAGTTAACCGAACACTCAACTGGATCGATAGACCGAACACTTGCTTTCAAGACTGAACGGGGCACAGCTTCACCATCAGAATTTCTTGAATCCAAAACGGGTTCATTAAAAAGTTTTAATTCAATTTTTTTTGTCACACCATCATTAGTCACGGTGCCAGAATACAATCCTATGATGGCCTGAAATTCCCCTAGGGTTTTATTCAGATCCGTCAGTTCCCTTTGGTTGCCGTTGCTGCTGTCTTCGCCAAAAGCACAACCCACTAAAACCGCTACAGGTATAAGCAGAACAAAAATATTTTTTAAAGACATACATCCCCCATTAAATAAACAACTCAACTAATTATTTTCTTTCATATCTGGTATCAACTCATCCCGGCTGGCCGCCCATTCGTTCAAGGCAATTTGATAATCGCCAATGGCTTGGGTGCAACCCACTTCGGATGTAAAAAACTTATTCATAGCATCAATCAAAACACTGATATCACTGCGCCCTTGGGTGAAAGACCGGGTTAGCTCCTGCACAGCCTTTTCACGATAGATCTTTTGTTGTGTCATGCTTTGCGCCAAACTGAAAGCCGCTTGGACTCCACGTAAAGACTGTTGCTCTTTGTCTTTAACCTCTGACAACTGTCTTTGCAATTTGTACTGCTCTTGATTCAAAACCATTTTTTTATTGATCAGATCTTCTGTCTGTAACCCCGAGCCAAAGGTGTAAACAAACTTCAATCCCACATAATATTTTGGGCTAGTGCCATTCACGGCTTCGGTGTAAGAGCCCTCGGCCGTATCTTCAACACCAGTGCTATACACTTGACCCACTAAATTCAAGGCCGGGTAGCTGGTGGATTTAGAACTTTTTAACTGTTCTTCCGCTGCGCTGATTTTTAATTTTTGTGAGCGAATGGCCCGTAAAGAATTCTGATCTTTTTTAGCCAGTTCTGGAACTGGCGGCAAAGCCTTGGGCACATCAAATTTGACTTCTGAATCAGCTGGTAAATTCAATAAAGTGCTTAGATCTTCTAAATTTTTTAAATAGATTTGCGAAGTTTTTTTGACATTCTGTTCGCGCCCTTCAAACTCTGCCTGCACTTGCGAGTACTCACCAGGATTGGTGTAACCCAAACCATTTTTACGTTTTACCGATTCTACCAATTTTTTATAAAGCTCGCGCGATGCCAGGGCTTCACGAAAATTTTCTTGCGCCACATAGGTGCTCCAAAACTGGCGAATCCCCTTCAACACCAATTCTTGCAACTGATCCGCCCGCAGTAAAGACTGGGCCTTGTATTCAGTTTCTGCGGCATTGATTTTAGCCCGGCTAGACAGTCCGAAAAAGTTATACAGCAGAGCTTGTTCAATAGTGAATGAAAAGGTGTCCAAGGTTTGATGATCGCGAATGGAACTGCTGGCAGAGTAAGTGTCAGGATCTGCTTTTTGCGACACCCGGGCAAAGCCCAGGGTCAAGTCTGTTCCCGTGATCAATGATTTAGCGACATCCACGCTGTTTTTGTAGCGCTGGTATCTGACCGCAGAGGTGGTGGTTGAAGTTAGGTTTTCTGATTTATCGTACTCGTAACCGGACTCGGCAGTTAGCTTCCAATCCAAGGCCGACAAAGCCTGGGCCGGGGCCAAACGGTACTGTTGAAATTGGCTGTCTATTTCTTTAGCCTGTAAAGATTGGGCCAAAACCATTTCTGCCACAATTTTTTGCGATAAAACAATTTCTGTTTTGTTCTGCGCTAAACTAACTACAGAAAAACATAAAATCAAAATACAAATAAGACTCCTTTTTGTATTTACTAAAAACGCTACTACCATATTAATCGTGCTCCCATGCTCAAGCTGTTGTTCGGTGTTGTGATTTGCAATTTATTTTCTAATAATCTTTGAGTTGCTAAAGCTGTCAAGTGCCATTCTGAATGGGTGTTCTTAGACAACAAATAATCTGCTTCGAAGCGCCCTAACCAGGCACTGCTTTGTCTAGAATAATTGGCCAAATCATTTTTACTGACCTGGGAGACCAATAAAAGTTGATACAATGTTTGTACAGAAAAGGTCCATGCAGAATTTGCGGGAGCATAACCCAATAACGGTCCCACGGCAAAAATAGTGCTATTGATCCTGGCATCATCAGCCACAAATCCAGATTGAAATTGGGCCGCCTGTTTTTGACTGACCAATCCAGCTTCAAAACTAGTGCCCCAAAATAGCGGATGCGTTGTAGTCCTCAAACCAAACTCCAAAACCGGCATCACTGTTGTTGGTGAAGAGACATCAAAGCGAGTGGCCGTGGCTTCCACCGAACCACTGGCTTTAAAGCTTTGCAGTTTAGCAGAAAAAATATATTTCCAAGATCTATCACTGATGCTGCTTCTAGGGTCTTCCAGTTGTAACAAACCAGACACTTGTGCATCTGTGGCTATACTTTGCTTTTTGCCTTCTGAACGCACTTCTTCTTCAGCCCTTTTAACTAGCTCAGCTGAAGGCAATGTCTTGGGATCGAATTTTTTTTGTGCATTTTGCTTTTGTGCTCGTTGTGCTGAAAGTGCGGGAAAATGATTTTGCGCTTGAACTGAAAAAGACCAGGTGGCTAAAACCAATAGAAAAAACTTTCGTAAAAACAGAGCCATAAACAACCCCCATAGCTGGTTGATAGCTATGCCTGCCAAGCACTTTTGTCAACTTGGGGGTGTCAGAAAGTAAAGTATATATTGGTTTAGGGCTCTTCTTGCACCACTTCTAAAACTGCATGCAAGATATCGCTTTTTTGCGGCACTGAATTGTCTTCCAGATTGGCATGCAAACCAATGCCAGGGATGTGTTTGCCGGCTAATACTTTAGGACGAGCCAATAGATGATAAAACAATTCTTGCACTGTGCGATAGGCCAAATGTTCAGCAAAATTAGTCACATCTGTGTCTTCATTGACAAACAACACACGACCGGTTTTTTCAATAGAGGCTTTAATTAAATTCCAGTCATAGGGGTAAATACTGCGCAGATCAATCACCTCTACAGAAACCCCTTGCGACGCCAGTTCATCCGCAACTTCATTGCACATATGCAAATGGCGACTGTAAGAAACCACGGTGATATGAGCCCCTGTGCGAGTCACTTTGCCTTTGCCAATCGGCACAAAATACTCTTGCAACTGAGGCCAGCTGGGCTTCCATTTCGAGCGATCCCCAATGGGGGCATCGATCATGGCCTTCAATTCTTTTTCGCTGCTGGGCTCTCCCGGTATAAGCTCATCACTGCGATGGCGCATCAAGGCCTTGGACTTTAAATACAAGACCGGATTAGGATCCACAATCGCCGAAAGCATCAAGCCATAGGCATCCAAAGCCGTCGAAGGCATCACCACTTTCCAGCCTGGTAAGCGGGACGCCCAGGCATCAAAAGAGTGGGAATGATAAATACTGCCCCGAATGCCAGCCCCCACCGGGGTCATCACCACCATGGGCAAGTTGTAGTTGCCATGGGTCACCCAAGATGTGTTTCCGGCAATTTTTAAAAGATCAATCACATTAAAAATATAATCGGCAAATTGAATTTCGGCCACACAGCGTTCGCCGGCCATAGCAATGCCCATGGCCATGCCAATAATTCCGCGCTCATCCAATGGGGCATTCCAGGCGGTTTCTAACCCCTGGGTGGCAGTAAAAACTCCCCCCAATGGAGCGCCCACATCCTGACCAAAAATATCTTTGACACCCAGATTTTTTTCACCGTAATGCAAAGCCATTCGAATAGCTTGAGCCATGGTTGCCATTAAAATTTTCTCCAATTGGCATTTTCGTTTTGAAAATAAATATGATCCCAAATGGACTCGCGGTTGGGCACGGGCTCTTGCCGGGCCTGGGCCGCAGCCGCTAGGCCTTCGGCCTCATAAGCCTCACGGATTTGTACAACTTGTGCAGGTTTTAAAAAACCCGCTTTTAATAATTTTTTTTCAAACTCTTGCAAACAGTCCACTTCATCTTCCACCAAATTGGCTCCGCTGGCTGAAGAATGACCATGCAACCTAGAAACATGGGCTTCTATAAAAGCTGGGTGCCCGGTTTTACGAATGTACTTCATATCTTCTTGCAAAGTTAGATAAGACTCCACCGGATCATTGCCATCAATCACCCTTGCGCGAATACCAAAGGCCTTGGCCCGGTCAGCAATATGCTCCTCACCATGCTGTCCTTCATAAGCTGTCGAAATACCCCATTTGTTATTTTGAACAGTGATCAACACAGGCAACTCTTTGCCCTTGCGTGAAGACCAAATCAAACAGCTGGCAAAATCCCCTTCGGCGGTCCCGGCATCACCACCCGTCACAATAGAAATCGCTTTTTGACCAAATCTTTTTTGCGCGTGGGCCGTGCCACAAGCCATAGGGTATTGCACTTCAATAGGTGAAGTGGCGGGCGCAATATTCAACTGGGGTACGCAATAATGATTGGCAAAGTTGCGTCCCCCGGTAGAAGGATCGGTGGACCTGTTCATCATCATGCGAATAGAATCCACCATGGGTACGCCCATGGCCATCACCGTAGGCGTGCCACGATAGTGCAAATGCAACCAATCATAGGCTAAACCTTGACCTTTGCGCACCAACAAACCTAAGGGCACACTGAAGGCCTCTTCCCCAGTACTGCCCACCCAGAAATAAGACTCCCCAGCACGATAAATTTTAATCAGACGCTCTTCAAGAACTCGCGATTTCACCATGATACTGTAAATCTGCAACAGCAAATCTTTACTTAAACCACCAAATAAATTTTGTTTGGTGGTTTTTGACG
>JBMOJS010000187.1:0-5854 GCA_049315665.1 Pseudobdellovibrionaceae bacterium | reverse complement strand
TCATAATGGAGATTATGCCGCATTTTCTTCATTATACAATACAATTTTGCAAAATAAGAGCCTAACGTCCAATTCAAGAATATTTATTTTAAAACCTTGGCGATTTGTTCGACACCGGATACGTGAGTTGCATCAATTATCTTTTTGAGATTTTCATAAAATCTATTAAATTTAAATACTTAAGGTCAGTAAGACTTAGGGCTCTGACTGGCCTTGTTTTTCCAAGGTTTTTCATGGATAATAAAGTTATGGAAAAACAATCAACTCTTTCTACAAGCATAGATTCGGATCTAAAAAAAGCACTAGCGGCGTTTTGTAAAAAACGAGGGCTCAAAATTCAAAGTGTTGTTGAGAATGCGATTCGCGAACAACTTGAAGATGAAATTGATCTTGCTAGCTATGACGAACGAAAAAACGAAGAAGAAATTTCGCTTGCTGCGGTTCTTAAGAAAATAAAAAAATGAGCTCGAAGGCTTACGAAATAGTTTTTAAAAAGAGTGCGGCTAAGGAACTCCAAGGTTTACCTCAAAGAATCCAACGGAAAATATTAGATGCTGTTCAGCTTCTATCCTTAAATCCCTACACTGAGCTACTTCAAATAAAAAAGATGAAAGGTGCAGATTCACTTTACCGAGTCCGCATCCAAGATTACAGAGTTATCTACCTGATCGAAAACCAAATAATCAAAGTCACAATTATCAAAATCGGTCATCGTAAAGAGGTTTATGAGTAGACGAAACATACAGCTTGATCCTGCTGTGGAATAAAAAAGTTGATTGGCCTGGGGAGGGAAAAGGCGCAAATTGCTAAAAGGCTGACCAATATAGAAGAGCATGGGAATTTTGGAACGATTCGAGATTTGGGTGACTTTTTGTCAGAGCTAAAGTGGGTCAATGGTCGACGAGTTTATTATTCAGTCATGGAAGATGATAGTGGTGATTTAACTTTACTAATCCTTGGAGGAAATAAAAATGGGCAAGATTCAGACATCAAAAAAGCGAGAAAAATCCTCAAAAAATACATCGAAGGATAAAGTCACTGCGAAGCCGCGCTTGAAAGCTGGCAGTCAAGCTTATGACTACTCAGCAGCTTCAGAACTTGCTAATCGCAAATTTATTTCTTATGCCATTGCAGATGCGCTGATTGATGGCGATGCAGATGCAGTTCGTGAAATTCTCCTGTCGCATCTTGAACAAGTACATAAAGACCACTTTTATAAAGATGCTGGAATTTCAAGACGAGCCTTGTTTAAGCTGATGGAGCCTAATGCTAATCCGACATTGGAGAGCCTGGCAAAAATTTGTCGGGCTCTGGCGGAAGCTGCGTAATGTAATAGATAGAGTCATATAGGGAAACAATTTAAATGGATAAATTTGAAATTTTATTTGAACAGTATATGAGTCGAGTTTGTGAAGAGAATCCCGATCCCTCACATGATATTTTGCATGTGAGGCGGGTAGTCAGTCTGGCAAAAAGACTGGCTACAATGAATAATTTTTTAAGCGACTTGCGATCAGAGTTATCCTTTGCGCCCCACCGCCGCTAGATGAAACAATTCTTTGTTGCGGCAGCACTTCCATCTGAAACCTGCTTCAGATAAAGAAGATGAAAGGTGCTGACTCACTTGATGCCGCTCCAGTTTCGCTTCTTAATAGGGGAGACAATACCTACCACCCTAAATTTCTACCTTTTATGTTTCATTCCCTTGTACATCCCTTTTCCCATTCCGGGACAAGCTCCGCCCATCATTGATTGGCATTCCTTATGAAGTGCATCGTGACACTGCATGAACTCCTGATCAGAGCGAAGACAAGCCGCCATCTGCGCGTGCGCGGCAGCCATTTTTTCGCGGTCTTCCTTGCTTGGGTTCATGGTCATTTTAGACATGTCATGAGGCTCCGCCGGTTCAGCAGCAAAAGTTGGTAAAGCGAAGTTCGTAAGAGCGACTGTTACTAGAAGCATAAATTTTTTCATGTGTTCTCCTGATTTAATATTTTGGATGAAGGTTTGATGACGTATCAATTTTGCAAGTGCTCATACCCAGTACTTTATAAAGCGGGCACCAGCCGCTGAGACCGGTCGCAACGGGGATGATCCCGAGCAAGAACCAGAGACTACTTGGGCCCCAAAATGCAAGACTCATAAGAAAAAGTCCAACTGCAACTCTGAGATATCGCTCGATAGGGTGAATATTTGTTTTCATAGTGCTCCTTTTTTAAAATTGAGCGCTTCCTGCGCCAATAACTTCTGAATTTAATTGAACGGTATAATGAATTGGAAAAGATTTTGATAACATGGCGCTAACGCTGCAATATTTTGTTTGCGAAAGAGCTATCGCTTCGAGAACTTTTTCTTTCTCAAGAGCGCCTTCGATTTTGAAAGTAAGTTGAACTTCTTTAAACACAATCGGGTGAGCGCCTTCAGTTACCGAGGCTTCGGCTTCGATTTCAAATTTCGACAAAGGCTGGTGGTTTTTTTTTAACAGAGCCACAACATCCATTCCCGTGCACCCGCAAATTGCAGCTACAAGCATTTGCTTGGGAGTTATAGCGGTGTCGTCACCAATAGGCGGCTTCGTATCCATACTGACAGAGTGACTATCGATTTCTGTAGTGAACCGCATTTTCTCGGCCCATACCGATTTGAATTTCATTTTAAATCTCCATCATGAAAAATCTCAGCGATCCTTCTTCGAGTAATAACAACCTGTGTAATCATAAACTGTGCTGGCTCGTTCAGGTGCGGTAAGACTAGTAATGTGTCTATTGTTGTCCTTTGGGAAGAAATTAAAAAAGCCAACTCAGTCATAGGTGCAATAATCAACCCACCTCTTAATTGATCTCGAATCAGTAGGCGATCAATCTTGAGTCAATGGGTCCAAATACTTCTCATCGAGGGGGCATTCTACCCCATAAGCTTCAAATTACTCGCGGTCATTGTTTCGATTGAATGGAGTACGTCATCTACCAATTGTACGCGGCGAAAGAGTTGTTGGAATTTTCACGGTCACAGACGCTCTGAACGCGCTCATCGAGATTGCAAGATCTTCGCAGAAATAGTTCGTCGCCACTTTTTATGAGCGCCCCGGTTCCTATGGATTTTTGTCCAGCAACTACTTTTATAGGTTTGCAGATTAGAATATGTTTAGCCTTGCTCTAAAAGCCACCGAACTGAGTATATTGCCCCAGGTATCCAATTTGCTATGAGTTGGTTTATTTTTATTCTATGTGAGCATCTGGCGAAAGATAACGATGAGTAGTTGAAATAACCCGAATTAGAAATCAGCACTATTTCTTTGGCGGAATAAATTTGCTGCCACTTTTTCCAACGAATTTTTCTTTAACTTTTTTAAGCTTTTTGGGTTGTAACTCGGCTTCTTCTTCGAAGCCGTCTTTTTCATCGAAATCTTCGTCATCTTCATCATAATCTTCAAAAGGTATGGTTAGCGCTTTCGTCTTTTTCCCAGAAGATGGCGCCACCGCTGTCGCTTTTGTCTTAAGCGGCTTGACGGTACGTTCTGACCGCGGTTTGGCTTTTTCAAAACTCTCGATGTCTTCGAAACGAATCAATGACACTTTTTTAGGGGTAAAGACTTTTACGCCCTCTTCAGAAATACTTTTGATTTGACCGGTAAAACCGTAATGCCCCAAAGATTTTCCAATGATGCGAAATTTAGCCGCAGATTCCTGCTTGAAAAGTTTATTGATTTCTTTAAGATCAGAAGTCCCAAGCGCTGTCGCAATGATTTTAACAATATCAGCTAGCTTCATATTTGGCTCCTTTAAGGGAAGTGATAAATAGTCAAAACCTTTATTTGTATCACTGGCATGACTAGCTTTAACATCTTGGGCCACGGCGTACAAAATAAAAATATTCAATTTTAATTAAAAAAAGCCGACTTATTAGGTCAGCTTTTTTTTATATTATCATTTGTATTTTTAAATCTAGAGCCAGATTTTCAAAGCTGCGTTGGTGCTCAAAATATCTGCATTAGATCCTTCATTGATCAGATAACGAATCGATAAACCTAAACTGGTTTTTGAATCACTGCCTAAATTCACTGGAATATCGAAACCAAGCATTGGACCTGAAGTTAATAAAGTCTCATTGTTTCTAAAAGAAGCATCAGCTAAAGCTCCTATATGAGCATAGCGAATAAAGATATTTGTTCCACCAAAGTTGTAAGCCGCTTTAGCTAACAAATTGGTTTGGCGCAAATTTTCACCAAACTCCTCTTTCGTTTTGTTTTCATTATGAGTCACTTCAAAACCAGCTGACAACGGAATGTAAGGTTGGAAGCCAACATCCAGACCGTACTCAGTCCCGCTGCTGTAGCGGCCTTCAGGATTCGACATTCCCAGCAAAAGTCCAACATGTGGTTTTGCTTCTGCCGTATTCTCGACGGACTTAGGGTTCGGAAATGCGTTTCTGTTTTCGATCTCTTCAGCAAAAGATACTGAAGAAAAAGCAAAAGAACTTGTTAAACTTAAAAAAAGCACCAGTGACCGTAACATTTAAATCTCCTTGCGAGTGTTGTTATTAATTAAAAGATAATCAGATTTTGATAGTTGCAATTAAAGGGCCACTAGGAACTGTGATTTAAGCTAGATAGTATAAAATAATTCAATAAAAGTGAGGCTTATTTGAAGCCAGCGTTCAAAAAAAGGACTTTGCGACGGAGGGAGGATGGAACATATGGGAGCAGTGCACCCGACTGATTATCACAGTTGCAAAACAAGTTTTAAATTGGATAATAAATTAAAATTAGTTCTTGACGACCATTTTTGATCTTTAAACTTCGTTATGGCTGCAGATTTTTTTCGACATTGGGCCGGGCTTGTGGCCAATAAATAAATCCTTTGGTGAGGCAATAACGGCTTTATCCAATAACAGTATTTTAGTATTTGCGGTTTGTTGCTGAAATTTAAAAACCGGGCAAAATTCAGTTTTAAAATCCATGGTAAATAGCTTGAGCATGGGCACACATGATAAGGCTTTTTTTAAAAAATCACCGCCGCTAAGGCGAAGCCGTGCAGCAAAATACTCGCGGCAGCAAAAAGAAAGTAGGAATTTATGAATCACCAAGATCTACATGAACAATTAAAAAAACTAGTACAAACCGAAAGAAAAATCACGGAACAGATTTTAGATTTGATAAACCAATGTGAATTGACTCGCACCTATGCCAAGCTTGGTTACAGTTCGATGTTTGAATATCTGCACAAAGCCTTGGGTTATAGTGAAGGGGCAGCTCAAAGAAGATTATCTTCAGCCCGACTTTTGCGAGAGCTGCCAGAAATTAAATCCGATTTACAAAATGGAGTTTTGAATTTGACCCAAGTGGCTATGGTCCAAACTGCTATCCGTAAAGAAGAAAAAGTGCAAAGCCAAAAAATGGATCTGGCCCAGAAAAAAGAAATCCTAGCGCAACTTAAAAATAAAAATACTTTTCAAAGCAAAGCAGTTTTGGTCGAGGCTTTGCCTTCTTATGGGCCAGAGGAAGTGAATTCCATTTCCCCCATCAAAGACAACCAAGTGCAAATCACCCTAACACTGAGTCAAGAACAATACGAACAACTTAAAGAAGCCCAGGATTATTTATCCAACAAAGTGCAATCCACAGAACTTAAAGATTATCTATTGTATGTAACCAAAAAAGTTCTGCAACAAAAAGGCCCTGCAACAAAAAGGCCCTGTTGAGTCGAAAGAAAATGCCAATTCTTCTGATGCTGTTAAATCAGCAATGGTAAGCAACGCTGCTGATCAAACAACAAATACCACAGTCTCTGATTCCTCAGCCACCGCCGCTACGGCTAACGTTTCCCCACAACTTTTGATTTCAGGGCCATGCTGT
>JBMOJS010000186.1:0-5914 GCA_049315665.1 Pseudobdellovibrionaceae bacterium | reverse complement strand
CGTTTTAATATTCGCGTTGTGGTGGGTGATCGCGTCAGCGTGGGTGTATCGCCCTATGATCCTACCCATGGCTTAATTATGTTTCGTCATAAATAATCAAAATCATGCTTTCTTTTTTTCTTTATCGCTTATTAAAATAAAGTTTTTATTTCAAGAGGTTTTATGGATCAGAACCAGCAGGCTTATTTAATTAAATCAGTTCCCTCAGTAACAGCAAAATCAGCTTTAGCTGTGATTGATCTGGCCGCCGAAGGGGGCACTGTCCCATTTATTGCCCGTTATCGTAAAGAAAAAACGGGCAATCTGGATGAAGTACAGATTAGGGCTGTTTTAGAAGCTCATGAAAATTACAATGAAATTGTAAAACGCAAAGTTTTTTTACTAAAAGAAATTGGCGATCAGGGAAATCTGACCGACGAAGTCAAAAGACGGATTGATGGGTCTTGGGACTTGGGCGAGCTGGAAGAGATTTATCGTCCTTTCAAAAAGAAAAAGAAAACCAAAGCCACCATTGCTAGGGATGCCGGGCTGGAGCCATTGGCCTTATGGATATGGGATGTGGGGCATGGTCTTATTAAGGATGCAGAACCTTTAGAGGTTAAAGCCAAACAATTTTTGAATGCCAGCGCTAAGGTCAACACTTATGACGAAGCTTTAAAAGGGGCACAAGACATCCTGACTGAAAAATTGGCCAATGAACCGGATTTGCGGGCTTTTGCGCTGAATAATTATTTAGAAAAAGGCAAAGTGATTTCAAAAGTAGCCAAAGGTTATAAGCCCAACTCGAAATATGAAATGTACAAAGAGTTTGATGAAGGTGTTAAAAGCCTGATGGATTCTAAATCATCGCATCGCTATTTGGCCATGCGCCGAGGCTGGCAAGAAGAAGAGCTTTCTGTAGAAATCAAAGGCGATGAAGAGGTTTTACTTAAAAAGTATGTCGACTTTGCCACAAACGTCGAAGATCAGCCGGCAGGTCAGTTTTTAGCTCAAGCTGCCAGAATGGCTTTGAATGTTTATGTTCTGCCATCTGTGGTGAATGAAGTGCATCGCCATTTGAAAGAAAAAGCGGATGATCACGCCATTAAAGTATTTGCTGAAAATGTCAGGCGTTTGTTGCTAGCATCACCTTATGGACCAAAATGTGTTTTGGGTGTTGACCCTGGATTGCGCACGGGCAGTAAAGTGGCTTTGATTGATAAAGGCGGAAATTTTATTTCTCACACGGTGGTGCATGTGTTGGGCGATGCCGCAGAAGAAAAAGCGAAAGCTTTATTCGGCGAAGTGACTAAACAAATACAAATTGATGCGATTGCTGTTGGTAACGGGACTGCTGGCCGCGAAACAGAAATCTTTCTAAGAAAAATAATGAAAGATCTAGGTAAAAATATTCCTGTGATTATGGTCAATGAATCCGGGGCTTCGGTGTATTCCGCTTCGGATGTGGCTAGGGAAGAGTTTCCGGATTTAGACATTACAGTTCGTGGTGCCATATCGATTGCTCGACGATTGCAAGATCCATTGGCTGAATTGGTTAAAGTGGATCCAAAATCTATCGGAGTTGGTCAGTATCAACATGATGTACAACAGACTTCATTGAAAAAATCCTTAGAAGCTGTGGTTGAGTCTTGTGTAAATACCGTGGGTGTTGACTTGAACACCGCATCTGCTCCGCTATTGTCGGTGGTGTCTGGGATTGGTCCCGCCTTGGCAAAAAATATTATTGAACAGCGAAAAACCAAGGGTTTATTTAGTGATCGTTCGGATCTTTTAAAGATTCCCAAATTTTCGACCAAAGTGTTTGAACAGAGCGCTGGATTCTTGCGCATATTTAATGGCAAAGCCGTGCTGGACTCCACCGGGATTCATCCCGAAAGATACCCTGCCGTCAGGGATATGGCTTCGGATTTAGGGGTAGGAATTTCTGATTTGATTGGCGCTGGCGCCAAAAAGCTTTTGGAGCAAAGAACCAAGTGGGCCGCTTTGGTGGGTGAATACACTTTCGATGATATTGTGCGCGAGCTAGAAAAACCAGGTCGTGATCCACGGGATCCATTCAAGGTTTTTCAATTTCGTGAAGATATTTTTGAAGTGAAAGATTTGAATGACGAAATGATTTGCCCAGGGATCGTGACCAATGTGACTAACTTTGGGGCTTTTGTGGATATTGGGGTTCATCAAGATGGATTGGTGCATATTTCTGAAATCTCGCATCAGTTTGTGGATGACCCAAGAAAAGTAGTGAATCCTGGGGATCAAGTTCAAGTTAAAGTTTTAAAAGTGGATAAAGTAAAAAATCAGATTTCATTGACCATGAAA
This sequence comes from Pseudobdellovibrionaceae bacterium, assembly GCA_049315665.1. Taxonomy (GTDB): domain Bacteria; phylum Bdellovibrionota; class Bdellovibrionia; order Bdellovibrionales; family Bdellovibrionaceae; genus JBMOJS01. The sequence continues at coordinate 3,595 of JBMOJS010000186.1, read as the reverse complement.
CTGGATGCGGCCCCTGCTTTTGCGCAAGAAAATGTGCAGCAGCAGCCTAGGCCTAACAAAGCCCGTGGTGGTGGGGACCGCAGTAGATCTGGTGGCGGCGATGCTGCTGGCGGTGGCGGGGCGAAACCCGCTCCTGCAAAACCAGCCCGTTTGTTACCTAGCTGGGAGCAAAAAGGCGAACCACCACCTCAGTTTCCATTGACCAGCCCGGCGCCTGAAAGATCTTCGCGCCCTGCTGCGGGATCCGGCGGTGGTCAACAAGGACGTGGTGGCGGTCGTGATTCTGGAAGTTGCGCTGCTGCTGGCGGAAGAAAACCGCCCACACCGACCTCTCCATTCAACAATCCTTTTGCGGCTTTGCTAGGAAATAAAAAATAAGTATTGGACTCCCGTTCCGCGCGGGAGCTGAATTTTCTACTTCCACATTGAAGTTCGGTTTTGGGGGCTCGGTATTGTAAACACTGATTGCTCTTGAAAACCTGTTTTCGGGTCGTTAATGATGGCTGAATTTTATAAACAAAATAATTTTTAGAAGATATGATTTAGCTGCCGCTGAGCTTTCGTTCGAAATTTCTGCCGCAACAGCACTTCCATCTGAAACCCAATGTCCGAATTGAAGAGAGAGCGTAAATCCGCAGACCAAACTGAGAAATAAAAACTTCGATGCATTTTAACCAACTGATATAAAACCCGTCCTCCCCTGTCGAAAAGTTCGACATAGCTGCCATCGAACGACAAAAAATTAAACTATGAAATTTTATGATTACAGATTAGGCTGCTGATCTATGAAATTTTTTGCTGGTGTCTTATTATTTTTAAGTCTGACTACTCAATCCCAAGCTGCTGTGTGGAACAGTGATAAAAATTGGGATGCGCAATGGGAAAAGGCTTATCAGCAATGGTTGGATAAAAAAACCAATAGAAATATTTTTGCCGATAAAAATCTATCTGATGGCCGTCCCAATCCCTACTATAGTCTTCGACGGGACTGTGCTGATGTGGTGTATACTTTACGAGCCATATTTGCTTTTGAAAACAAACTTCCCTATGCGATAAATGATCCCACCGGTGGCGATAATTTGATCACCAACAATATGAGCCGTTGGGATTGGAAGTTTTATTCTGAAGCAAGAAAATTTAAAGAGTTTTTGATTTTTTTAGGTGAGGTCGCATCGACTCGGTCTATGCCAGACGATACCTATCCGGTGTCTTTAAACTCAAACAGTGTCCGGCCAGGAACTATTCTTTTGACCACAAAATTGAATCATCATTCTTGGACCATTGTTTCATTGTCTGCCAGTGGTGAACCTCGATTGTTGTTTAATTCTATTGAAGCTAGTAAGCAAAATTATTTTTTAAAAGAACGCTACACTTGGCCTAATCCAGAATGGGTGTATGAGGGCGATCGTGTATTGCAAGAAAACGCAGGGTTTCGATTTTGGCGTCCCAAAGATTTTCTAAAAAAGCCAGTTTGGACCGTGCCAGGATATTCCTCAGAACAGTACAATGTTTCTGTAAAACAGATTTTCGAAACCTTAAAATCTCGAATAGCAACTATGCAAGAGGCCCCTAATGATCAGTTGCGTCGGCTTTTGGCGGATGCTTGTGAAGGATTGCGCGAAAGGGTGGAAGTGGTGCAGGTGGGAGCTCAAGCCTTCAACAAGTTATTGGTTTCAGGCAGGCCAGCCCCTGTTTGTATGAACCAAGAACAATATGACTCTTACTCTACCCCCAGTCGTGATCAAAGATTATTTTACGAGCTGATTGTTTTGCGAAATTCTTATCAAAAAATTCACAATGAAGGGCGCGTTCAAGAATTGAAACCAGACACTTATGCTATTGTAAGTAAAATATTTCCATCTATAGAATCCACGGTGGCTGATGAATCCACTTTTATGCCACTCAGTGTTTTGGATCAGAACTCTTACTGCAGTACGACCTATTATAAAAATAATAAAATTGATATGGCTGAAGCTAAACGAAGATTGTTTTTAGGATGGATGTCCAACAATCCCAATGATGATGTAGCTTCACGCTGGGGCGAGGTAGAACCCAGCGCTAATGCTAGGTCCAACCAGTGCCCGAATTGGGGTGTTTGGAAACCTGATCTGAGTTTAATTCCCAACAGTCCCTAGCACGCTGGTCGCATAATTAGAGGCCATTTACTGATGGAAAGATCAAAATTAAAGCATGTGATATTTTTAATTTTTGTAGTGGTTGTGTATTTTTTTATAAAAAATGATTTTTCTTTTAAACAAATATCTGTGACAAAAGATCAGCATCTAGCGGCGACAGAAAAAATATCAGAAAATTCAGTTGAGCCCGCTGCTGCAACAGAAAATACACCGTTGGCTTTGCAATACAGTGAACCTATTGAGCCAGAACAACCGCAAAAACTTCAAAGCCATCAACAATCAGAGACAGAGATTCTCAATAAAAATTTAGAACAAAAAATCCAATCTGCATTTAAAAATTGTCAACCCAGTGAAATTACGGATTTACGCTTTGATTTACAAAAAATCAGTTGGCCACGTATAGAAAACCATCACTTTTTAGATGTGAACAAAGCACAACACCGCTTGCAATTTTTAGGCTCTAGCGAATCCGATCAAGTCGATATCAAGTATTTTTTAGTCGATAATGAAGGCTTGCCAATCCCAACGCCTTTGCCAAAGGAATGGGAATCTCTGCGGCGGGATTCCCAGCAGCTTTTGCTCAAAGCAAAAGAAAAATGGGGGCCTCGAACAGATTACAATTCCAGTTGGGTGGTAAAATCCACTGAAGCCCGTGGCGAATATAAGATTAAAAATCAGTCCATTCAGCAAATGGAATGGACCAGTAAAAATAAATCATACCTGGCTGTCTGTGATCAGGATTCATGCAAATGCGAAATGCAGTAAGGCCCATGCCTGCCAATAACATATAGGGGTTGTTCTTAGGCGCTTATACCCTAGCTAATAAAAATTCAGTTTATGGGTTTCAGATGGAAGTACGGCTGCGGCGGCAAAGATTTGCTTTTTTCGAATTATTATTTTTTGGAATTGATATGCACTAGTTTTTTTGAGTAGCAAGGCGACTGCAGCCCTGGTCATATTTCTTTATTGGGCTGGGCACTCTCGCACAGCTCAATCACTGACACTTCCAAGTGGAATTCGAATTTAAGTTATGGTACAAAATGCTTTTAAAAAATAGCCTTTGTTTACAATACTCAGCATTTATAAAAAATAAACGCTTGACACTATAACGATGCATTTAAAATTGTTTATATAGCTAAAAAATATTTAGAACGACAAGCTTGGTACGGCCTAGAAAAAAGCCTCTGCAGAGGGCTTTGACGGCGACTGATCGTTGTGTTTTGGGCCTTACACATTCATATTTGTTTTTTTAAAAACCCCCAAAAACTGCATTTTAAAAGTCGTGGTATTGTCGGTGAACGGAGGTCTACCTATGCACACATCTTATACCGTCAATACAACTATTCCCGTCGTCTTGCAAAAACTCACAGACGAGACCTTACACAGCAAACTGCTGGAACTTACTTCCCGCGAAAGAAAATTAACCACCCATATTTTATGGCACTTGGCTGAAGTGGACA
>JBMOJS010000185.1:0-5920 GCA_049315665.1 Pseudobdellovibrionaceae bacterium | reverse complement strand
GGTAGAGCCTGCCAATGCGCCAGTGGAAGCGGTGCCTTCAGTGATGGTATTTAAAACCTGGTCAAAATACCCAGTGCCTACCTCTTGTTGATGGCGAACAGCTGTATAACCAGAATCTGCTGAAGCGAACTCGGCTTCTTGCAGTTTCACATAGGCTGTCATACCTGACTCAGAATAGGCCTGAGCCAAATCAAAAGTATGGTAATTCAGTAAATGCCAGCCCGCCAAAGTAATAAACTGAAATTTATACCCCAAAGCACCTAAAGTTTTTTGAAATTCAGCAATCTGCTGATCACTTAAATATTTTTTCCAGTTGAAAGAGGGCGAGCAATTGTAGGCCAAAATCTTACCGGGATATTGGGCGTGAATAACTTTAGCAAATTTTTCAGCTTCAGCCACATCGGGTTTAGATGTTTCAAACCATAAAACATCAGCCCACGGAGCATAAGCTAAAGCTCGAGCTATTGCATAATCAAGTCCTCCCTTGATTACAAAATAACCTTCAGGCGTTCTTTCACCAGTTAAAAAGGCTTTATCTGCATTATCGATATCTGAGGTCATTAGGTTAGCACTTAAGGCATCTGTTCTGGCAATAATCACTGCTGGCACATTGACCACATCAGAAGCCAAACGTGCAGCTTGTAAAGTGCGCACAAAAGTGGAAGTGGGAACCAAGACTTTACCCGCCAAATGCCCGCATTTTTTTTCGGCGGCCAATTGGTCTTCAAAGTGAACGCCACTGGCTCCGGCTTCAATCATGGATTTCATCAATTCAAAAGCATGCAAAGGTCCACCAAAACCGGCTTCGGCATCGGCCACAATCGGGGCATACCAATCTAAGCCTTTACCATCTTGACCACTGCTGCGATCAATTTGATCCGCACGAACAAAGGCATTATTAATTCTGCGCACCACATTGGGAACACTGTTTGAAGGATATAAACTTTGATCCGGATAAGTTTGCCCTGATAAGTTAGCATCTGCGGCCACCTGCCAGCCACTCAAGTAAATGGACTTCAGACCGCCTTTGACCATTTGTACAGCCTGCGCCCCAGTCATGGCGCCAAAAGTGTTTACATAACCAGGCTCATTCAACATGGACCATAGTTTTTGTGAACCATACTGGGCAATAGAATAATCTATGGGCAATGTGGTCTGTAGCTTAATGACCTCAGCAGGTGTGTAGCTACGACGAATCCCCTTCCATCTAGGTTCATTCAACCATGATGTTTGCAATTGGTTACTTTTTACCTCTTTATTCAATGACATAATCCCCCCCTTTTTATTGGTATTATGAATGACATTCAAAGCTGAATAAGCTTTCAATGTTAAAAAATTTTCAAATTTTTGATTTAGAACCAAAGACTGCATAAGATTAGATACAGGTTCAATGTATCTAAGATTTTTCGAAATTTTCTGCAGTTCTTCAGCAAAAAATTGTTGATAAAGCTCATTTGTAAAAACACGTCCGTCTTTCAATTGAACTTTGTGTGTTAGCCATTGCCACAACTGGCTGCGAGAAATTTCAGCAGTGGCCACATCCTCCATCATATTATGAATGGCCACTGCTCCCAAACCAGAAAGCCAAGCATCCAAATACAATAAAGAAATTTGAATGTTCAGCCTGACCCCCTGCTCGGTGATTTCTGAACCCTCAATATGCACTTGCAACAGTTTTTCTGCAGAAAGATTTTTTTCTATCTGTTTACTTTTTTGGTTTGCAGCAGAACCCAATACCTTTTCAAATTCGGCCCTTGCGACCGAAACTAAATCAGGGTGAGCCACCCACGTGCCATCAAAACCCATCTGTGCTTCACGTTTTTTATCTTGAGCTACTTTCTCTAAAGCCTGACGCGTGACTTCGGGCTCTTTACGGTTGGGGATAAAGGCCGCCATGCCGCCTATGGCGTGGGCCCCCCGCTTGTGACAAGCTTGAACTATCATCTCGCAGTAGTGTTGCATAAATGGAGTCATCATGGTTACTTGCAAACGATCAGGAAAAACAAACTCTTTTTGTTTTTGAAACTTTTTAATGTAACTAAAAATATAATCCCATCGTCCAGCGTTCAAAGCTACTATATGATTTTTCAACTCAAATAAAATCTCTTCCATTTCAAAAGCAGCTAAAACTGTTTCAATCAAAACCGTAACCTTAATTGTGCCTGATGGAATTTTAAGCTCTTCTTGAGCATAGTTAAAAACTTCATTCCACCAGCGTGCCTCTAAATGACTTTCTAACTTGGGCAAATAAAAATAGGGTCCCGATTTTTTCTGTAATAGCTCCTTAGCATTGTGAAAAAAGAACAGTCCAAAATCAAATAAAGAGGCGGATACAGGCTGGCCATCTACAAGATAATGATCCTCTTGTAAATGCAGACCACGAGGTCTAACCACCAAAGTGGCTATTTTATCAGAAAGCTGATATGTTTTGCCACTTTCATTGCTGAAGGTAAGCTGCCGGCGCACGGCCTGAAATAAAGCCTCTTGACCTTCAATAACATTATTCCAAGTTGGCGACAGGGCATCTTCAAAGTCGGCCATAAAAACATCAGCACCACAGTTCAAAGCGTTGATGATCATCTTGGCTTCGGCAGGTCCAGTGATTTCCACATGTCTTTTTTGCAAATCTTCGGGAGTTGGTCCAACAGTCCATGCCCCCGAACGAATATTTTCTGTTTCAGGTAAAAATTCTGGCATAGTTCCAGACATGATTTTTTCTGCACGGAAATTTCGTTTCTGCAACAGATCCAATCTTGAATCATTGAACTTTCTTTGCAGCTTGTGCAAAAATAAATTTGCTTCCGAAGTTAGAATTTTTTCTGTCACAAAATCCCCCTTTGCTGCAGAACAATTCAATTTTACAATCCACAGGGATAGATAGTAGATCTATCACCAGTTGATCTTTCTTGATCAGACAGTGGAAGCCGAGTGGAAATCAAACTAAATTTCTAAACACATCGCGAGAAGATAAAAAATTATACTGAAGGGTCATTTTAAGTGACAAAAACTTATAGACTTTTTACTCTATTTGTTGCTTAAAAAGCTCACGGCACACACGTAGCCAGGTGGCGAAGATAAGAAATCCAGACGCCACTGCTTTTCCATTGTTTCATCCACAGAGCATTTGTTTATCTGAAAACTCTGTGGGTCTATTTTTATCTTGGGACCATCTTTTATAATACTACCGCCGATGGTTTTGACAATCGCCTCGCGGGCAGACCATAAACGGGCAAAAACTTCTTGTTGTTTATTGTTATCTTCTATTTTTTTTAAGTATAGAACTTCATCCTTAGAAAATATTCTTTCCGCTATTTTATTTATATTTTTTATAGGTTTGATTTTTTGAATATCTACTCCCACCTGGCCTTGCTTTGAAAATACTGCGACAAAAAAGTCGTCGCTGTGAGAAAGATTAAAATCTAAATCAACATCATGGGATTTGTTAGATAGAACCGGCTTTCCTTCTTTGATGGTAGAAAATAAAATTTGTGACAACGAGATCTTGTGACCAGGGTTATACAAAATATCTGCTATGACTTTTTTAAGCTCATATCGAGTCTGCGAGTATTTATTCTTACTTTCTAAATGCGGTAGACTATGCCAGTATTTAAGTTCTTCTAAAGTTAAAATTTTTTTCACATCGTTATTAAAATTTTTATCGTATTTAAAAATAGCTCCCCAGTATTTTTTTTCTTTATCGATGAATTCATAATTTTGACTCATCCCTTAAATATGTCAAAATTTCATCTTAGATACCAGCAATAATTATACTAATAGTTGAGATCCCAGGGCGCGCCCTTATGCTTTTGCGATATTTTTCGTTGGCGTATCAAAGCCGCCATGGGAAAATGGTCCGATACTCCATAGGCCTGATCGATTTGATCTAAACTTTTAGGCCTTCCGTCCACAGACTGCAATGGATATGCCTTGGGTATTTGCACCGAAGCCTTATCTAAAAACCAAGTTCCATTTTGATCTAGATCAAAGTTTTTCGAAAAAAGCAACGCATCTAAAAAAGACCATTCTTGACTGGATTTATAGTAATGCGTGCCTTTGCACAAATCACAACCCACCAAATGTGAAACCAGCCAGCTCTTTGCTAAATCTTTATAGCGATGCATTTTTTTGTCTTCTGATTTGGAGATATTAAAATCCCCACCCACCAAAACCAAACGATTTTTAGGTAGCCCCTCAGTCAATGCATTTAAAAAATTCAACACTTGAGTGCGAAGTTGCGGGCCATGAGTGGGGTTTGGTAAGTGCACGGCGAAGGAAGTTAGTACAGACCCATCTGGAAGCAAAAAATCCGCATGTAAAATACCACGCAACTTTGCTTGTCCAGGTATTCTATGCAATTTTCCGGGACCTACCATGGGCCACCGTGACAGCATGGCTAGGTCAATACCCCTTGGATCATCACCCTCAATTAAAACCACTGAACGGTAATCTGCAGGACTTAAAAAATCTTTATTGAGTTTTTCTAATACATTTATATTTTCTACTTCTTCCAAAATCAATAAATCAGGCCCCTTGCCGGCATTGATTTGCAAAATAGAGCCTGACAATCTTTGCAACTTTAAATGCAGAAGTGATTCGGACCAATCTTTATAAAGGCACTCTTGTCGCCACTTTTTAATTTTAATCTTTTGGCAGAAGCGCTTGTGTCCATGGGTGTTTTTTAATTTTAAAGGTAAAAAAGTATTGTCCTCTTTTTGTGGATCATCTTGAGTGTCAAACAGATTTTCTACATTATAAGTCATAACAACTTGACTGGTGGGTGAACTGCGCAGAGCCAAGATCAACTGCTTTTCTTGATTTTTAGTGATGAGCCACTGGCAAGAACAAAAAATGACGAAAGTGATCATTAATAAGCCAGGCTTCATTTTTGATAGTTTTAAAAAAAATATTTGCATATAAAAAAACAACTGCAAGATTCGCCACGCATTAAATTATTTTAACGGCCTTTTTATCGCAAAAAGCCAACGAAAATCGGTCATCAAGAAAGATTGACCCCGGTTGTACAAAATATTAGTTTGAACTTTATGTTATTAAACTTATGGAACAACCGCAGCCGCCAACAGCAGATCTTTTTATTTTTTGCTTTAACTTTAGTTCTACGTATTTTATTTTCTGTTTCTGTAGGACTGATTGATGACGAAGCCTATCACTGGTCATGGACAAGGGATTTACAGTGGTCTTACTTTGACCATCCCGGCATGATTGCTTGGTTGGAGTATATATCAACTCAATTTTTTGGCGATACAATTATTGCCGTACGCCTGCCCTCTTTTATCTGCTATATTTTTTCAGTGATTTTAGCATGGAAGCTGGCGGAGGAACTTTTTGACCGCTGGACGGCGCATTTCACTGCACTGATGATTTTATGGACGCCCTTTTGGGGTTTTGGCGGCTATGTGGCTTCGCCCGAAACACCTTTTATTTTATGTTGGCTGTGGGCCTCTTTGGTTTTTTGGCGATCCGTGCGCCCCGATAACCCCTGGAGTCTGAAGAAATCATGGATTTATTTAGGTTTGATAATGGGATTGGGCTTGAATTCCAAGTTTATCATCGCACTGCTGGCGCCTGGATTTGCTTTGTATCTGTTGATGTCCCCTGAACATCGTAAATCTTTACTTAAACCCTGGCCTTGGGTTGGCTTTTTATTAGCGACGGCACTATGCTCTCCCATCTTTTTTTGGAATCTATGGCATGATTGGCCTGGTTTTCGTTATCAATTTCATGATCGACACACAGGAAGTGAGCTGAGTCTAACACGTTGGCTGCAGTTTATAGCCGCACAGGTTTTATTTTTTACTCCCGTGTTGTATTTTTTGATTTTAGTCAGCGCTGTTGTTTCTGCTTTACGCATCAAAGAGCCCCGCTGGCGTTTTTTATTTTGCTTAAGTTTTCCCTCATTTTT
>JBMOJS010000184.1:0-5947 GCA_049315665.1 Pseudobdellovibrionaceae bacterium | reverse complement strand
TTTTTCTTCGGGTCAAATCACGGGCCTTACGGGCAGCTTCACGAGCTCGAGCTGCCTCTACGCACTTAGAAATGATGGTTTTTGCAGTTCCTGGATTCCGATCAAACCAATCCGCCAATTTTTCATTAACTAAAGACTCTACAATACCTTTGACTTCGGCATTGCCTAATTTGGTTTTTGTTTGCCCTTCAAATTGGGGTTCACGAACTTTCACAGAAACCACGGCAGCTAAGCCTTCACGAATATCTTCACCTTCTAAATTAGACTTTAGATCTTTTAAAAAATTCTTTTCACTGCCGTAAGCGTTTGTGGTTCTGGTTAAAGCCCCTCGAAAACCGATCAAGTGCGTTCCACCTTCTACGGTATTGATGTTGTTGCAGTAACTAAAAATAGATTCTGAATAAGTGTCATTCCACTGCAAAGCCACTTCAACTTCCACAGTTTCTTTTTCACCGCGAAAAAAGACCACATCACTATGTACGGCTTTTTTAGATGCGTTCAAGTAACCAACAAATTCAGCGATACCTTTTGAATATTGAAAATCTGTGGTTTTACCGGTTCTTTCGTCTTTGACTGAAATTCTTAAGCCTGCATTTAAAAAAGCCAATTCACGAAAACGATTGGCTAAGGTGTTGGTATCAAAACTTATAGATTCATCTTTAAAAATTTCACGATCGGGTTTGAAGGTAGTGATGGTTCCCGTTTTTGTTGTGGTTTCCCCTTTTTCCACAGGAGTTTGCACAATGCCCTTTTCATATTTTTGTCGCCAAATAAAACCATCACGATGAACTTCCACCATACATCTGGATGACAAGGCGTTAACAACAGAAGCACCCACGCCATGCAGTCCACCAGAAACTTTGTATGTGCCGCCATCAAATTTTCCACCGGCATGTAAAACAGTCATTACAATTTCTAGGGCAGATTTCCCATTTTTATGGGCACCTACTGGAATTCCGCGACCATCATCTTCAACTGTAATTGATTCATCCGTGTTGATAGTTATAAAAATATTTTTGCAGAATCCAGCTAGGGACTCATCCACCGAGTTATCCACAACTTCATAGACCAAATGGTGATAACCACGCACTCCGGTATCACCAATATACATTCCTGGTCTTTTACGAACAGCCTCTAAACCTTCAAGAACCTGAATCGAATCTGCAGAGTAACTATTTTCTACTGTGGTCGTGGACATGAATATTCCTTTTTAGAGCAATTGACCCTGTTGAACTGTTTTTACCGCTATGCCATCCATGTGAAAGGATTGTGGTAAAGACAGATCTGTTGTCGTTACAAAAATTTGTGTTTTTATGTCGTGTAAAAATGATACCAAAGCTTCTCTCTTTATTTGATCTAATTCTGATAACACATCATCCAGCATGAGTACCGGGTAATCCCCGTAAGCCTTTCTATGGTACATAACCTGAGCCATTTTAAAAGATAATATAATAGCCCGTTGCTGCCCTTGTGAACAGAAAAAACGTGAGTCTTTTTGATCATAAAGAAAACGAATTTCATGTTTATGCGGCCCCACTAGAGATATTCCTGAGGATATCTCTGCCGGTCGTAGCTCTATCAATCTTTTTTGCACTGTTTCTTTTATAAGATCTGTATTTTCCAAGGTAAAAGCTTGACTTGATATTAGATACTCAGTCAGAAGCTCTTGCTTTTCATTTTGCGAGATGTATTGCATTGCACTATTAAAGTCTTTTTTGATATTCTGCAAAAGTTCCAATCTAGATAGCGTCAAAGCCATGCACTTTTCAACATACAAATCTTCTATAGAATCTAAATAATGATTCAACTCTTTGGCCAAAATTTGGCCCTCTAAATGTTGCTTCAGCATTTTATTACGCATTTTGTATATTTTTTTGAATTCAGAAATGATGTCTGTGTTGGATTTTTTAAAACTAACCAAAGATTCATCAATTAAATTTCTTCGTTGTTCAGCGGATTCCTTAATACAAGATAAACTTTCAGGACTAAAAACCACGGCGCAAAATGTTTTCATAAGTTGCGCTTTAGTCGTTTTTTTTTGATTCAAATAATATTCAGTCTTTTCTAAAGAGATCTTTACCTCAATATCATGACGTAAATTTTGATGTGCTACTTGGGTATATATAAAAGCGGCTTGTTCCCCCAGGCGAACTAAGTTTTTTGAGTCTCCCGGACGGAAGGTTTCTCCTTGAGTTGCAAAAAATAAACTTTCAATGAAGTTAGTTTTACCCTGCCCATTGTTACCAATCAGAACATTAAGTCCTTCAGAAAATTCAACCGAGACATCCTGAAGGTTACGGAAGTTTTTCAATTTTAATTTAGAAAAAAACATTAAATTCTCATGGGCATAATGACACAAGTGTAAGAAGCGTCATTGTGAGGACGTATTATGCCCGGTGATATCTGATCATTGATCTCAAAATCAATTATTTCATCATCTATGCTGGATAAAATATCTGTGATGTATTTGGCGTTAAACCCAATCTTAAGCTCAGTCCCAGAGTATTCAATTTCCATTTCTTCTTTAGCATCCCCCAGCTCTGGGTTATTGGATGATATTTCTAAACGACCCTTAGATATGTTTAATAAAACCGCTTTTGATTTTTGGTTGGCTAATAAAGAAACTCTTTTCAACGAACTTAGAAAGGCTTCTTTATTGATCAAAACTTTTTGGGTTAATTTTTGTGGAATAAACTGTTGATAATTCGGATACTTTCCTTCAATCAATCGTATCATCAATACTGTGGATTTATTTTTTAAAATAAATTGTGACCCCTCTATCGAGAATTCCACAGTTTCATCCACATTATCTAGGATTTTTTTAATTTCATTTAAACCTTTTCTGGGAATAATCACACCTTGATTCACTTTGTTTTGCGAATCCTGAATGGTCTTGTTGATCAAACTCATACGATGTCCATCTGTAGCCACCATTTTTAAGCCGCTGGTGATATTTAATTCGAAATACACTCCGTTCAGATGATATCTAGTTTCATCGCTAGAAATAGAGTAGATTGTTTTATCGATCATATCGCGAATAATTTTAGCATCTAAATTATAAAAATAGGGTGAGTTGAAAGTTGGAAATATTGGATATTCTTCAGCACTAATACCAACAATTTTAGAAGTGTATTTTCCCTGCTTAATTTCTAACCAGTTGTTGTCCTTGCGTTCTAAAATCAATGTGCCATCTTTTAACTCTTTCACGATATCAAAAAGATTTTTTGCACTGACTCCAACTTTTCCATTTTGTAAAACCTGGCATCTGACTTCGTCAGTCAAACTAACCTCTAAATCTGTGGCAAAAACTTTTAAATTTGTTTCTTGAGTTTCTAATAAAATATTCACCAGTATTGGCATGGTGTTTCTTTTTTCTACAATATTTTGAGTTTTACCAATTAAGTTTAAAAGATCCTTCTTTTCTATTTCTAATTTCATAATCCCTCTTTGTGGAAATTTCCTTAGTACTATTACTAAATTTATATATGTAGTAGTAGTAGTAGGGGTGTGGAAAACCTATCAAACCTCATAACATCTTGTAAATACTTAAAAACAACTGTGGATAACCCATGTGGACAACTGGCCTTAAAGTCTTCATTTTTTGTGGAAAACCTTAATCCACATTTTAATCTACATACTTATCCACATGGTTATACACAATCCACATTCACACCCCTGTGATATTGTGGATTCTGTTCTCTAACTCTTCAAGATCTTTAGATATATCGGGATCTGTGTTATGTAGATATCTTATTCTTTCCACAGCATTCATCACTGTCGTGTGATCCTTACCACCAAACAGTCGTCCTATATCAACTAAGGATTTATCCAAGTGTTTTTTGATTAAATACATGCACATCTGACGGGGTACAACAATAGCTTTAGACCTTGACGAGGATTTTAAATCTTGAATTTTTATTTCATAATAATCAGTAATAATTTTTAAAATTCCTTCCGCGGAAATACTGGTTTGTGTTTCATGATGGGATAAGATTTTTTTCACGAGTTCTAAATTTATAGGCAGACCTTGAAGTTCTGAAAACATTTTCACTTTTTTTAAGTTTCCTTCAAGCTCACGAATAGAACGTTTAGAAATACGTGCAATGTAATTGATGACTTCATCAGGAGATTTCACCGCAAATTTTTCGGCTTTGTAGCGTAAAATTGCGATTCTGGTTTCTAAATCCGGCATAGTTATATCCGCAATCAGGCCCCGTTCAAGTCGGGTGCGACTTCGGTCTTCAAGACCATGAATGTCCTTGGGCATACGGTCACTGGCTAAAATCACCTGTTTCTTATGATCAATAAAATTATTTACCGTATGAAAGAATTCTTCCTGAACTGCTTCTCCACGAGCAATATATTGAACATCATCCACTAGTAAAATATCTGAATTTTCCCGGTATTTTTGTCTGAATTTATCCATCTCATGACGTCGTATTGAAGAAATACATTCGTTCATAAAACGCTCAGCCGAAATATAAGTGATTCGTAAATGTGGAAACTGTTCACGTACATAGTTACCAGCAGCATGCAGCAAATGGGTTTTACCCATACCTACGGGACCATATATGTATAAGGGATTATAGTCATCAGTTCCGGGATTTTGTGCAACATTGTAGCAAGCCGCATGAGCAAATTCAGAATTTTTACCTACCACAAATGTTGAAAAAGACAGCTCTACATTCAAAGCATCAGAATTACCACGGGTATAAGTTTGCCCAGTAGGCGCAGGTTTATTTTCAACCGGTGGCTGCGGGTTTGATCTGCTGATTTGAGAAAATAAACTTTCTTGGGAAACTAAATCTTCAGAAGTTAAATCTTCTTTTTTCTTTACACCGGATACAACAAACTCAACCTCAAATGAGGATTTATAAGCATCTGATATTTCAGCGTAAATTTTATCTTGCAGATTTTCGATAACAAAATACTGATGCAAAGCATTTGGTACACTTAAAACCAATTTTGGTCTTTCTTGTGATCCTGATGTTTGCACGTACTCAATAGGATCTAGCCAAGTTGCTAAAAGCTTATTGTTTTGATTGCGATTTTTCATTTTGGCTTTAACTGACGACCAAAAACTAGAATCGATAGACTGAATATGATCAACTTCCACGGGCCCTCCCCACACAGAACATATAGAAACCCTATTGATTAACAACCACAGCCTAAGTTTTCAACAGTTGACCTCAATGCCGCGATGTGATTTACTCGCAAACCTTGGAAATACATAGGAGTCGTTCATGAAAAGAACATATCAACCCAGCAATAGACGTAGAAAAAACAAACATGGTTTTAGAGCAAGAATGGCCACCAAAGATGGCCAACAGATTCTTTCTAGACGAAGAGCGAAAGGCCGTAAAAAACTGACTGTTTCAACGGGTGGAAAGTAAATCAATTCAAAGACTTAAAAGAACTTCAGACTATGGGTTTTTGCGTGAAAAAGGTCGTGTTTTTAGGGCAGAGAACTGGTTGCTTTGGTCCTATTTAAAATACCACGACTCACAGCAACAAGCCTTTAGATGGGGAGTTACGGTGCCAAAAAAAGTGGGTACCGCAGTGCTTCGAAACAAAATGAAGCGCTGGTGTCTAGAATATTTCAAGCAAAATCAGGTTCATTTAGAGTCCATTGACATGGATTTGAACGTTGTTTTTATCGCAGAAAGTCGACATGAATATAAAAAAATGCTCTACACTGATTTTAAAAAATCTATGGACAAGGGGCTGCATTTTATTCAAAAAGTCGTTGAGTGAGGGTCTGTTTCTGTTGGTTCGCGCTTATCGAAATAGTTTATCCATTTATTTAGGTGGGGCCTGTCGTTTTACTCCTAGCTGCTCATGTTATGCCGAGGAGTGTCTAAAAAATCACGACCCACTAAGGGCTGTAATTCTGATCTGTGGACGTCTTTTAAAATGTCGTCCCGGAGGTCCTTACGGCTATGACCCG
>JBMOJS010000183.1:0-6006 GCA_049315665.1 Pseudobdellovibrionaceae bacterium | reverse complement strand
AACCGCTGGTTTTTGCATTATGACCATGTTCACCTATTGCCCGAAGGCTATACCCATAGGGCTAAACTTAACTTAGCCAGCGATTTACAATATGCCAAAGATTTTCCATTGGAAGCACAAAACAACGGCGATTCCGCTATGGAAAATCGCATGTCTGTCACTAAAAATGGCTATGACTATCATTTCAGTGCAGACAGTTCTTTTTATATCAATATGTTAAAATCAGATCCACTGGCCAGTCGCGATGACAGTGTTCATCGTTTGCCAGAATTGCGTTTTGCAACAGTGCCTAAACCATTATTGAATACCGGCTTGCAATACAGTGTGGACTTTGATTACACCAATTTTACCAGATCTAGTGCCTCTTATGATAGCCTTGTCCAGCGAACAAATTTAGACACTGGTAAAACCCTAAACTTCGACCAAAGTTCGGGCTCGACATCAGGTGGTCCTTATTATCGCTACCCGCGCAGCAATTGCAGTAAAACACTAAAAAATGGCACTTCCATATTAGATCCTCAATACGACAGCAAGCCCAACTGCACTTTAGATCCAGACAATGATTACAATGCGGACAAAGACCTTATTCGCACAGGACAAAGACTAGAACTGATACCCAGTTTATATAAAAGTTTTGTTGTGGCGGATGGTGTAGATTTGACTTCTAAAGTATCTTACCGCGAAAGCCATTATATTTTCAATATCGGCGATGAAAAATACAATGTACGCCGTTATGTTCGACTAGAAAACAGTGGAAGCGGCTACTTTAGCCAAGTTTATGGAAATCGCGACAACCCCAAAGCTTCATTGTACAAACATGAAATTATTCCCCAAATCACTTACACGGCCATTCCTTGGCTAGCCCAAAAAAAGCACCCCTTCTTTGGTTATGGCCAACAGTCAGAATCCCCCTACTACAGTTCTAGCAACTTAAGTGATGCCGATCTTGGTAATGATTTTAGCATTCAGTTTGATTACAATGATCGTATTTATGACCGTGAACTTGTGACTTTCTCTGTCACACAAAATTTAATTTATAAACAATGGTCTGACAACAAAAGTACTTATTCGCCCCTAGCCTCTTTAAAAATATCGCAATCTTATGATGCCTACCAGGACAAACTAGACACCAAAGACAAACAACCTTGGTCGAATTTGGGCATTGAAATCAGTGCGTCCATCGACCGCTATGCAGCGGCCTCTTCCTTCAACTATTTTCCCTACCAAAACGTCACAAATGTGTCTTCACGTATTAGGGTCAATGGTGATGGTGGACTTTTTGGACAACTGGGCCTAATCAAACAGTACAGCATCACCCCAGGACAGCCCGTTGCCGGCGGAGTCAGCACTGAAGACTATACATTTTTAGGGGGCTTTCGTTCACGACCAGTTAACTTTTTAGGAAAAGTTGTCTACGATAATATTCGCCCCAAAAAAACTCCAGATGAATCTTTAACACCTATCGAAAAAATCAAATCCTGGTCTTATATCGCCCAGATCAAACCTCCCGGCGATTGTTGGGTTATTACCTTCACTCAACTGCAAATGATTGGCGGCGAGTCTACTTTCAAAATCAACTTAGAATTCACCTGGGATGGTGTGAAAAAGGCGAGCATTGCGTCCAATGCCTTAGATGTCATCGGCTTCTAATCACAAGCGCCTATCCTAAAACTCTTAAATCCTGCGTTGCAGCCTCCTTCGCTTCCTTGCGAAGTTGATAGCACTGATCGCCAAGCGATCAGTAAGTACTATTCCTCAGTCGCTCAGTCGACTGACGCCTTGACTTTAAGAGTTTTAGGATAGGCTCTCATTGACCAGTAAAGTGGGCTTTGCGTTTTTCTAAAAAAGCTTGAGTTCCCTCTAACATATCTGCACTTTGAAACAATTCAGAAAAAATATGCGCTTCATTTTTTTGCCCAGCCGGCAGATCCAAAGTTTGCGCTTCTAAGATCGAAAGCTTTGCTTTAGACACCGCCAAAGGACTTTTAGCTAAAATTGCATCGGCTGTTTTTATAACTTCATTCAGTAAATCTGCATTTGGAATAACTTTATTGACTAAACCGAACTGCAAAGCCTCTGCCGCTGTTAACAATTGTCCGGTAAAAATCATCTCATTGGCTCTGCGCTGACCAACTGCTTTCGGCAAACGCACAGTCCCTGCATACCCAGGAATCAAGCCAAGACTGACTTCAGGTAAACCAAATTTTGCATTTTCAGCAGCATAAATAAAATCACAGGCCAGGGCTAACTCGCAACCACCGCCTAGGGCAAATCCATTCACAGCGGCAATGACAGGCACTTTTAATAAAGCCAATTGTTGAAAGACTTTTTGCCCCGACTGGGACAATTGCAGAGCCTGTTCATTATTTAAAACTGAAAGCTCTTTAATATCCGCACCAGCCACAAAAGATTTTTCGCCAGAACCAGTAATAATAAGCACTCGAAGTTTAGAAAAATCCCAACTTGAAATTTCTTGCAAGGCCAGTTGCAAATCCGCAAACACATTTTTATTTAAAGCATTCATGGCTTCTGGCCTTTGAATAGTCAAACACCACACTGTGGGTTTTATCTCTTCCAAATTTATGAACTTATATTTATTTGTCATAGTTATAAAAACCTCTTCCAGATTTTTTACCCAACCACCCGGCTTCAACATATTTCACCAATAGGGGACAAGGACGGTATTTCGAATCTGAAAATCCATCATACAAAACATTCATGATCGCCAGACAAGTATCAAGACCGATAAAATCAGCCAAGGTTAAAGGCCCCATAGGTTGATTGGTTCCTAGGTGCATAGCCTCATCTATGGCTTCGACTGTGGCTATCCCCTCATGCAAAGTGTACACAGCCTCGTTGATCATGGGCATAAGGATACGATTAACAATAAAACCTGGCATATCTTTGGTTGATTCAACAAAAACTTTTCCCAATTTTTCACTCAGCAGCTTAATCGTATTGAATGTTGCATCGGTGGTCTGCAATCCGCGAATTCCTTCCACCAATTTCATTAAAGGCACGGGATTCATAAAGTGCATGCCACACACTTGCCCAGGTCTATGGGTGGCCGCTGCAATTTTAGTGATAGATATGGATGAAGTATTGCTGCACAATAAGGCCTGGGGCTTGACCACCTGGTCTAGATTTTTAAAAATTTTTAGTTTTAAATCTAAATTTTCACTGGCAGCTTCAATAGCCACATCCACGTTCTCCATGGCCTTTAGGTCAGTTTGCCAAGTGATATTCGACAGAAGTGATTTTTTTTGTTCTTCATTAAAAAGACTTTTTTTGATCAGTCGATCACAACTGGTTTCTATGGCTTTTTTGCCTTTTTCTAAAGACTCCTGATTCACATCAACCACAATGACTTTATACCCTGTGCCTGCAGCGACCTGAGCAATGCCATTGCCCATTTGCCCTGCTCCTACAACGCCAAGAACCTGAATTTGATCCAACTGAACTGGACTTTGCATGTTTCCCCCTCGCGAATTTTTATGCAAATACAGTTCTACACTATCCCTCCCTTGGGCGGTGGTCAAAGTTCTGGCCTTGAAACACTGCGCGGCTTCCCAAAAAATAAAGGAGTGCCAGCAAAATCAATCTTCTTTCTATCTTTGTTAAGTACAGTTGCGGTTTATGCCGCCTTACCACAACAATGGATCAAAGGAAAGTTTACTGAAGCTCAACATTTTTATAAATCACCACAAAGTCTTTTTTTTTCAGGGCAAGCCTCTGCAGAGGTTTTAGAAAAAAATCAATTGCGCACGCAATTTCAATTTCAATATCAAATCCAATGGAATAAAAAGCTGTATTGGTTGCCCTCAACATCCCTGGTCCGAGACATTCAACTTTCTTACCAAGCGAAAACCAATCAATCGGTGATCCTGTTAGAACAAAAAATGCCAACGGCGAAAGCATTGGCACTTCTTCCTTTAGAAACCTCTGTTTTAATTGAAAATACTGATGACTATTGGGCTTTAGTTAAGGTTCCCCAGTTGAACAAAACAGGCTATATCCCATTGCATCTTTTAAAAGCCCTAGAAGAAGACCCCGGCAGAGCCCTGACTGTATCTGAAAGCTTTTTAAAACAAAATAACAATTACGAATCAAAAAATTTATTGCGCTTACCAGCTCAAGCGCGTTTAAAAATTTTAGACTACAACACTCCTTTTTTAAAAGTGGAGTACAAAAATGCAGATCATTTAATACAGGGCTATATTGATATCAACCATATTATTTGTAAAATGGATTTTGCGAATCAGGTTTTTTACAATGGCAAATGGTTGGAAACTCTTTACCGAGAAAATGAGTTTTTAATCACCAAAGATAAACAAAAAATTTCAATAGCTCAGATTGTAAAAAGCAAAATGGACGAACGCAGATCCTTCAGTTTACAAACTTTTTTGGACGGACCAATACTTAAGTCAAAATTAGAAATCAAGTCTGTCAATGCCGATCTGTGGGCGCAAAGCAGGCTGCCTTTGCATGGCGAAGTTTGGTGGAAAAAACAAAATCGATCGCACTTCACTTTGCAAGATGACTTGAATAAAAGTTTATTATTAAATAATGAAACGTCCTTTATTTCTAACGAGACCTTACTTAAGCGAGATATTTTTTCTGTCTCATTTTCAAAAGTCAATAAGATGTTAGGTTTGGTTTCGGCTCGGGGGATCTACACTACCAATGACGGCAAAACTTGGCAGCATTTACAAAACTTTGGCAACAAAAATTGGCCTGTAGCTATCCATCCCAATGGGGCCTGGCTGGTCGGAACATTTATCAGTAATGATCAAGGTCAAAGTTTTGAACCTTACATACGTTGGGACAAACTGACCGATTCAATAGTTTCAGTTTTAAAAAGACAGCCCCGAAGTATTAAAATTGAAAGCATTGAACCTTTACCGCAGAATCAGGTCCGACTGCGTATCGAAACAGGCTACCATACTGTATTCCTACAAAGCCAACTGGGCTTGCAAGACTGGAAAGTCAGTCCTTAGTTTCTAGACTCTGTGATCAATATTTATTTTTGAATTTTGGACAACGCCTGGATGGTTTTTTTAAGCTTTAATTTTTTAGCAATATCCAAAGAAGTTTCATTATTTATATTTTTAAGTTGAGGATCTGCGCCAGCTTGCAATAATATTCGAATGACTTCAACACTGCCATTGGCGGCGGCAACATGCAATGCCGAATCACCAGATTCATTTTTTTTATTCAGATCTGATTTAGTTAAATACCTTTTTATATGATCCAATGTAAGATACATATTTTTTTCTGCTATTAAAAATAAAATATCTTTTATTTTTAAAAAGTCTAAATCAGGTTTTTGTGGCTGTTTTTCGTAGGCAGAAATCAACATTGTCGAGGCTTCATCTTGACCAGACAACAAGGCTACATCAAGGGCTGTTTGCTGTTTTTTATTTATAGATTTTAAATTTAAATCGTATTTTAACAAAAAATTCAAAACAGAAATTCTTTCGCTGGAAACCGCAACATGCAAAACACTGTCGCCTTTGGTTTGCCAAGTGTTAAAATCAATTTTTTTTAATTCGAAACAACTTTTTAAAAGTAGGGTATCACTGGCATTAATAGCACCAACTATTTTTTCTGTTGAGCAGTCCTTGGCAGAAAAAGCATTTTCTGTGTTAAAAATCATAATGCATGAAAAAATAATGCTTAGCTTTTTAAATTCTAATCTTCCCAAAAAGACCTCTATTGTTTTTTCATTTGTATATTGCCGACCGTAAATACCGAGTCTTGATCCACCGTAAAAAACAATCTAGATTCCACTCCCAAGTCTTCTTTACCACCATGTTCTTGAATCAAGGATTTCACTATACGGTCCCTAGCCGCTATGGCTACAACAAAATCACTAGATGTTTCAATTTTAAAAAAAACTGCAAAATAGTAGCGACCTTCTTTCGTAGATACAAAACCAGCCAAGGCTTTTGCATGATTCAATGTACCTGTCTTTGCAACCAAAGCGTTTTCAGTCCATTCACTTCT
>JBMOJS010000182.1:0-6033 GCA_049315665.1 Pseudobdellovibrionaceae bacterium | reverse complement strand
CTGGTCGAGTTTTAGGAAGTCCTAACTCAGTCAAAGGAATTTTAAGAAGAGAAAGTTTAACTGCCTTTGAACTATTGAATAGTTATGAAGAAGCTGGCTTTGTTCTAGATTATAATTCGGCAGAAATTCTATTTTTTAATGATCAAGCCAAAAAGTTATTTGAAACCCAATTATTACAAAATCTAAAAAATAATAGTCTGTTTGATTTTTTTAAAGTCCATCAGCTATCTAAAAATTTTGGCCAAATCACATTTCAATGTTTTTCACAAAATATAAAATTTGCCTATCTGTGCACCACTAGTCAATTCGATGGCAAAGACTATCAATTTGTATTTTTGAAACAATGTGGAGAGCAAAGCCTACAAAATTCAAGTGCGTCTAATGAAAAAAATCAGGACGATATTGACAAGATAATTTTTACTATCAAGCAGGAGGACCATAGCGTTGAAGATAATCCATTGTTGTCCAACGGCTCTGAAGTCGAAAAACAAATTGAAGAAAAGATTGATCTAGTTTCGCACTCTGATTGTGCAGTTTTAATTTCTGGTGAAACCGGAGTGGGTAAAGAACGTGTTGCTAAAAGAATTCATCAATTGAGCGGTAGAAAAAATGGGCCTTGGGTGGCGGTTAATTGTGCGGCAATACCTGCTGAACTTTTTGAAAGCGAATTTTTTGGTTATCAAAAGGGAGCATTTACCGGAGCTGTGCGGGATCATCTGGGCTACTTTCGTGAAGCCCATGGTGGGACGTTATTTTTAGATGAAATTGGTGAGCTTCCACTATCACAACAATGCAAGTTGCTTCGGGTGATCCAAGAGGGTGAAGTAAGAGCGGTTGGTAGCTGTAATCAACAAAAAATTGACGTGCGAATTATAGCAGCAACAAATCGAAACTTAGCCAAAGAAGTTGAAGAGGAAAAGTTTCGTCGAGATTTGTTCTATAGAATTAATGTCATTCCTATAGAAATACCTCCATTGCGCGAACGTCGTGATGATATCGCTATTTTAGCAAAGGCTTTTATTGAAAAAGAAATCAGATCAAAGGCGCTTGATTCGATGGCTGTGAGTAAAGCTCAATGGCAAAATCTTTTGTCTTATGATTGGCCTGGTAATATTCGTCAATTGGGCCATGAAATTGAGAGATCTATTCTGCTTGGACTAAAAACAAAAGAACTTACTTTTTTTGCAAGCTCTATAACAGGGTGTGGTGGTAGTATCGCTGTAAATGAAGATGATGTGTCTTCTGCAGAATATTCGAAATTGGTACAAATACTTAATGACAGTAAGGATATAGATAATAAAGTTTTTCCATTGGTTGAAACAATAAAAGCATTAGAAAAAATTTTAATTGTCAGAGCTTTAAAAAAATCAAGTGGTCGAATATACGGTAGCAAAGGTGCTGCTGACTTATTAGGAGTTAAAGGTACAACCTTAGCGTCCAAAATCCAAAAGCTAGATATATAATCAGTCAGCAATAAGATATAACCCATTTATTATTTCTTACGCGAAATTATTGGTTCGCAATCTCAAATTTGAGTAAAGACTCAAAAAAATGTGTACTGGCACCAGTACAAACCAATACAGCGGTTTTAGTTTGGCACTCCAATTGCTACATATATTAGCAAGCAATTGGAGGACACGAAAATGGATTCATCATAGGTACTAGCATAATTTCTCCCCTCCCTAAAAGATTATTAAAATTTAAACTTATTTACGATCAATTTATTATTCACGGAGGATTTTATGTTTTTTCGATATTTGGGAATTTTATGTGCTGATGAAAGCAATTCAAAACACTTTATGCTGATTACTAAAAAACTAATTACTTATCATTTACATTTTGTAAAAAAAATTGAGCCCTGGCTTTTACAAAAAATGGCATACGCTGATGTTGAAGTGAAAGGCTATGTTACCAGGTCCACCAAAAAAAGTCGTCATATTTTAGTAAGTAGTATTCGGCTTGCTCCAGAGTTAAGTACAAAAACTTTTTTTGGCGCCCCCCCTGTAGAGTCTTTTAAAGAGATGTATAGTGAAACCTTTCATAATACGGCGATTTTAGAGGAGGCTATATGACTTACAAACTAAAATTAGTAAAATTTGATTTTAGAATTATGATGTTAGTGCCCATTTTTGTTCTAGAATGTTTAACTACTGATTGGGCTTCAGGGGTTAGCAGTCAGAAAGTACAAGTGATAAAAGTCGCAAGTACCCAGCTGAATAAAGAGGTTCAATCTTGGAAAAAAAACCAGGCTAGAGATCATCCTCAGCTGCTAGTTGTTGAAGGTTTGAAGTAAAGAAAGATTTTATATAAAATTTTTGAGGAGGATTTATGGATAAGATCATGTTAACAATTATTTCGGTTCTAGCTTTCTATATGGTTTTTTTCTTTCCACTTGTCATATTTGCCAGTTGTATGCTTTTTTTATTGATAATTGGTTGGTTGTCAAAATCGGTGAGAAGATTCGACGCACTGGGGTTGCCATCGGCTTTGCCAAACATTCAACTGCATAATTTAAAAGATGTATCTAGATCTATTCGTTCGGTTAAAAAATCCGATCGATTTATTGAAAATACCACGTAATTAAAAGTCTTTTTTAGGGCCTAGTTTTTAGAAATTGAATATGGGCCATTGTCAGAAGAAAAATACGAAGCGTCGATAAAAACTTTGATTTCTAATTGGGTGTCTTGATAAACAGAAATATACATATCAAGAAAATGCATAAGGTTATCAAATATTTTTAATCGACGACAAATACTTACTGACTCGGATTTATTCCACTGGCCCATAACTTTAAAGATCAACCAGCTTTCGTCAGTTCTTTCGCAAACCAATTCAAGGTTGCCACTGTGAATCAGAGGAATATTTAAACATAGGTAAGACATAATATAAACAAAATTGTAATCCACCCAAATAGGTTTTGGCCACAGTGGACAGCCGATAATTTTGGTTTTCACATCTTTAATTCCAAGATAATCTAGTCCTATAGAAAGCAATTTTTCAGTATTTTGGATATCAAATAAATCACCTGCATAATTGGAAGATTTGATAACATTTAGAAAATCAAGATAGCCGTGGGGTTCGGAAATTCTTTGACTTAACCAAGTTCTTGCTACGCCGGTCAGCAGTCTTAGTACTGAAATGTCTTCTTTACTCATGTCTTTGAAGTAGTTGGGCTGTATAGAATTTAAAAATAAAAAACCGACAAGTGTACCCCAACGAAAGATAGGCAGGCAGGCGCCACTTTTTAGACCAGATTCAGCAATAAGTTGAATTGATTTTTGTGGAGTTTTGTTCTGACCGTAAAAATGGTTGACGATTTCGTTGGCATCGGCAAAAACGCGCATTTGATTGGCGTTCAATTTAAATAAAGAGCTTTGCGGAGACACAAAACACGAGTAGCCAATGATAAGATCACTTTTTTGCGCTCGGGGGGTCTGAAAAAAATCATTGACCCATAAATTATTAGACAAACCTGATCTTGTAACTATCGCAATGCGATCCACTTCAGAAAAAAAAGGGTCAGCCTGAAACAGTGGCCATACAGCTTGACTGAAAGAAAGATCTGAGCTGGAGGCTAAACTTATATTGTTTTGCAATTCAACTAAACCAAGAACCAAGCTGGCATTGGAGCCAATAATATCATAAGATTCGCCACCCTGTGGAACTTTTAAAAATTCGATTAGATCACTGGATACATTGGACTGGTTCATAAAGTGACCCCACCTTAGATCTACATATAGCTTGAGGAAGATAATCGCAAAATCATTAAGTCGTCAATCACAGTATACCATTGTGCAGCTGCGTTTTTGAAATCATCAAACCATCAATATTTATACTTAATAATTTATTTATAAAATAGCTGATTTCAATCAACTGATTTGTTGTTGGCGAGCAAATAAGTTGCATAGAGTGACTTTGATATT
Source organism: Pseudobdellovibrionaceae bacterium (assembly GCA_049315665.1). Lineage (GTDB taxonomy): Bacteria > Bdellovibrionota > Bdellovibrionia > Bdellovibrionales > Bdellovibrionaceae > JBMOJS01. The sequence continues at coordinate 2,110 of JBMOJS010000182.1, read as the reverse complement.
CTTGTTTAAAGTCAAAAGGCGTATCAGAAACTGTAGAATTTAGCAAACTGCGGGGAAGAATGGCCTGACATTTATTTTTATGAACGAGTGGGATAATCATCCAATGTGGATCTACGATTTTAACCTCGCTTGCAGTATTCTTAAGGCTAGTTTCTTTGATTTTTTTAATTAAAGCTTCACTATAGGCGGCCTCAGAAATCAATACCAATTCACTGCTACCGACATCATTAATCCTTTTTTCTGATTGTGTACAGCTGTTGAAGCCAATTTTATAAAGCATTTCATAAATAAATAGGACTGTAGACCAGCGAATCAATTCATTGTTTTTTTCTAGATCCAAAGAGTCAGCTAAAAAAAGAGAAATGACACCTTCTTGCAAAAGTTTAAGTGCATCTTTTGTGGGAATTTTTTCTACAAAAGAGACTTGAATATCATTGGACACTGCTTCGTAGGATGAAATTAAAGGAAAAATTGGAGATTCATTTAAGCTTTGGGAAAGCCCAATTTGCAGAACTTTCTTTTTATCTTCTTTCAATTCTTTAATTCGGCTATAAATAACTTGTTCATGGTTTAATATATGGATGGCCGTATCATACAAAATCTGCCCACTGGCTGTCAGGCGGGGTCCAGTGCTAGTTCGATCCAATAAAACGGTTTCAAGTTCTTTTTCAAGATCAGCCATTGTTCGACTGATGGCGGGTTGACTGACTCCCAGTGACTCTGCAGCTTTGCTAAAACTTTCTGAGTTCGCAATAATACAAAAGTATCGTAGCTGTTTAAAAGTCAAAAGTTATACCCCATAATCAACTAGGAATAGTATTAAAGGCTTACATATGCTTATTGTTACTGCTTGTAAAGTTTTTTTAATGGATCTAATTTAAGTTGAAATATTATAGATCACGAAAAGTTGTGATTGATTAAAAAGGAAGAATTTTATGACAGAGCTCATTTCTGCTTCATCAAGGGGTTTCGCTGATCATGGCTGGTTGAAGTCGTGGCATACTTTTTCTTTTGCTGATTACCATAATGAAAATCGAATGGGTTTTGGCGTTTTGCGTGTCATTAATGAAGATCGAATCATGGGTGGTACTGGTTTCTCAACCCATGGCCACAAAGATATGGAAATCATTTCTTATGTGATCGAGGGCGCTCTTGAACACAAAGACAGTATGGGCAATGAAACTGTAATTAAACCTGGTGAAGTGCAAAGGATGAGCGCGGGTACCGGCATTCGCCACTCTGAACACAATCATCTTAAAAATGAATTGAGTCATTTTTTACAAATATGGATATTGCCAAGACAGCTGGGCATAGGTCCAGGTTATGGACAGAAAAATTTTTCAGAAGATTTATCTAAAAATAATTTGGTTTTGGTTATTTCACCCAATGGTGAAGATGGATCGATTTCTATCAATCAAGATATGCGGTTGTATGCCTGTAAAAAAGTTGACCCAACCCCTGCCGGCTTTTCTAAAGTGATCGACTCTACAAAAAAATATTGGTTACAAAATATCAAGGGAAGTCTTTTGATCCAGGACTCGGTTGGTGAGTACATCCTAAGTCCAGGCGATGCCTTACAAATACAATCCGTTTCAAAATTGACTTTTAGTTGGAAAAGTGGAGCAGAGTTTTTATTGTTTGAGCTATAGGACCAAAGGTTTGTCCTGATTAATTATCTTAGGGTGAGGTCAAAAACTTCACCAGGACTTTTACCTATGTTGTTAAAAGTGTAATGAATTATTCGTATAATACCGATAGATTAAACTAAATACATTTTAAGGAATCTATATGAAAATTCAAAACTTTTTTTATAAAAACAGCAAATGGAGCTCGCCAATGGATGGCTCATTGGATTCCGAAAACACAATGGTATTGTGTTTTTACGATCCAGAAAAAAATTGGCAGGATCAGTTTTTAGATTTAAAAAACAAATATCCTCAATCAAAGATTATCGGATGCTCTAGTGCTGGAGAAATTTTTGAAACACAAGTTTTTGACCATTCGATCTCGGTCGCAGTGTCATGTTTTGAAAAAACTCAATTGAAGCAAGTTCAAGTAGACATAAGCTCTGCAGAAAACTCTTTTGCACTAGGGGTGCAAATGGGTCAGC
>JBMOJS010000181.1:0-6047 GCA_049315665.1 Pseudobdellovibrionaceae bacterium | reverse complement strand
CAGACCTAGGCTTATTGGATTTCTTATTTAATGATTTAGATAAAAAGTCTGAAAAGTTTATAAATGCAAATACTGCATTAACCACAGTTTTTGGTTCTGACGATATGCAATGGATGTTGATGGAAGATAATCTACCCAAAGAGTTAGATATCAGCATTAATCAACAAATTGCAAATTTAAAAGTTTCATACAATCCGCTTTACGCTGAAGATGGGCTTTTGAACCAAATCATGTTGATTGTGGATGATGTAACTAAGGAACGCCAACTGATGGCTCAAATAGAGGCTGAACGTAAAGCCAATCAAGAAAAAGCCCAAGTGTTGCAAGAGCTTTCTAGGCAATCCCCTGAAGAAATCAAAAGCTTTTTTGGAAATTGTTTAGAGCTTATTGGTCAATGTCAAGATCAGGCTTCAAGTCCAGAACGCTTAGCTGAATACAGAAATGAAATTTTTAGGAACTTACACACCATCAAAGGAAATTCAAAAGTATTTGGTTTCGATAAATTAGGTTCCTATGTTCACCATATTGAACAGTTCGTCAGTCAGTTGAAAAATCATGATACGATTGTTGAAGACAATGTTAATCATGTGCAGTCCGAGTTGTTAAATTGTCTAAGAATCATTTCTAATTATACGGATGTTGCAGAAAAAGTATTGAAAGTTCCAAACAAAGATAAATCAGCAAAAATTAAAATGGCCCATACGGATTTAATGCAAAATGATAACTTGAATGACAAAGTATTGGTTCAAAGTTGTGTTTCAATACTGTCGGCCTATTTGCCTTTAGAAATTCTAAATAATGCTTATGAAAAAAGAATAGATTTGGTGCAGTGGATATCGTCTGAAGTATTAAGTCGTGGATTGCTTTTTAAAGCTTCCATCGAAAATAACTATTTAAAAAATGCAGGGGCTGATTTTTCGACCTTGGTATATCTATGTGAACGGGATACATTAAACAATAAATCTCAGCTGGTCTTAGACAAAACAAAAGATATTAAAAATATTGAAACACTATATGATGATTTGTGCGAACTGCGCAACTTTTTAGAAAGTAAGAACTGCTTTAATTTTAGAAAAGAAATCGAAAATGTTCAATTAAAAAGCTCTACGGCTAAACAGTTATTAGTCGGCGCGGGAACGGCATGCAAGTCTGATTATATGTTTATGGTGCGATGTTATGAATTGGTTAATACCTATGCTGCTAATAGACAGGCTTTGGCTTCGGTGCAAGAAAGCAATTTTACTGTGTACGAGGAACATTGGTTGAGTCTTATGACTAAACTGAGCTTGTTGCAAAATTCAAATAATTATGTTGACGGTTTAGTCAACAGTTTGAAAACTATCAGCTACTTGCCATTTAAAAAATCTTTGGTGAGATATTATTATATGGTTGATAGTTTATCATTGCAGCTAGGCAAAAAAGTGCGTTTGCAAGTCAAGGGCAGTGAGTCTTATTTACCCAATGAATCCATAGAAATATTAAATGGTGCTCTTACCCACTTGGTCAGAAATTCTTTAGATCATGGAATTGAGTCTCCCGAGCTTAGAGTGCAAAATCAAAAAAATGAAGCCGGGTCGATTTCAATAACAACTCATGATTTAGACAATAAAGTTTGTATTGTGGTTGAAGATGATGGCAAAGGTTTGGATCCCGCTTTGTTGAGAAAAAAAGGCGTAGAAAAAGGTATTATTACGCAAGCTCAAGCTGAAAAAATGTCGGACCAGAATGCCATAGAATTGATTTTTGCTGCAGAGTTTTCAACCAAAGACGCGGTCACTGATATTTCTGGCCGTGGAGTGGGTATGGATGCCGTTAAAATGTCAATAGAAAGAGATTTAAAGGGTCAGTTGTCTATCACAAGTAAAGTTGGCTTTGGTACAACAATTCGAATTGAAATTCCAAAATATATAGAAGAGACTTATTTACAGAAAAACGCAGCTTAAGTTATTAACATCGATTGGGGAGGAGATTTTTGTGCCTAAAGTACTTGTTGTTGACGATAGCGATACATTAAGAGCTCAATTAACTAAAACATTGGTTGGTGCTGGTATAGAAATTGTTGAAGCCGCTGACGGTGTGTTGGGATTGAGCGCTTTTACCTCAGACCCAGATATTAAATTGGTTATTTCGGATGTGAATATGCCCAATATGGATGGTTTGACTATGTGTTCAAAATTAGTTGAATTGCCCAATGGAAAAACCACCCCGATTATCATGCTAACAACCGAGTCCAATGCGGATATGAAAGAAAAAGGCAAAGCGATCGGTGTTAAAGCCTGGGTGACTAAGCCATATCAGGACGACAAATTAATTATGGCAGTCAAAAAACTTTTAGGAATATAATCTATGAAAAATATATTCATTCTTTGCTCCTTAATTTTTTTTTCTGCCTGTGCCAGTTCCAGGTTCGATTCAAGTGAGAAAATTGCAGAGATCGTGCGAAAAAATACCCAGTGTATTGTTGATTACAAAGTCGTGTATTTTATGAATGATGTCCCTGAATGGGATGCTTCAGGCGAAAATTTTTGCAAAGGTCCTGAACAAAAATCCATCCCCCTTTCTATTTCTACTTACCCTTTAAATTATACTCAAAATAAAAAAGGAACTTTACAGCACAAAGAGACCTGGTTTTATGTGGTTTGGGGTTGTTATTCAACTTGCGATAAGTTGAAAAAAGAATAGTGGTCGGGTTTTATGTCTGTAGGCAATATAAATTCTGAAAACAAAAAATCATCAGCGGTTCCGTTTATCGAGCATGAAGTCTTGGTAGAAGAACTGAAGGTATCTGATTTTGAGTTATTAAGTAAAACAAACAATGCTGATAAAAAATTAATCATAGATATTACCAAGGTTAAGTCTTGCTCCACGGTCGATGAGGTCAAATCTGTGATATTTAAGTTGGCTGAACAATTTTTACAGGTTGTGATTATTTTCCCACCTTTTTTGCAAAAACTATTTGGGACTATTAATCATAAAAAATTAATGATGATCGTAAAAATTCCTGCGATATCTAAATTGGATGCTGGGCTATCTTTAGAGGAATGTTTACAGCAATTGAGTTTTTCTTATTTTACAACTTTGCCTGAACCTGAAAACTATGCTTTTGCCCTTGATTTGGCACGTCCTCTGGAAGTTGTATCCGAAATTGATATAACATCTGAAGGTGAAAAATATATTTTGATTTTAGCTACAGATGTGGTTAGTCTGCAAAGACGATTTGAAGCTACATATGCTCCTTTTGATGATGATCTTAATTATACAAGTGTTTGTTCTGAGCATTTAAATAATATTACTGGGCGATTCAAAGAAACTGTTCGAATTTCGGGTTATGGCTTTAAGTTCGGTATACCTATAGAAAAGGATCATTTGATTCTTGAAGAAGATAAGACAATTTCTAAGTGGGTGGTATTCAGTGATCAGTCTGCTTATCGCTTTATTTTGAGGAGGGTTTAATGTTTGCCAAGGAAGCTAAAATTCTAGTCGTAGACGATATGGGGGGGATACGGCTTTGGTTTAAAAAAACATTAAAAAGTTTGGGATACAACGATATTTTAGAAGCTAAAAATGGTGCCGAAGCCATGGAGATGTTGGGTAAACATAAATTTGATCTTATGTTTTTAGATATTATTATGCCAGACACCGACACTATGCAGTTAGCTAAAACTATTCGGGGCAACCCCGATTTCGCAAGTATGAAAATTATAATCGCTTCTGCAGAGTCTGATAAAGAAATTGTCAATCAGATGGTTAAAATAGGGGTCAATGCTTTTATTGTTAAACCAGCCACTAAAGATAGTTTAGAAGTTAAAATGAGTGAGGCCTATAACAATGAGTGATCTTATTGTCGTAAAGTTCAAAGACCCTAAGGTGATACCAAGAATAGAAAAGTTGTCTAAATTCTTTGAAATTTCGACAACTTTTTTAGACACTACCGAAGAACTTTTAGACAAAGCAGATGATTAACCTTTATTTATTGCCTTTTCAGCTGTGAGTGAAAAAAATGGCAATGCCATATCTGGTGAGGTTCAAGTCTTAAGGCAATTCTTCCCCGATGCATACATTGCCATAGTTATTGATAAAAAGCTGACTGTGGATGATGCCATTTTTGTTAAAAAATCAGGCTGCAATTTTGTCCTTTCAGAAAATGATTTTTTGAACACAATTCGAATTGATTATATAATTCTAAATGTCGTTAAGGCCTCGTTAATTCCTATCAAGGCTTCAGATATAAAACCTGGTACTGTGGTTGATTTTAGCGTCTATACAATAATGACTTTAAATAAAAAAATTATGCCAGTGCTTCACCCCGGAAGTGAAGTCAGCGATAGCAAATATCAAAAAATGACCTCCTTAGGCGAAATTTATATTCGTAGGCATGATATAGATGCCTTTTCTAAATATTTAAACACCCATACAGACAAGTCAGCTTCAGGGCTTTTATCTAGATGTCGTGCGCAGTTTTTAAATGTGACATACAATCATTTTTTATTGATCAGCCATATCTTGGATTATTCTGAGCAGTCTTCTTTTCAGCGTGGAAAGTCTTTGATCGAAAAGTGCAATCAATTGAGTAGTGAATTTGTTTTTACGCTGGGGTCAACGCCAGATCCTTGGAAGGTCATTGATCAGTCCACCTATGGAACCCTAGGCTCTGTGGATCGATCCATGATGGTGGCTTCTATGGCTGGGTTAACCGCATTTATTTCTGGTACTGGTGACTATGATTCTATTATGATGTGTGGACTGTTTTGTGATGTGGCAACCTTAGATCTATCGCCAAAAACGATTGGTTTATTGGACTCCAAAGAAGGTCGAGAGGCTTTAGATCCCGAAGACAAAGCCAAGTTTTTAGCTCATCCATCCATGAGTTTAAATTTAATTTTAGAACGAAGGTTTCAATTCACTGACGCACAAAAAGACATTATTCTTTGTTCCCACGAACAAGCAGATAAAAAAGGTTTTCCCAAAATGCTGCCGGGAAATAAAATCCCTTTTGAAGCCAGCATGATTTTATTTCATGAGTTGGTTGATTTGGAATACAGAGTAAAAATGGGTAAAACCCGAAGACCTTATCCAGAGGTTTTTAAAGAAGTCTTTCAGCAAGAATCTGCCAAATTAGATAAATTCACCCTACTTTTTCTAGAAAAAATAAGACCCTTTTTACAAAGTCTAGGCTAGGGTCTTATCGTTACGTCCATTCAAACCAAGATAGACAGACTCTAATGTTTTTTACCTTGGTTGGCCACTGCGGCCATAGCCGCAGCAATCTGTTCTGGATTACCAATATATTCTTTTTTCAAAACTTTAAGGTTGGCGTCCAATTCGTAAACCAAAGGCACTCCCGTGGGTACATTCAGTTCTAAAATCTCTTCAGAAGACATGTTTTCTAGATGTTGAATCAGGGCCCGCAAGCTATTGCCATGGGCCACAATTAAAGGGCGCAGGCCTTTTTTAAGATCAGGCAGAATTTTTTCATTCCATAGGGGTAAAAATCTTTCCACGGTGTTTTTTAAAGATTCTCCCGCAGGCAGCTGGCTGGGGTTAAGTGCCGCGTATCTGCGATCATGGCTGGGGTGTTTGGGGTCTGAGGTGGGCATGGGTGGTGGTGGGATATCATAGCTTCGACGCCAGATTTTGACCTGTTCTTCACCATGTTTAGCTGCTGTTTCTGCCTTATTCAGGCCTTGTAAAGCCCCGTAGTGTCGTTCATTCAGACGCCATTCTTTATGAATAGGCAGCCAGACCAGGTCCAGTTCTTTAAGTACGGCGTCCATAGTGTGGATCGCTCTTTTTAAGACGCTGGTGTAGACCACATCAAACTGAAAACCTTGAATCATTAAATTTTTGCCTGCTGTAGAGGCCTCGATTCGACCTTTGTCCGACAGATCAACGTCATGCCAGCCAGTAAAGCGGTTTTCTTGATTCCAAAGACTTTCGCCGTGACGAACAAGAACGAGCCTATACATAAATAGAATCCTCATAAATAATAGCAGACGAGAGTTTTAGTGCCAGTCTGCTGGGTGGTTGCAAATAAGTACTGGCGAATT
>JBMOJS010000180.1:0-6105 GCA_049315665.1 Pseudobdellovibrionaceae bacterium | reverse complement strand
CTGAACAAAAAAGTCAGATCTTGCAACAGATCGAAAATCAATCCGTCGTGCAAACTGAAAAAATTTTAGCAAAAGCTTTGGATATTAAACCCCAGCAACCAACTCGAGCGCAAGTGCAACAAGATGATTCGGTTCGGCTGGAAATTACTTTTTCTGCAGAAGAGATGGCTTGGATTAAGCAAGCTCAAGATCTTTTCTCCAACGCTACCGGTGGGGGATTGAAAGAAACCTTGGCCCACTTGGCAAAGACTTTGGTCAGCAAAGAACAGCAGGCGCGAAGCAAAGCGCAGATAAAAACACAAATCAGTGAAGAGCCAAAAAGTGCTGATTCAAATAATATATCTGCAGAAAAGCCAACAGCACCTGCAGATTCACAGCTGCCATATTTGGATCAATCTAAATCCCGTGGCCCATTCTTAAAAAATCGGCAGACAGTCTTAAAGCGCGATCAGTGCTGTCAGTACCAAGATCCCAAAACTGGAGTTCAATGTGGAAGTAGAAAATTTTTAAGTGTGGATCACATTCAGCCCCAGTTTGCTGGCGGCAACAATGATCCACAAAATTTAAGAATTTATTGTCGAAATCACAATACCTATCGCTACCATGCAGAGAATCAGGGCAAAGTGGCAGTGTAGTGCTTCCATAGAATCCACGGGTCAAATAAAAATTGAATTAATTCAGCTCCACTCGAAATCATAAAGAATCCCTACAGCAGCGTTTGTAAAAGCTCCTGAACATTTTTGCTCAGGCGCTGTTCTTTGAGTAAGGACCGCAATAGATCTTTGATCTTTGTTTGATGACTGGCTTCCAGCTGACGGATAAAGTTGAAGGCCGCACACAATCTGGCTGCCACTTGCGGATTTATCAAATCGATGTGTTGAATCTGTTCTATATAAAAAGTAACTGCATCTAAAGACTCTGGATTGTAGATCTGGCTTAAGTTGGCCCCAAAGTTTCGCAGCAAAGCATAAATTTTATTGGGGTTTAAATAATTAAAATCTTTATGCCCAGTCAAAGCCTTTACATTTTGCAAAGTGTGGCTATGGATGGATCCAGCTTGCACGGCCAGCCATTTGTTAAGAACCAAATCGTTGCTTTGCCAGCGGTGATGAAACTCTTTGATGGCCCCATCTCTATAGGGAGACTCATTGTAACATAAGACTTCAAAAGCAGCCTGCTGGTCAGTCATATTGGTGGAGTTTGAAAATTGGGCGCGAATCAAGTCCCAATCGGGATTGGTCACATAAGACAATAGCTTTAAGCAGGTGTTTTTTAAAGACCGCCATTGCATGGCTTTGCTGTCGTAACTGTGTTCACTGAAGTTTTTCAGTTGCTGTTGACATTGCAAATAGGTGCTCAGAATAGAAGACTTGTTTTTCTGTGCTAAAATGTGCAGCCATTGATGGATGCTTTGTAATAAACGTGGCCCATGCAAAGGGCTTATTTTTTGTGCGAGCAAATGGGGACTGGGATTTTGCAACAGCAGAGCCCTTAAACCTGGATTTATTTTTGTATCTTCTAGCAGCTCGCCAAAACAATGAATCCATGCTGAATCCTGGGTCAGTGGTAACCCCTGATAAATCGCTAAAATATTTTTTTCATGCAAAGTCTGAGCAGACTCCCAGCGATTAAAAGAATCCGTATCTTTTTGCATCAAGGCCAGCAGATCCTGATCAGAACGTTGAAAGTCTAAAATCACTGGCGCAGAAAATTGCCTTAAAATAGACAGCAAGGGTTTGCATTCCACATTGTTAAAACTGATTTCTTTAAAAAATTCTTGCAAATGCAAAATCGAATCCCCATCCGAATTTTTTTGCAGACTGGCATGCTGTAAGTGAAGCTCCTGACCATTGGGGTCTAAAAAACCAATTTGCAAGGGGATATGAAAAGGCTGGCTTGCACCAGATTGTTTTAAATTCAATGAATATGTTTTAGTCGAGGCATCGTAATTGTCTGTAATTTCAACTTTTGGCGTGCCTTTTTGCGAATACCACAAATTGAATTGGCTAAAATCAACCCCATTGGCACTGGCGATGGCGGCTGAAAAATCTTCGGTGGTCACGGCGCTACCATCATAAAGTTGAATGTATTTAGCCATGCCTTTTTTAAAGCCCTTTTTGCCAACAATGATTTGCATCATACGAATCAGCTCGGCCCCTTTGGAATAAATGGTGGCAGTAAAAAAATTATCCACCGACAGGCAAGACTCCGGGCGTACAGGATGAGCATTGGGCCCAGCGTCTTCGGCAAACTGCGAAGCCCGCAACCCACTGACATCTTCAATGCGCTGAAGACCAGCATCCAGCATATCTGCAGAAAACTCTTGGTCACGAAAAACCGTCAAGCCCTCTTTTAAAGACAATTGAAACCAGTCACGCAAAGTCACACGGTTGCCCGTCCAGTTGTGAAAATACTCGTGGGCAATGACGGACTCTACGGCTTTCAAGTCCTCATCCGTAGCCGTCAAATGATCCGCTAAAACCAACTTGGAATTAAAAATATTTAAGCCTTTGTTTTCCATGGCGCCGGCATTGAAATCATCGATGGCCACGATCATATAGTTGTCCAAGTCGTATTCTAAATTGTAAGTTTCTTGATCCCACAGCATGGCTTTTTTTAAAGAGGCCATGGCGTGATGACACAAGTGGGACTGACCATGGGCTGTGTAAATTTCTAACTGTACTTTGCGGCCCGAGGCCGTTGTAAAAGTGTCATTTAAAACAGCCAAGTCACCAGCCACCAAGGCAAAAAGATAGCAGGGTTTTTTGTGTGGATCCACCCATTGAACTTGATGTCGGTTGTTGTCTAGATTTTTGTAAGAAGACCTAGAACCATTGCTTAAAAGCACGGGGTAGAGTGTTTTATCAGCTTCGATCGTGACGGTGTAGGGGGCCATGATGTCGGGACGATCTAAAAAATAAGTGATATTGCGAAAGCCTTCTGCTTCACATTGGGTGCAAATGATTTCTTTGGATTGATACAAGCCTTGTAAAGATTTATTTTTTTGCGGCTCTAGATGGGTTTCAATCTGTAAAATAAATTCTTGGGGCGGAGCAAATAAAGTCAAATGTTCTTCATACAGTTGATAGTCTTGTCCCGGGATTGACTTTTTCGAAAGTTGGCTTTGCGAATCTAAGATTTCAACAGCAATAGGTTTTAAATCAACGCCATCCAGAACTAGATCTGTAGATTCTGCGACGATGGCTTCTATATCTTTTTTTTGATTTTTAACATTGCTGTCTGCGGAGTCAGGCCATCTGGCGTAACTTGTTTTACAGATCACCTGTGTGTATTGGGGAAGTATTGAAAAAAATAAATCCACATTAAGAACTATGAACTTTGAAGGCTTATAGTCCTTAAGGAAGATTTTCTGCGCAGTCACAATTTATCTTTTTTTATTGCCGTAGAATTTTTTCTTTAAGTCGCGGGTTACTCTGTCGATATTGTGTTGCAATAAGGCCTGAAAAAGCTCTTCGTCTTCAATATTGTACAAGTGAGCCAACTTTTTTAAAGCATACATCGGGGGCGCAGATAAGCCCCTCTCCCAATTTGAAACAAACTGCGGAGTTGAATAGTTCAATTTACCGGCCACATCACCTTGAGATAGTCCCGCGGCTTCGCGCTTGGATTTTAGAATTTCTGATAATGTTTTCATAGCTTCCTCATTTCTTCAGTCTTCACTATATTTTCCACCTTAATTTTATAAAGGAAATTACTAATCTATGTCCACAATTTATATTTTTAAAGGATCTGTTTTGTTTATCATTACTATTTTAAATGATGTTCCATGCAAACAAATTTATATATTAGCTTAGTAAATTTTTTTTGTTTTAAATATATATATATTTAATTTGTGTCGAGTTGTGAAAAATGATTTTTGAAATAAACTTTTTTTATTTATTTTAAAAAAATGCAGCTAAACCCGACTAAGATTCATATAAATAAATTGTCGTAAAGAGTCGTGGTGTTTAGATGACTGCGCATAATGCAATGCGTATTAAATCCAGCCCTGAACTGTGCTGTTCAGGATTCAACGCAACGAAGAAAAATAAGCTCTAGATGGATTTCTTTTTTCCTGGGGGGCTACCAGTGATGCCGGTGTGATGGCGCCAGTTGTTGTTGGGATCATTTTTACTGCGATTGTTCCAGGCATCCCACTTTTTCTTGGGGTGCTTGTGGCTGACCTTTCCGTTTTCATCAAAAATATCTGGATCTTTGCCAAATAAAAAATCACCAACTGCTTTTAGTACACCCATAGAGTTCCCCTTAATGAATAGGATTCTATCATGGGCTGAATAAGATTCAATCCTCAAGAACGGGGGTTAGCGCAAACGTCAATCACATCCAAGCCGTGGTCGTCGGTGAGCTTGCGGCTTTTTATATAAAAATCAAAGCACTGTTGCGCAGCAAAGCTCAAGGCCTCATCCCAGGTAGCAGCAGATTTTTTAATTTCTAACTCTTCATTCTGAAGTTTGTATTTGAAAGTGTAGGACTGTTGGCTGGCCAAGGCTTGTGTCGCCAAGCTTTGAGTGATCAAAATGTAACATAATAGTTTTTTCATATTCTCCCCTTTGAACTTATATATGGCAAAGATGGGGCCTGAATTTTGATGTGTATTATTTAAAGACAGAAATAAAGTATTGATTTTATTTAAGTATCTATGTACCAAAATAAGATTTTGTGAAGGCGGTCTGGGGTGGTGTCAAAGTCTTTAAAAAATGACAATTTAGGGCGCGCAAAAAGCAAAACCCAGATCAAGGCCCAGTCTCAGCCCCCAGTGAATCCATTTATTCAGCAACTGCCTGCTTTTTATCGGCGATTTTTACCGGTAGAAGTGGCGAATCTGCAAATTGTTGAAACCAAAGCCACCTGCAACAATTGCATTATGACCCGGCCACAGAATAAAAATAAACGGCATTATTTGCCGGATCTAAAGTGTTGCACTTTTCAGCCCTTTATCCCTAATTATGTCGTCGGGGCCCTGCTACAAGATCCGTCTATCACCGATACGGCCAAGCAAGTTTTTCGCGATAAAATTCAGCGCCGGGAATATGCTTTGCCTGTGGGCATGGTGGCACCGGTCCGTTATCAGCTGGAATTTATGTCGCGAAAAAAAACAGACTTTGGCCAAAGTGAATCTTTACTGTGTTCCTACTACGATACGGGCAGCAACAACTGCTCGATCTGGGCTTACCGGGGCGTGGTATGCACCACCTTTTTTTGCAAAAGTTCTTACGGATCCGCAGGTCAGCAATTGTGGAAAAGTATAAGTAACTATTTGTCGTATTTAGAGATGGGATTGATGGAAGAGGCTTTGGTGCAATTGGATTTTTCTCCACGCCAGGTGATCGAGCTGCTGGACTTTTTAAATCGCAGCGACGGAACTATTAAAGAACAGACTAGCTGGGTTTTAGAGCGCAAAAAATCAGAACGTCTATGGAATTTTTATTTTGATGAGCAAGAAGACTTTTATAAAAAATGTTTTCATATTATCAACACAATGAAGGTGAAAGATATCACAGAGCTTTTGGGCGATACCGGAGAACAGCTGTTGCAACAAGTGCTTCAGCAGTCACAAGCTGTTTTGAAAGGATGAAATGGATTTAGCAAGTTTGATTAAAAACACCCCTGATTTAGAAGAACGACAAAAAATTCTATTGCAAGAGTTTTCAGTTCTTGCAGATTGGGAAGAAAAATATAAAAAAATCATTGATCTGGGTAAAAGATGGCCCGCTTTGCCCGAGACTGAAAAAAACGAAGACCTGCTGGTGAAGGGATGCCAAAGTCAAGTGTGGCTGAAGGCCGATCTGGTGGGGGATAAGATTGTTTTTCGTGGCGACAGCGATGCGCTGATTGTGAAAGGTTTATTGGCTTTGGTTTTGACTGTTTATAGCGATGCTAAACCCAGCGTGATTTTAAAAACGGATCCCCACTTTTTACAGGATTTGGGATTGCAGTCCCACTTATCACCCAGCCGTTCCAATGGTTTGTTTTCTATGATTAAACAAATCAAGTACTATGCCACCGCTTTTAGTTATTTAGTAGGGCGGTAGGGGGTAATTTTTTCCATTTTTAAAATTGCAATAGAGCATTATTCTACACATA
>JBMOJS010000179.1:0-6115 GCA_049315665.1 Pseudobdellovibrionaceae bacterium | reverse complement strand
TTTGCAAAGTTTAAAAAAATTAGAAGCAGATATTTATTTAATTATTGGTGCTGATCAATTTGAAAAATTCAATGAATGGAAAGAGTTTCAGCAAATATTAAATTTAGCAAATTTGGTGGTTACAACCAGACCAGGTTATGATTTGCCAGAAGGTGAAGACAACTTACCTGGTTTTTTAAAAGACCACGTGGCTGATTTTGATTTTAACTTTTTAGAGTTAAAAAATGGAAAAAGTGTACAGTTTATCACTTTAAATGATGTTGAAGTATCTTCGACCAAGTTAAGAAAAAAATTACGCTTAGGCCGGTCTGCCGTAGACATGCTGCCATTGGCTGTAGAGTCCTATATTCAACAAGAAAGCTTGTATACTTACAAAAGTGAAAAGATTAAAGACTATCTTTCGTTCACCGAGTTTTGTGCACAAGTTTTAAATGAAAAAAAGGGCATACAAATTCGTGGCTATGATTTGCAAAAATTAGAAACTTCGTCTTCAGACTATACTTTAATTGCTTCGGGAAGCAGCACTCGTCATGCGTCTTCATTGGCGGAAAATTTAATTGTTGCGGTGAAAGAAAAGTTTGCTTTGAATCCACAGAATGTCGAAGGATTGCAAGAAGGACGATGGGCTGTTGTCGACTATGGGTCTGTGATTGTGCATATTTTCTATGATTTTGTTCGCCAAGAATACTCTATAGAAAAGCTATGGTCTAAAGCACAAGAAATTGATTTGCAAGCAAGTCTAAAATGAAGATTGCGCTGATCAGTTTTTTAAATCCAAGTGGATGGATCGAAAACTGTATTGGTGAATACGACCAAAAAATAAACCATTTTATCAAACTTGAATTGTGTTTTTTAAAGTCCGACAAAAAATCCAGACAGCAAAAGTCAGATAAAAAAGAAGCTGAATCGGCACTGCTAATTAAGCAGCTGACAAGCGATGATTATGTAATTTTATTGGACGAAAAAGGCAAATTTTTTGGATCAATAGAGTGGTCTAAAAAAATTCAGTCCGCAATGTCGAGTTCAAAAAAACGCCTAGTTTTTATCATTGGTGGCGCGTTTGGTGTCAGTGATGATATCAAAAAAAGGGCACATATCACTTTAAGTCTTTCAGAATTGACTATGAATCAAAACATAGCGCATGCGGTTTTTTTAGAGCAATTGTATAGGTCCATGACCATCATTCATCATTTTCCCTATCACAATGATTAGACCCTTATCCACCGCATCTAAATGAATTCTTAAAACTAGGCCTAGATCATGCAAATCAAATTAGGATGGATATTAAGTCTGCTTTACAGTTGCTAGATGCGCATCAGTGTTTTAATTGCGGAACCTTGGTTTATAATGCGAATCCATTTTGTAAATACTGCAACCACTATCTAAGCGGCTTTAAAAGCCGTTACACTATTCATAAAAACTTACCGTTCAATGTTAAATATTTATACTATTGGCCCCCTGCTGTGAGTGATGCTTTATCCGCTTACTTTTTGGGATTAAAAATATTAAAAAATAAAAAAACATGGCAATGGGTGGCTCAGGAGTGGGTGAATAAATGGGCTTTAGATAACAAGCATACTCAAAACAGTTTGCTGCGCTTATCAGTCTTTACGCAGATTTTAATTTTTCCAGCTCCAAGCAGTCAGGGGCATACAGATGATCACGCTAGTCATTGGGCCCAGGCTTTATCAATTTGGAGTGGGTCCGATGTTTCACAAATTTTTATTAAGCAGACGGCAACTATGCAAAAAAACAAATCTAAACAAGAAAGGCGCCAAATTCAAATTGTCGGTAATGAAAATATTTCTCGATTAAGGGAGATAAAAGTTGGACCTCTTCTTTGTATCTTTGCTGATGATGTTTTAACAACTGGCGAGACTGCTAAAAAGGGCTATGAACTATTAAAAAAATACCTCAAGGTACCCTTTGTTTTTGAAGCTTGGGTGGTTGGGTATCGAGGCTTAAAAGACAATTACTGATAGCTACTGAAGCAGAATTGTGCTATTAGTCGTAAGTTCATATGCTTATTAATAAAATAATTTTTTTAGTTCTTTTATTTGCTGGATTCAATAGCTGGTCAAAAGTGACGCATATAGAAGCCAAGGCCAATACAAAAACACTAACGCCAGCGCCCGCAGGAAGAGTTAAAGACGATCTTCCCATTCTTTTAGCTATTCTTAAACGCTATAAAACCTCGGCTTTAATTAAAATGGATGTGAGTAAAAAAGTAAAGTCTGAGTTTTTAATCAAAGAGCAAATTCACCAAGGCAAGATATTTATATCTTATGGAAAAATGCGGTGGGAGAACGATAAGCCTGAAAAAACCTTGCTTATTTTTGATGGCAAAACAGTTTGGAATGTTCAGTATCCTGATAAAGGTATGAATACACCTATTCAAGTGGCAAAATCTAATTTCAGTAAGTCTAATAATTCTTCAATATTAATGGACTATTTAAGTGGAAAAAATATCATCGATAAAAACTTCAAATTATTAAAATCAGAAAAACAAAATCAAAAAATTCAGTATTTTTTGGAAGCTAAAAATAAAAAAGCAAATATAAAATCAATGCAAATTGCAATAGATTTGGCTATGAACAGTATTTCTGAAGTCGAGTATAAAGATGAGATTGGCAATACAACACATTTACAATTTTCAACGATTGATTTTTTAAAAAATAAAAATGATGAGCTTTTTAAATTCAAGATCCCCAAAGGGGCGCAGGTAACCAGTATATGACAGAAAATAAAGTGCATTTTGTAAGCTTAGGTTGTCCAAAAAATTTAGTGGATAGCGAAATTATGGCCGGGACTTTACTTAAAGAAGGCTTTAATGTAGTCGGAGATCACACTGAAGCCGATACCGTTATCATAAACACTTGTGGTTTTATTGAAGACTCAAAAAAAGAATCTATTCAGAAAATTTTAGAAATGGGTGAGCTTAAGCAGCAGGGGCAGTTGAAAAAAATTGTGGTGGCTGGGTGTTTGACCCAAAGATATAAAGAGGCCTTGGTTGATGATTTGCCGGAAGCGGATTTATTTGTAGGATCTGGCGAATTTCAAAATATTGCTAAAATTTTGCAAGGACACCAAAAAGGCAATACTCAAAAAGCATTCTTTAATTTACCCACTTACTTACAAGAAGCTAGCACTCCCAGGGTTAACTCTCAGCCTGGGCACAGAGCTTATTTAAAAATATCTGAAGGCTGCCTGAAAAGGTGTTCATTTTGCGCCATCCCTTTGATTCGTGGCAACTTGCAGTCTCGCACCATTGAAAATGTTGTTAAAGAAGCCAAAGAATTAGTTGCTCAAGGTGTGAAAGAGCTTTTGATTATCAGTCACGATTTCACTGATTATGGCTGGGATTTGCGTAAAAAAAACCCGCAAGCCACTGAGTCACCAGAAAATTTGTTAAGAGCTTTGGACAAAGTAGAGGGTTTAAAGTGGATCAGATTGCTCTATTTGTATCCAGATGGGATCACCCCAGAAATGATACAAATTATTAAAGACAGTAAAAAAATAGTTAAATATTTTGATATGCCTTTGCAGCACATCAACAATGATATGCTTAAAGCCATGAATCGTAAAATGACCCGTGAAGAGATTGAAACAGTTCTGATGAATATCCGAGCAGAAATACCTGAAGCAGTGATTCGGACTCAGTTTATTGTAGGTTATCCGGGAGAAACTCAAGAGCAATTCGAAGAAATTTTAAATTTTTTAGTAGAACAAAAATTTGATCGCGTTGGATGCTTTAAATATTCTCCCGAAGACAATACCCCAGGTGGAAAGCGTACAGACCAAGTCGATGAAGATGAAAAGCATGCAAGATATGAAGCTGTTATGGAAGTGCAGCAAAATATTTCTAGAGAAAAAAATCAAGCTTATATTGGAAAAACTTTAGAAGTAGTTATCGAAGGCTTCAGTGAAGAGACCGAGTTATTACTTCAGGGGCGTATGTCCCAGCAAGCCCCAGATATTGATGGAGTTGTGTTGATCACTGATGGTCAAGCCGAAGCCGGGCAGTTTGTACAAGTTTTGATTACCGATAATATGGAGTATGATCTGATTGGCGAAATTCGCCCTTACTAATAAAAAAAGCACTATCTGCGGTGTTGACTGCGCTTAAATCGTGCTCAATGGACTATTATGTCCACCTCCGCGCGATTTAAGCTTGTCGCCTAGCATCTAGCACTTTTTTTATTAGCAAGTTAGTTAAGCACTATCTGCGTTGTTGACTGCTAGAGCCTATCCTAAAACTCGAAAATTCTGCGTTGCTTACGGTGAGTTTTTATAGCCCAGAATAGGTGCATTTTTCGGCAGCAGTATCGAATTTTTTACTCCACTGATCGTTCTTTAAAAGTTTTGACTGTTGGGCTGCTTTTCTGAATTGGGCCGAGGTAGTTCTATCTATATTGCAAGCCAAAGTGAAATTTTCTATAGAACAATCATAGCTTTGCAATTCATAACAAGCATTTGCCAGTCCCAAAAGGCAGGTTGTATTTTTTGCATCTATTTTCTTGCAAGCTTCAAAGTAAATTTTTGCCTCGGGATGATTTTTTTTATCTGCTAAATATTTAGCATATTCGGATTGAGCCAGCATGGATGTTTTAAATTCACTGGCTGATCTTTTAAGATGGCTGACCCCAGACTCTTCTTGGCCCTGACTAATTTGGCTTAACCCTAAATAGATCCTCGCTTCGGCAGATTTTGGGTTTTTAAGCAAAGCTTTTTGGCAAGTTTCAATAGCATTGTCATACAAACGATCCTTAAAGTAGATTTCACAAAGTTTAATAAAGTAGCGGGGGAGAGGGCCAATTTTATCAATCATATCCTGATACAAAATGCGAAGTTCATAAATATTGCCATTGGGGTTGGCCTTGTCTTTTTTATTTTCATAAATTTGAATTAAGCCCATATATGCAGGCTCATATTTTGGATTGAGTATTAAAGTTTCCTTAAAACCTTCTATGGCCTCTTTCTCTTGTTTTAAAAAAGTATAAGCAAGTGCTTGGAAATAAGGCCCTTGCGCACTTTCAGAAAATTTAGCAATAAATATTTGTGATACTTTGAGTAGTTGGGCTCCCTCTTTTTTTTCTTGATGAGCTTGGCAAAGAATGATCAGTGCTTCTTTGTCCAGAGTTTGAATTTTAGGCCATAAAAGATCGATGACTTCTTGGTGCTTTTTTTGTTTCAATAAGTCTTTTGCAGCTTGGTTGGGGTCTTTAGGTAAGGCTTTTTTTTCTGATTTGGGCTGTGTTTCAAAAGTTGAAAATTCGTCGGTGTTTTTTGTTTCAGCAAAGGTTTTGTTTTGAAATGATACAATAGTGACTACTAAAAACAAGACCAACATAGAGTCTAGGGAATTAAAAAAGCTGTGTTTATGCATATATGTTAGTATGTAGCAAATGGCTTTTAGAGTAAATGGTAATTCCCAATCTGGACAGGCAGTTACTGAATATATATTAATTTTAGTCGTTGTTGTGGCACTGATACTGACTGCCATTAGAATGTTTTTTTCTCCGGCAGAACAATTTATGAATCAGCTTTTAGGCAAGGGTGGGTATTACGCCTGCTTGCTAGAAACCGGGGAACTGCCAACGCTGTCTTCAGATGAAGAGAGTGCTGAATGTAAAATACCGAACTTTAAAGATATCGCTGCTGCAGCTGATGCTAGTGGAACAAGTGGTGGAAAAAATGGTAAATCCGGGGCTGACTCTGAATCTGAAGGCAAAAAAAATTCCAACTTGGACTCCTCTCAAGGGGGTTCATCATCCAGCTCTAGAGGATCTAATAATTCTACTTTTGGCAGAAATAATAGGTCCAATCGCCTGGGTTCTGCTGGGGCAGAGTCTTCAGGCAATAAAAAATCGATTGAAATATCATTGGAGGGGGATGGTTCTTCTGCATTTTTTAAATCCAATACATCCCCATCATCAGGTCGCCCTAATAAAAACAAATCGACTTATATACCTATAACTGGTCTGACCGAATCGCAGCGCAAGAAAATTGAAAAAAAACAAAGTGGTGGCCAAAGAACCATAGCTTTAGATGAAGGGTCAGCGCCGCCAGTGAAAAAAATAGCTGTTAAACCACCTGGAAGTTTAAATAAGGACAG
>JBMOJS010000178.1:0-6155 GCA_049315665.1 Pseudobdellovibrionaceae bacterium | reverse complement strand
GCTAAAGAGCTAGATCTGGCTCGCGAAGAATTTAAAATGGCGTTGCAATTTGATAAAAAGACCACTTTGGCCCATTACTATCTTGGGTATGTTGATTTTTTACAAAGTGGCTATGATTCAGCATTGAAACATTATAACAGTGGCTTAAAACTACAGTCCCTGCATTACAAATGTTTATTGGGTTTATTTGACGCTATGTTTGAACAAAAATTGTACTCGGACGCTTATTCGTTAGTGCCTACAATTCGTGAGAACTTTCCTATTAGTCCAAAGCGATTAGGAAATATATTTATTTGTGCAGTTTTTAGTCATAATCTTAAAGATGTTCGACAATTTTTTGATATTTATCAAAGACTAGATGATAAACCTAAAGAGCTCGTAAAGTTATTTTCTGCTGCCCTTTTGACTGCAGGGCGTTTTTATATTCAAAAAAATGATCGCCAGACTGCTTTTGAATGTTTCGATCTTGGGTTGACTGTAACGGGCCCAGTTGTGTCCTATTTGGACACCATTATTCGCCAATTTTTAAAACTTGAAGATGGGCAGCGCGCGCAAATGTTTTTGGCTAAATTCCCAGCAGAAGAAGTGGGTGGGCCTGCACACTCGACACTTTCTTTTTTAGTAGACTGGTACCTATTGCCAGCTCAGGATGTTATAGAAAAAGGCAAAAAACTAGTGGCCCAAGGCTATGCCGATAAAGAATGTTTTAGGGCTTTAGTAAAAGTTTGTTTGAATCACGGCCGTAAAACAGCTGCAGAAGATGCGGCTTCAAAAGCTGTGATTAAATACCCAGAAATACGAGAAGAAATCTACCGTCTTTTTGAACCGCAATAATCCCTGGTATTACAAAAGATTTAAGGTCGTGGTATTAAACCTACACTTGATCTGACAATATCAGTTATAGTTGCCCAATCTTGATTTTTCATTTTATCATTGGGGGTCAACCACGACCCTCCAACAGCAAATACATTTTTAACCGATAGATAATTTGTCAGTGCATGCTCTTGAATACCACCAGTGGGACAAAACTGCAGATCAGAAAATAAATTGGACAGGTTTTTTAGCATAGGAACTCCACCAGAAATATCTGCCGGAAAGAATTTTAATCTTCTAAATCCAGCTTCCTGTGCTTCCATAACTTCTGAAATTGTAGAAACGCCCGGAAGATAGGGTGTGTTTTGAATTGTAGGCCCCAGCTTTTTTAATCCTGCATTCAAACCAGGACTGATTAGAAACTGCGCACCAACATCAATGGACTGAACAGCTAAATTCATATTTAAAATAGTTCCTGCACCCGCCAAAATTTCAGGCCTTTTTTGTCGAATCAGTTTAAGACAAGACAAAGCTTGCGGAGTTCTTAAAGTGATTTCCATCACCGGCAGCCCTGCCGCAATCAAACTGTCTGCCAAAGGCAAAGCATGATCTATATCGTGCATTGTTATAACAGGAATAAGTTTATAACTTTGCAATTGAGCAATAATATCAGACACGAGACTCCCCCTTTTTTTCAGATAAAAACAAAAATGAAGCGCCTTCTTCTGCCGATGTCACATGCTGACGAACTGAAAAAAACATTTCTCGTCCTGATCCAAAATCAAAATTAATATTTTTTTGTTTGTAAGAAGACTTTCTATTGCTCCATTCTGTAGCATCAACCAAAGCCAGCAACTGCCCATGCACTCCATCGACGCGAATCATATCTCCGTCTTGAACCAAATCTAAATCTCCGCCAAGGATACACTCTGGAGAAACATGAATAGCAGCAGGAACTTTTCCTGAGGCTCCAGACATTCGACCATCAGTAACCAAGGCCACTCGAAACCCTTGATCCTGCAAGGATCCTAAGGCCGGTGTAAGTTTATGCAGTTCAGGCATTCCATTTGCGGCTGGTCCCTGATTTTTTAAAACAACCACGACATCTTTTTGCAATAAGCCGTTCTTAAAGGCCCTCAAAACATCATTCTGATTATAAAAAACAACAGCTGGAGCTTCAATAATATGGTTCTCAGTTTTTACTGCAGAAATTTTTAAAATACCACGACCTAAATTTCCTTCTAGTAAGGTCATTCCCCCTTGTTCTGAAAAAGGATACCTTACGGAACGCAAAACGGACTCGTCTAAAGATTTTGTCACAGCAGGACGCCAATGAATTTGTGATTTTTCTATATAAGCCTCTTGCGTATAGTTGCGCAACCCTTGACCCATGATAGTTTGCACATTTTCATGTAACAACCCTGCAGATAAAAGATCTTGAACTAAAAAACCCATCCCACCTGCTGCATGAAAATGATTAACATCTGCTTCCCCGTTAGGATAAATTCTACAGACCAGTGGGATAATCTTTGATAATTCTGAAAAATCGGACCAATCAATATGAATGCCTGCGCTTTTAGCCATAGCAATCAAATGAATTGTGTGATTTGTGGATCCCCCCGAGGCCAGTAAACCAACAATAGCATTTACAAATGTTTTTTCATCGACAATATCACACAAGGCCAGGCCTTCACCCATAGGCTCACTTAAAGCCAAAACTCTTTCAACAGCCAAACGATTTAAATTTTTTCTTATAGAATCCTTTGGATTTACAAAAGATCCACCTGGAATTTGTAATCCCATAATCTCCATCAACATTTGATTGCTGTTGGCAGTTCCATAAAAAGTACATGTTCCTTCAGAATGATAGGACTGAGCTTCAGCTTCTAAAAGCTCTTCACGGCTCACTTTTCCCTCAGCAAACAATTGACGTATATGTGCTTTTTGTTTATTTGGCAGGCCCGAGCTCATCGGTCCCGCAGGCACAAAAACCCAAGGAAGGTGCCCAAAAGAACAAGCGCCCATAAAAAGTCCAGGTATAATTTTGTCACAGATACCTAAAGCCAAAGCTGCATCGAAGGTATTGTGTGATAAAGCGAGGCCAGTAGACATGGCTATCACATCCCTTGAAAATAAAGAAAGCTCCATTCCTTCATATCCCTGAGTAATACCATCACACATTGCAGGCACTCCACCAGCAACCTGCGCCACTGCACCTAACTCACGCGCGTAGGCTCTTAACTCTTGAGGATAATTTTCGTAGGGCTTGTGAGCAGACAGCATATCATTGTAAGCAGTCACAATAGCAATATTTGGCTTTTCAGATGATTTTAAAATTCCCTTATCAGAGGCTTCGGCTCCAGCAAAAGTATGAGCCAAATTACCACACCCCAAGCGTCCTCTAGCCGTAGCTTTACTTTTGGCTGCACTCATTCGCTGAAGATACGCCGAACGTGAAACATCACTTCGAGCAATGATTTGATCAGTGACCTTTTGTAATACGGAATGAGGCTTTATCTGCATGACCTAGTCTTCCTTGCTTGTGTAAATATAAATAGGAATATTTTTTTCTTTTAAAATGTTTGCAATAGGTAAAGGGCTTTGTTCGGGATCACTTAAAATTTTTTCTAAAATTAATATTTTATTCATTCCATTTATATGCAAATAGATCTTTTTAGATTTTAAAACAGCTTGCAAAGTCATGGTTATCCTGGGCCAGTTTGAAGAAACAGACTGCATGGGCAGACAAATTTTTTCTTGATTTAAATCAAGCAACTGTGAAAACTCTTTGGCATCCGAAAACCAAGAACAAGTATGACCATCAGTACCCATGCCTAAAATAACAGCTGTCAAAGGCCACTTTAAACCTTGCAATCTTTTTTCACATGCAGACTGCCCAAGTAATGCAGTTTCTTCATTGCCGTACAAAGGGACAAAAGAACTCAATGGCAATTTGTTCCAATGTTTTAGCATTTGAAACTGATTGCTATTAACATCAGTTGCTGGCAGCCATCTTTCGTCAACAAGTGTGAATTTAATTTTATCGTAGGGCAAATCTATTTTTTGCATATTATTCCATAAAGGAATAGGAGTAGATCCACCAGACATTGCAATAGAACATTCGTTTTGTATTTTAAGATCTGATTGAATATCATTACACAGAGACTCAGCCAAGTCTTTGGCACATTCATTTTTGTAAGCAAACTTTTTAATATGTATATTCATATATTTCAAATTTCAAACCTTGTGCCACTGACGATCATCTTTAGAAATCATTGCTATGGAATCGTCAGGTCCCCAAGAACCTGCTTTATACAATGATAAAGGATGTTGAGTTTCGGCCCAGCCTTTTGAAATCAAATCCGTCCAACGCCAAGCAGCCTCAACTTCATCACTGCGCATAAACAGTGTTGCATTTCCACGAACAACATCCATTAGAAGTCGCTCGTAAGCCTCGGGTGACCTTTCCTGAAAGGCATCAGCCATGCTTAGATTTAATTCTACATTTTTTAAACGATATCCACCAGGCCCTGGAACTTTAGCCGTCATCTCTAGTTTAATCGATTCATCTGGCTGTAAACGAATGATTAATTTATTGTTATGATGACTTTGTCCTTTACTAAAAATATGGTGCGGCACACTTTTAAAATGAATGACGATTTCAGAACAACGCTTAGCAAGACGCTTTCCAGTTCTTAAATAAAATGGAACATTGGCCCAGCGCCAATTGTCAATCTTAGCACGAATAGCAACAAAGGTTTCGGTCCAACTTTCTTGCCCCAGTTCTTCGCAATAACCAGGCACAAGTTGATTACCACAAACTCCAGATTCATATTGCCCACGCACTGTGCTTGTTCTTAACTTTTCTGGAGTCAAAGGTTCTAGCGCTAAAAGAACCTTCAATTTTTCTGTTCTAACAGAGTCCGCATCCAAAAATGTAGGCGGCTCCATTGCCACCAAGCAGAGCAATTGCAATAAGTGATTTTGCACCATATCACGCAAAGCCCCAGAAGTATCATAGTAGCCAATTCGCCCCTCAAGACCCACTGACTCTGCAACAGTGATTTGAACATGATCAATCGAATCCGCATTCCAAATTCTTTCAAACATGTTATTAGCAAAACGTAAAACCATCAAATTTTGAACAGTCTCTTTACCTAAATAGTGATCAATTCTATAAATTTGATTTTCTTTAAAATACTGCAGCACTCCACGGTTTAAATTTTGAAAGCTTTCTAAATCTTTACCCAATGGTTTTTCTAAAACAACTCTGGTTTGGTTATGAATAAGCTGAGCTTTGCTTAGGTGCGTACAAATATCTACAAAAACCGAAGAGGGGGTCGCTAAATAAAATATACGAATACTTCTTGCATTATCTTCCAATGCATTTTTAAATTTTAAAAGACTTTCATTTTGATCAAGATCTACCGCAATAGTAAATATTTGCTTTTTAAATAAGATCCAATGTTCATTGCTCCAATCTTTACTGGGAAGGTGAAGCTTTAGATGCTCCTCTAAAGCTTGTAGAAAATCTGACAAAGAAACTTCTTTTCTATGTATAGCCCACAGGCGACTTGAATCTGAAAGCTGCTGATCTTTCGTTCTTTGATACAATGCTGGCCATATTTTTCTTAAAGCAAGATCCCCATTTGAGCCAAAAATAACAATGTCAACTGGATCTAGGCTATGAGAAGAAAAACTTTCTTCGATTTTATTTTTAAGTGACAGGTTCATATATCCCTCACTAGCGCAAGGGCACCTTGAAGAGGTGCATTTACAGAATCTTTTATTAAATATAGAGGTATATTTTGTAAATATTTTTTGTAGCGACCTTTATTTTGAAAACCATAGCTCCAATTCCAAAGATGCATCACATCGCATAGTCTTGGAAAAATACCACCACCAATATAAACTCCACCAGTAGACCCTACTGTTAATGCCAGATCTCCGGCCATTATTGAAAACCAATGGATAAATTCATGCATCACCAGTTTTGCATAATAGTTATCTTCATTTAAAATTTTCTCTGTCAATTCAGCCGGACTTTGTACAGAAAAATCCCATCCATAAATATTTTTCATAGCATTTGCTAAACGAACCAATCCCTGGCCTGAAAAAACAGTCTCGGCATAGACATAATCAGGAAAGTCTTTTTTTAGAATTTTATAAACTTCAAATTGAAAATCAGAGGTTATAGGCAGAGCCACATTGCCACCCTCACCCTGTAAAGCACACCAGGTTTTATTTTTATATATAAGACCAGACACACCCAGTCCTGTCCCTGGACCAAGAACGGCTTTGGTAGCCCAATGATTTTTTTGGCAATGACTATTATCTATAAG
>JBMOJS010000177.1:0-6249 GCA_049315665.1 Pseudobdellovibrionaceae bacterium | reverse complement strand
CGACCACCCCATCGACCAATGTGGGCTTGTGTTATGTTAAATTTTTTCCCGGTGACGAAAAAATTTATATTTATGATCATCTATTTGCTAGCAGTTCACCGACCTCGGACTTAGGTCTGGATTACAACAAAGCCATTTTCTTTTATGAAGAGCAATTAAGCAGTGACGCCAGTGATGCGGCTACTTTGGCCAGGGTTACCAATGCCTCAGCCCGTCTAGAGATTGATTTAAAAACCGACGAACTGGCTTTTCCCGATGATCGTTTGAATGGGTTTGAAAATGACAAAAAATATTGCCTTGTGCATGCCAATCAAAATCAGGCTGGTAATATTATGCGGTTCACAGATTCAGCGCAATTCAGCAGTCTGGCCAGCAGTTTGTGTATCACTCCGAATGAAGTTATCGGTTTATTGAAAGACAAAAAATGTTTTATCGCTACGGCGGCTTTTGGCAGCGCTTGGGCTCCGCCAGTGCAAATTTTGCGTGACTTCAGAGATGATTTTTTATTGCAGACCTCTTGGGGTAAGGGTTTTGTGAAATTTTATTATCACAACAGTCCCCCTTTAGCAGATTGGATTGGCCAAAGAACCTGGGCCAAAGTCATCGTCAGAGTTGTTTTGTGGCCTGTCGTTGGCATCGCTTACTTGTTTAATCATTGGTTGTCTGCTTTAGCCTGGATTATTTTTAGTGTTTTATTTTTATTCAGCGCCGACTTTTTATATCGCCGTTCACAGCGCTGGGGATCTTGATGAGTCGATATTTCTTTGCGTGTCTTAGTGTAGTGATTCTGTGTACACCTACTAGCTGGGCCCAAAGCAACGAATTAGATACTCCCCCGAACGAGCCCCCCTATGCCGAAGTCTCTAAAGAACTGGAAGATGCACCAGCCTTAGACACGCAGACGGCTACTTCTAACTCTATATCCGATGCCTATTCCGCACCGGTAGATGCATCTTCGGTAGGTCGTCTGCCTAAAAATACTCGCAAAATCTTACATCCAGCTGCTGCCGATGGTTTGTTAAAAATTGATTCGGATGGGACCTACCTTTATAAAACCCCTCGCTTGCAGGGACGCAACTCGGGCCATATTCGCTTTGGGACAGCTCAATCCCCCGATATTGTAGCGGCTGACGGAACTACTTTTTCGCAAATGTATAAAGAGTCCGAAGTGTTTACTTTTTTGTTTGATTACGAAGGCGATATGTTGGTGGGCTCTGCCGGACGCTTAGGATGGTTGGCGGGTTTTGGTTTTTTTACAGCCCAAGGCAATGGCCGTTTTGCCCAAACCGGGCAAGAAGCACAGGAGAAGTATAATTTCTTTGCTGTTCCTTTGAACGCTGGACTGATTTACAAACTTGAAAATTCAGACCGACAGTGGATCGTTCCTTACGCCTTGGGTGGTTTGTCTTATTATGGACTTTTGGAAGTTCGTAATGATAATAAAAAGTACGATGCCGTAGGAACAGCTGCCGCTTTTGGTGGCGGAGGCTTGCAGTTCAATATCACTGCCGTCGATCGTGAAATGGCTTTCAATTTACAAAACGAATATGGTATCACCAATCTATGGTTTTCGGCCGAATATCGTTATGTGCAAAGTTTTTCTCAAGATGTCGACGTCAGTGCAAATATAATCACTGGCGGCATATCCATGGATTTTTAATATGCCCCGTATCCGTTTCACAGTAAGTTACGATGGACTGGCTACTGTGGCTGGCAAAAACAAAAGCATGGTCAACAAACAAGCATCGCACAAACCATTGAAGAAGCCTTATCGCCCATTTTTCAGCAAAAAATCACCGTGTACTCTTCGGGGCGAACAGACGCCGGTGTTCATGCCTTGAATCAGGTTTGTCATTTTGATTTCGAAAAGCCAATAGCCAAAAAAAACTGGGATTTTTGCTGGGCCTTGAACTCAAAACTGCCAGACAGTATTGCTGCCAAACAGGCCTGGTATGCCCCCGATGATTTTCATGCCACAT
Source organism: Pseudobdellovibrionaceae bacterium (assembly GCA_049315665.1). Classification (GTDB taxonomy): domain Bacteria; phylum Bdellovibrionota; class Bdellovibrionia; order Bdellovibrionales; family Bdellovibrionaceae; genus JBMOJS01. Next base: position 4,270 of record JBMOJS010000177.1, on the reverse strand, counting down.
TATCGGCCACTCATAAAACCTACCGCTACTGGGTTTATGTGAATCCGCGCCCCAATGTTTTTTTGCGAAATTATGCGGGATGGTCTAGAAAACCATTGGATATTCAATACTTAGATTGTTTGGCTAAAAAAACTATCGGCACCTATGATTGCAAAAGTTTACAATCTGCAGGCACCCCCATCATTAACACAGTGCGCACGATTTATTCGGCCCAATGGTTTCAACGCAGCCCCCATTTGCTGGAGTTTCGTATCACCGGCAACGGCTTTTTAAAACAAATGGTGCGAAATATCGTAGGAACACACTTGTTTTTAGAAAAACATCGGTCTTCTTTCGCTGAATGGGAGCGAATTCTATCTGCTAAAGATCGTTCTGCAGCGGGTCCCGTGGCTGAGCCCCAGGGGCTTTCATTATTGCAAGTTTATTATCCTAATGAACTTGACAATAGATGCGTCGAAATCTAAAACACTGTCTCTTGTGACTTGTTTTGAGGAGTTTTCATGAGCACTTTTAATGCTAAATTTGAAGAAGTTGACCGTAAATGGTGGGTTATTGACGCTAGCAATCAGCGTGTGGGTCGTATCGCTACACGTGTGGCTACTATCTTGCGTGGTAAAAATAAGCCAATATACACTCCCCATGTAGATACTGGTGATTTTGTTGTAATTATCAATACAGATAAAATGGAATTAACCGGAACAAAGTGGGACGATAAAAAGTACTACAGACATTCTCGTTTCTTTGGCTCTTTGAAAGAAAAAACAGCTGCCGAAATGAAAAAAGAAGATTCTACTTTTATCATTCATGAAGCTGTTCGTGGCATGTTGCCCACCAACAAGTTATCTAGACATATCATTACAAAACTTAAAGCTTATCAAAATGCAGAACATCCCCATGCTGCACAAAAGCCTGAAGTTTTTAATTTGAACTAATACAATCAACGGAGATTTTTTAGAATGGCTGCTGACAATAAAGTATACTACGCAACCGGAAGACGTAAAACCAGTTCTGCAAGGGTTTTTTTAAAACCTGGTAAAGGGCAAATCACTATCAATGGTAAAGTTGCTGATGATTATTTAACACGTATGCAATCAAGAATGGTTATCTTGCAGCCTCTTGAAGCCTTAAGCCAAACAGGGCTTTTTGATGCTCAAGTGAGTGTTGAAGGTGGCGGAGAATCTGGTCAAGCTGGAGCCATTCGTTTAGGAATTACTCGTGCTTTAATGGCTTTCAACCCTGAGTTCAAAGCGGCTTTGAAAAAAGCAGGTTTTGTAACCCGTGATCCACGTATGGTTGAAAGAAAAAAATACGGCAAACATGGTGCTCGTAGAAGCTGTCAATTTTCTAAACGATAATTTTATCGTCTGGAATTTTCAGTCTAAAAAAAAAGACCTCAGTTATGAGGTCTTTTTTTTTACCTTAAAAAAAGTCTTTTCATTGTAGACACAATTCTCAAAATCGAAAATGTGATGGGTAGCTAAACCAGGTCTGCAAAGTATGCAAATAGGTAACCCTATAATGAAGCTAGTATATATATTAATAAGTATGTCGCTTATCTAAGGTACTATTAATAGTTGTAAGCAAAAGCCTTAAGGGGAGCTAGTTCTGTACTCTATTTTCTAGAGCGCCTATGGTTTGACGGCAGAAAAGGCCCCTGGCTTTGTTGGGGCTTGGGCCACTTGTTCACAAACCAAAACATAAATATTACCTAATGCGGCTAATAGGCCTGAGTAATAAATATTACTGTTTGTTTGGGTGTCTGGTGACTGTGTTTGTGCTGGGCGAATCAAGTCTGAATTGGCTTCAGCAAATATGGACTTGTAATGAGATAATTTTTTATTTTTACGTGCATTGGTGGATGGTGGGGGAATCACTTCGCTGTCATTGCCTGACTGGAGTTCTGTCCTTTGTAATAAAAGAAAGCCAGAGTTTTGAAGTATACCTTGGTTTTGTTTTGTGGCTTCAGTTAAAATAGGGAATGAAAAGGCTTTTTGCTCCTGAAGTAGCTGGTAAAAGCCACCGCGCTTATCAATTTGATGAAAAAACACCGTGGGCTCCGCTTTATTCTTTTCGCGCAGTGTGATTGTTAAAAAATCCACAGAAATATCGTCGGATACATCAATTTGTAATGTGGCAGAAGGCTGGTCCGAAGGAATCAAACAGTTGAATAGTGTCACATCATTCGCTTTTACTGTGGTTTGCAAGAAAAGCATCATAGCCAAGATTATTTTTTTCATAGCATAGACTCCTATTCGGGCTGTTTAGGCCTGCTGCAGATGTATAGAACAAGCTCTAGAATACGCAAGCAATTTTTGTGCTTAAAAAGAAAAAGTCATGTTGTAGACTGTGTAAACTGTGGATAGATTTATTTGCAGGATGAGTGTAGCAGGTTGGATAGGTCAAAAATTATTTCTTAAATGCAATAGTCTTCAGAGAGGGCTTTTTACTCTTGTTTTGCTGGGGTCCTTATGCGCCCATTCACACGTCCGAAGTCACAAACAACATCCCATCTATTCTGACACATTAAACTCACCCATCGTTTTTTTTGATGCGGTTAAGCAAGGGCAATTGCAGCTAAAACCCCTACAGCTGCAATACAATTTATCTAACAAAAACCAGCTGCAATTGGGGCCATTTGAACTGTCTGAAAAGACATTCAGGGTTTCCTTAGAATCTAAAGATTCAGATTATATTTTACATATTCAATGGCCACAAAGTTTTATAGAGCCTCAGCGGTTTTGGATTCAGTCTTCTGTGGGAAAAGAGCTGTGGACGCAGAAACGATCTGTGAAAGATACGGCGGCCAGTGACTTTTCATTATCTACAGATGATTTAAAAATAATGTCAGGACAGTTTTTACAATTATGTCTGCACAGTGAAAAAGAAAAACAATTTGCAACCCTTTGTACGGGCCCCTTTGCTGTGGTCTTAAAAAACCAAAAAATCAGCTTAAAGCCCCTGTCAGCCTTCACGGACGCTCAAATTTTAGTTCAAAAAGCATCACAGCCCTTTGTGGGTAGTATTGAGTTTGGTAAAGAAATCCTATTTTGGAGTCGCTTGCAATCTGGAATTATTTATACATTTTATACCGAGCCAAAAAATATAAAGCCACTCAATGCATTACTGGATGATCAGGATCATTTGTGGCTGACCGGGCGTAATGAGTTTCCACTGAGCCCTGCACCACAGACCCATTTATTAAATCCCGACTCTTTTTGGCTGGAGGCTTTGCGATTTCAAAGAACCATAGCTGGGCCAGAAAATTTATGGTCCATATCTTTAGAACAAAATGAAGTTGGTTACTGGGTGCAGGGGCAGCAAGGTGGAATATTTTTTCAATCTATAGAAAGAAAACATATTCCAAAAATTTCAGATTGGCCGCGCCTAGGTAAGCGAGCTTTAAAAAGCAGTTATCGTGAAAAAATACCTGTTCGTTTAGAAAACGGCTATGCTCTACCCAGCACTATTGGCGAAAAGGGATCTGAGCATTTTGCAAATTTTAAATTGGCATCTTCGCCGTGGACTTTTTCTGTGCCCGTTTACCGCGGCTATTCCAATGAGGCTAGTCTTAGATTGACGGCCGCTGTAAGCTCTACAGGCTCTGCGGTTTTGTTGTCTGAAGGTCATATCAGCATGTGGTTTGAGAGAGTACTGAACTGGACCAATTATTATTGGTCAGAACAGCGCTGGGGCATCAGTGCTAAATATTTTTCTAATATTAATAGTTTGCCGGCTCAGACATCGGCCACCACCACTGAAAACATAGCTTTAAAAAGTATCAATGTAGATTTGAAGTATCGTTTTGAGCCAGGTTTGTGGACCCGGGATGAAACAATTGGGGCCATACTATCTATTGAAGATTACACTTTTGGTCCTTATCATTTTACCAAAGTAGGGCCTGGAGTGTTTTGGGCCCGATCCATGCCTAAAATCTTTGATGAATGGTTGAATAAATTTAGTTTTTTTCAAAAGCCAAAATGGGTGGATGCGGAGTTTGTTTATTTCACGCAATCGCTGAGTTCCGAATATATATTACGGCCCAATTACACTTTGAATTTTCATGGTAAAATTTTATGGACTCCGCGTTTTTATGGGGAAGCGGGCTTTTCTTTGCGCAATAATGCTTTCTACAGCAAAGCTAAAAACCTGGACATCGCTTTCGCTGCTTTTTTTGGAACTGTGGGTGTTGGTATCCAGTTTTAGTCCATTCATGCATGTCGTATTGACTCATAGATAAATGTCCCTGAACTAGGATCTGGTTACGCAACTT
>JBMOJS010000176.1:0-6260 GCA_049315665.1 Pseudobdellovibrionaceae bacterium | reverse complement strand
CGATTCAAAATCTTGCAATTTCTTTTCAAGATCAGGCAAACGACCATATTTATATTCTGCCGCTTTACCAAAATTGCCTTCCCTTTCAGCACGACTCATTTCTAAGCGAGCGGTTTCGACTTCAGATTTGATTTTTTTAATTTGATCAATGCCACCCCGTTCAAAATCCCATTGCTCACGCAACAGCTGATTTTGTGACTGTAAGGTTTTTATTTCTTTTTCAAGCTCGACCAGGCGATCTTTTGCACCTTGATCTTTTTCTTTCAACAGGGCTTCTTTTTCAATCTTCAACTGCATCAATTTGCGATCGATCTCGTCAATCTCTAAAGGTACACTGCGAATCTCGATGCTCATCTTACTAGCTGCTTCGTCCATCAAGTCGATGGCCTTGTCTGGTAAAAATCGACTGGTGATATAACGGTGCGAAAGCTTCACCGCAGCCACAATGGCTGCATCGGTGATGCGCACCCCGTGATGAACTTCATATTTTTCTTTTAAGCCACGCAAAATAGTGATGGCATCTTCGACATTGGGCTCTTCAACCAGCACTGTTTGAAAACGACGTTCCAAAGCAGCGTCCTTTTCGATATACTTGCGGTATTCATCCAAAGTGGTGGCCCCAATACAGCGCAATTCTCCACGAGCCAGGGCTGGTTTCAATAATTGCCCTGCATCCATAGCCCCTTCGCTTTTTCCGGCCCCGACCAAGGTGTGCAGCTCATCAATAAAAAGAATAATTTCACCGGCACTGGTTGAAACTTCTTTGATCACGGCTTTTAAACGGTCTTCAAACTCACCACGATATTTAGCCCCCGCGATCAAGGCCCCCATGTCTAAAGAAATTAATTTTTTACCAACCAGATTGTCCGGCACATCTTGGCGTAAAATTCTTAAGGCCAGACCTTCAGCGATGGCGGTTTTACCCACACCAGGTTCGCCAATCAATACGGGATTGTTTTTAGTTCGTCGTGATAAAACTTGAATGACCCGACGGATCTCTTCATCACGACCAATCACTGGGTCTAATTTTCCTTCAGCAGCTAAAGCCGTTAAATCCCGACCGTATTTAAGCAGCACTTCATATTTGTTTTCAGGATCATCATCCACCACTTTTTGACTGCCACGGATTTCTTTCAAAGCTTCAACCACCACATTCAGTTTGACAGCAAATTTTTTAAATAGAGTCTGTAGATCACTGTCATTGCTTTTGATCATGGACAATAAAAAATGCTCGGTCGAAATATAAGAATCCTGCCATTCAGCGGCCTCACCTTCTGCCGCAGAAAATATTTTTTGTAAACGCGAGCCTGCGTAGATTTTTTTACTATCGCCAGTCACTTTAGGCAGCCGTTCAATTTTTTGTCCAAGTTCTACTAAAAACTGTGGCACCGCCACTTTGATTTTTTCTAAAACTCGGGGCACCAAACCTTCACTTTGCTGCACAAGTTCATACAGCAAATGTTCAGGCTCCACCATGGAGTTTTGTCTTTTTTCGGCGTTCAATACAGCCGCTTGCATAGCCTGTTGACTTTTACGGGTCATTTTTTCTACATCGTTACTCATATATATAAAACCTCACAAAAATAGGGCCTGACTCTTTATTATAAGATGAGGTTTTTTTTCAATATGTCAACGTGGCCCGTGACAGTATATGGTTCAATAATACTTGCTTTTGACACACAATCACTTTAAGCCCAATGCATGGGGCAAACAAAAAAAATCAGACCTTCTATTAAAAAAGATCGCATTCATCCCAAAGATTTTTTGCAGTACCCATTTATTTTTAGTTGCGAAGACTGTTCACATTTTGACCCAGACAAAAATCTTTGCACTATTGGATATGCGACAGTTCACCATCGTCGGGCTGAGCAGCTGCATTCTTACGAAGTTTCCGGCAAGGTGGCCTTTTGTCGCTTTCATGAAATTGACTGAATGTATGTCGAGTCTGCACCGACCATCAGCTTAGGATTTCAGTCGAGAAATCTATTTTTTACTGCGCCACTTGATCCAGCCAAAGACTAGTATTGCAGCAACACATCACAATCTGATCTTCAGTCCTGTCAAGAACCCGTCGCTACCGACGATCTATAACCCATAATAATTTTCACATTACTCAGTATGAGTACAAGAGCCATGGTCAGACTCTTGGATATTTCGAAAGGGGGGCCTTCAAGGATGACAAAAACATAACGAACAACTAATTGTTGTTCAAAATTTATGAATAGGCCAAAAAATTAAAACCGGCTTGGATGCCGAAGGACTTCTAAAAAGAAGTACATCACACGGAAGGAATTTTTATGAAAACTAAATATTAATTAACGAAAGGATTTTTAAATGGGAATGCGAGTTACAACAAACATAGGCGCTTTGAACGCACAAAGAAATTTAATTGGCGCTCAAAGAAATATCAATAACAACTTGGCTCAATTGGCTTCTGGTAGCCGTATCAATAAAGCGGCTGATGATGCTGCCGGGCTAGCGATCTCTGAAGGCTTGAAAGCACAAATCAGATCAGCAACAATGGCTTCTAGAAATGCCAACGATGGTATATCCATGGTGCAAACGGCAGAGGGCGGTTTGGGAGAAATTTCAAACATCATCATCCGTCTGCGTGAGTTAGGTATCCAGGCTGCTTCTGATACTGTTGGGCAAACTGAGCGTGGCATGTTGGACAAAGAGGTTCAACAGCTAAAGTCCGAGGTTCAACGTATTTCTAAGGTAACAACTTGGGGTACTACAAAACTATTGGATGGTTCTTCACCGAATTTTGATTTTCAGGTAGGTTTGTTCAATAACGAATTTGAAGATCGTATTTCTTTCAATGCTAGAGAAAACGTTGCCACTTTGGATGCCTTGGCGCTTACAGATATAGACTATACAAGCAAAGAGGGAGCTCAAGAAGCTTTGGCTAAATTAGATACTGCACAAACTTCTGTTAACGGAACTCGTGCAAATCTTGGAGCCTTACAAAATCGCTTGAATTCAACCGTTGATAACTTGGGTGTTGCACATGAGAATTTATCTGCAGCCAATAGCCGTATCCGTGATGCTGACGTGGCCATGGCTTCTTCAGAAATGACTCGTAATAACATCTTGTTACAAGCTGGTACTGCAACTTTAGGTCAGGCCAATCAAGTGAATCAGTTGGCTTTAAAACTGATTGGTTAAAAGTTTTGCACTAAATTTAAACTTTTAAAAAGTTTATTCGTCAGGGCTTCTTTTCAAAAAGAAGCCCTTTTTTTGGCTCAACTTTCTAGCCTAAAGTCCGATAGGTTGATCAAACACGTTAGTTCCTTACAACTTTACTGCCTGTAACTGAAGTTAAAACTCAACTTAGAACTGACGCCTTAACAAAAGACAGGTGGTTTATGAAAACTCAGTATTTACTCATTGCAGCTTTAGCTTTGTATTTAACGGGATGTTCAGGATCTGGTGCCTTTTCTGGAACGGATTCAGGATCATCCACTTCTAGCTCTGCAGAAAATGGTGCAAGTTCTGTTGTCACAAACTCCCCGGCCTTCAATGCTTTGGATATGAAAAGTTATATTTCGGGGGGCAGTTATGATGGGTCTTTGGCTATCGATTTAGACAAAGTGAAAGGCACTTTGATTTTAAATCTACCCTTGGGAGTCAACCCCTTCATCGAAGTCACCAGCTTAGAAATTCCAAAGCTACCCGGCGTGCAGTTTTATACTTATGTCAGCGCTAGTGGGACCGATTACTTAGCCATCAGTGTACCTTTAAAATACATACTGCATGGCGTGACCTTCTTATCCCCAGGCCAGCTTCCCAATGGCGACCGTTTACCACAAGTTCCTGGCGGAGAACTACCCACAACAGCGGTCACTATCAGCTCAAAAAACAATGTAAAGTTGAATTTATACTTGGGGGTAAATGTGATTGGACTTTATGTGGAGTCCCCCTATAACCCTTATGTTAATTTGACATTGCCTATCAAAAATAGCGCAAAAACCAAAGTCATTGGCTACTTTAGCACCATCGCCAAAAAGGGAACTAACCAAGGGGGATTTTTTATATCTGCAATCTTGCCAACAGATATTGCTAAGATCCTGGACGACCATTTTACTGGAATTTAAATTTTAAGATTTTTCTTTGCCTGTAAACTCAAATGCCGTTAGGCTGTTGCTTGTTACAAAAAGGAGTTTAACATGGCAAAGAAAAAGACCACTGCAAAAAAAGCAAAAAAACCGGTAAAAAAGACCACAGCCAAAGCCGCTAAAAAGACCACGGCTAAAAAGGCGACCAAGAAGGTAGCTACCAAAAAAGCTGCAAAAAAAACAACGGCTAAAGCGTCTAAAAAGACCACGGCCAAAAAAGCCGCTCCGAAAAAAGTAGCAACCAAAAAGGCTACGGCTAAAAAGACGACTGCGAAAAAAGCGGCCCCTAAAAAAGACAAACTTAAAAAAGCAGCAGCCCTGGTTGGAGAGGCTGGTGTCGGAGCAGCCTTGTCTAATCATTCAGCTTTTGCAGATGATCTTTCTTCTGAGTTTGATGAAGTTGAAGAGGCCGCTGATTTGGATGAAGACTGGGAAAGCTCTTCAGAAAAAAGCGAAAGCAATTTTGAAGAATTGGAAGATGAAGATGCCGAAGACGACACTTTGAAAGATGATGAAGACGACGATGCCGATGATGGCGAAGAAGGTTATTTTTAATTTTGTTGTTTAAGTGAGGGCGTCGCAAAGACGCCCTTTTTCTTTCAGGCGGCAGATCCTGCCGCAACGCTATCTGCGCCACCAGGGCTAAAAAATAAATCAATGAAATCATATGTTTACGCGCCGATGTGAAATTCCGTGGCGCTGCCAATTTATGAAGCCTTTAGGCGCTTTAGTCCGCTGCTTATCAAAAGACGCATAAGCACCTGGTAAGGAATACCTTTTTTTTCTGCGACAGTTTTAAGCTCATTTAAAAGATCCTGTTCAAGAGCTATGCTGGTCGGTTTGCGACTGGCCCCTTTGAGTCGGCTCATACCTGCTATAATTTCTTGTGCATCAAAATCAATTCGGTCATAACTTTTTAAGCGTTTTACTGACTTCTTCATAAAGCTTCCTCTCTTTGCGACTGGCATTTCTAGCACTGATAGGTCTAACACGACCATCACGCAGTGTGAATACCACTGAAATCATGCGCCCTTCTGATGATGGACCAACAATATTCAACCGCTCTTCATCTACAGGTGGTGATATTTGCTGCCCTAATGGTACAGCTAACCTCAATCAGTGAAAAAAATTGAAGTGGCCTGGGCCTAAACAAGGGCAAGTTCCTTCATTATAGCAAGATCTATTGAAAATTGGCCACTTCCATCGCGGAAGTGATCAATATGAATATGATGAAAACAGTTCTTATCATGAGATAGGGCCTAGCCGTCGTAGAAAACATGTGCACATATTATGTTTATCTTGCCCGCAGCTGATCGATCACTTTTTGCACTAGCTTAGGATCTTGTGCCTTGGTTTCATTATCGATCAAGTACTGCAAGATTTTAGGATCAGTGGGTTTGATGACAATTAACGCTTGGGCTGCATTCCAGTGCACCCACGAATCAGTATCATTAAGCAGTACTTCAACCAAAACCTGGTGGATTTGCGGATCCGAGGGTTTGATTTTACCAAAGGCCCAGACTGCACTTTGGCGCACATTCCTATTAGCATCCTTAAGCATGGCTTCGACCAAAACTTGGTGGATTTTGGGATTTTTTGGTTTTAAACAGCCGACAGTATTCATAAAATATTGATCACTCCATCTGGCTTGCGGGATCTGTTCATAAACGAAATCACTCTCGATACCCAAAGAACAGATCAAATCTTTTTTTTCCAAGGTCATAGGTTGCGACAAGTTTAAATCCAATATGCTGACTATCTTTTCCTTAAACTCATCTTCAGTGATCTGTAGCAAAGACTTCATTAAATTTAAAATATCTACGCGCAGTTTTAAGTACATATCCCCAGGTAAATTCAATAACTGTTGAAAATCTTTTTTGATTTTTTCATTGGCTTTAAGGCCCAGCAAAATATTTTTCTCTTCATTGCTCCATGCTGGGTCTTTGCCGGATTGCTGAAGTTCTAATTCTTCATTCATGTAGTTTTGAATATGGGGGATCACCGTCAAAGTTTGTCCAGATTCTAACACCCTTTGAATGTACTGTAGCTTTTGCAGTCGCGATACCTTGGCGCTGGCCAAATAACAATAGGGCTTTTCAAATTTTTGTGGCATGCGCGCATCACTGCCCTCCACCTGCACCA
>JBMOJS010000175.1:0-6305 GCA_049315665.1 Pseudobdellovibrionaceae bacterium | reverse complement strand
CCTTTGACTTTGGCAACAACAGTTCCTTCAATAACCTCTTCATTTTCAGCGGCTTTTGAAATATCAGACCAAGCACGCAACATATCGGCTTTGTCTTTAGAAAGAACAATCATTCCATTTTCATTTTCGATGCGATCAATAAGAACTTCAATTTTATCGCCCGGTTTGATTTCACGAACGCCATCGACGATGCGAAATTCAGACAATGAAATCAGACCTTCTGATTTATAGTTGATATCAACTAAAGCATAATCTGTTTGCACTTCGACGACTGTGCCAGTTACGACATCGCCCACATTGAAATCTTGTTCTTTGACGGAATCTTCGAAAAGTTTGTCAAAGTCTCCACGGTTTTTTTCAATATCTGAAAATAGACCTGGATTCGAAGGCACCTTGATGTCTTCTGCATCTAAGAAAGCTAGAATTTTCTGCTTTTCCTGTGCGGATTTGTTGAGTTGTTTAGCCATATGAATAATAATACCTCCCGACGAAGGAACCCTCACAAGACCACATCATGCCATAAACATGGGGCCGGAATTCGCTCGTTATTCAATGGAACTGGTGTATTGGTGGGGGGAACTGAAGTCAAAGAAATTTGCCACTCCTCGCTAAAGACTTTACGCGTTAAAAGCGCTCAATACCATTGATAAACAATCCCCATTTGTCCAAAACTCTTTTCCCATTGAATTGATGTAGACCATCTTGATGAAAGCTTATACCTGGCTTGAAGTATATAACTCGATGTTGAATCTTCGCCCGATAAGTAGACTTGGTGATGATGTGCTAAACCTAGTCCCCATTTTTTAGTTGAAAAATCAAGCGCAAGGTAAATGGATAGGGTTGGAATAGCACTATATTCAAAAATTTCCGTATCCGAATACAATTCTGGGCTGATTTGATCCAATGCACTTTGTGCAAAAAAACTACGATGAATACGCCCCGAAACGCCCCAAGGGCCCCACCCAAACCATTCCGCTGCTAATCCCATGCCTACAGAGCTAAGGCTTTCGTTTGAAGACAAAAATTGCCATTGCAAAGATTGTAAAAAAACTTCAACGGTATAATCCGTAGGCTGCCAGCGGATGGCCCCTTCATAAAGCCCCTTAGAGTACTCTGAAGGAACACGCCCCCACCATCCCTGGGCCCTATAGCCCCATGATGCTAAAGGGCTTGATGTCCAAAAAAGCTCACCATGACTTTCGATTTTAACATCTGGATCTATATCGAACTGCGATTGCCCGCCACTAGCACCCAAAGCATTTCCACTTAAAAATCCTTTTTGATAAGAAACATCGAAGCCTTTAGTGCCATCACTTTTTTGAACCTGAAAAGCAATCAATGATGGTGCAGGAATTAGCAATACAGGATGTTTTGTATCGCTAGCTACCCCTACTTTTAGCCCAAGTAAAACAGTTGCAAATATAATCCGTCGCATAAAATCAATACCAACTTTCACTTCTTTTTGCTAAATAATTATCGTCGTAATCGATTGCGCAGTATGCGACGACGCACCTCTGTTTTTTGCGCTACAGTCAACTTCTGCCACTTTTGAAATCTTTGTATCAAAACTGTTTTTTTTTGTGGACTTAGTTGTTGCCACTGTTGAAATCTTTGTTGAATTTTTCTTTGCCTATCCGAAGGCAAATTTTGCAAAAGCTGCCAATGACTTCGAATCAAATTCTTTTGCTCAGGACTTAACCGTTGAAAGCGGGCATAAGATTGCCTGATTGCTTTTCTTTTTTCTGGAGACATATTTTTAAATTTTACCCAGGCCTGCTGCACTTGCTCTTGCTGCTGGGTAGACAATGACTGCCATCTTTGTAAATTGGCATTACTAAGGCCCTTGTCATTGGCCGCTTCCGTCGTTTGCGCTTTCGATCTTGATGAAACCAAAAGGCCTAAACTTAACATTAAACCCTGTGATAAAAATTTTCTTCGCTGTAAGTTACTCATTGTTTTCCTCCAGCTCAATTTCTGGTTGCTGTATCAATTCCAGCATTTCCCAATCTTCTTCATGTTCTAAAACATCTAGATTCAGTAATAAGTCTAAATTTTTAATCATCTCTGGATCTGGATTAGAAACTTGAGGTTTGTTAGTATCAGACATAGTAAGCCTCCATTAAACATCTTCTTCCCAATGATCAATTATTTGAAATTCACTGTCTTCAAGATCAAAATAATCAAGGTGGGCCAATAAATCTAAATCTTGCTCAAACATAGCAATATCTTGCTGCTGATTTATTTCTAGAATCATGGCTAATGAGTCTTTCTTTTTACTATCCTGCGGCGATAAAGAAAATCGCTTAAAAAGCCACAAACCTGCAAGACTGGCTGTCAACCAAGTTAAAGCGCCCGCAGTTAAAATATCCTTGGGCCACAACAACACCCAACGCCTGTTTGGCCGAAAAAACAAAGTCTTATTTTTTTCTAAAGCGGGTTTTACTGCAAGAAGAATATTTTGCATTTGCACATCAGATACGTCTTCAGAAAAAAAGGAATCCTTTAAAGTATCACTCATGAATGCGAACCCCTAATGTCTTTTGTAAGTGCAATTTGCCACGATGGATTAACACCTTTACACTGTCCACTGAAACTTGCATTTCAGTAGCTATTTGAGCGTAAGATAAATCGGCACTTAAGCGCAAAACCAGGGCCGCACGTTGTTGGGGCGGCAAATTATCAAAGGCCAACTTTAAAGCCTGTTGATTTTGCTCGGATATCAATAACTGCTCTAAAGACTCTGTAGGGTCCTCTGGATCCAAAGAACCCTCTTCGTTTGTTAATTCTTCCCAAGAAGATTTACGCATATGATTTAAACATAAATTTCTACTTATAGTTAAAATCCAAGATTGAACCGATCCCGTCGGTCTATATTGAGCAGAGCTTTCAACCACTTTAATCCATGTTTCTTGCGTAAGATCTTCTGCCATAGATTTTTCTCCTAGCAAACGTCGACACAATCCAAAAACTGAGGTTTTGTACTTAGACAAAAGGGATTCAAATGCTTTTGAATCCCCAACAGAAATTTTCTGTATTAAAAATAAATCCTCTTCATTACTCATTATTCACAGTAGCTCAGCTCAACTTGGGAACTTTGTCCATTTTCTGTTTTACTTGCCACACCACAGCTAGATGAAAATGTGATTGTAGCACTTCCGGTTTTACTTCCTGAATATGTTAAAGCCAATGATCCGGATATAGGATGACAGCAAGTATTCGAATATTGTAAATTTGTGGGCACAATGGTCGCAGTGAATTTAGCTAAATTATGATTGATTTGCAGTTGTCCACCATTCAAGGTTCTTGAGGATCTGCTTAAGCCCCCAGTCACTTGCATAGTAGACAGTGTTCTTATTGATATATTAAAAATACTTTTAGAGTTGTATGTTAGACTTTTATGTTTGCCCAAAATATCTAAATCATAACCGCTGGCCGTTTTGGTTAAACGCCCTCCTCCACCGTAACTTGCTCCTGTATAATCAGAAGATGTAGAGCTGGCGTTGGTAACGGTGCCACCTCTTGGCCCTACAATGCTCAAGTCATAGGTTCTGGTTACTGTGTCTCCATTTGAAGTCAGTAAGCAGCTGGAATTTGAATAGCTCAATGAAGCAGAACCAGTCAAAGTACGACTTGTTCCTGAAATTGTACAACTAGAATAGGATTCTGTTCTTGCTGACGAATTGCAACTTGCATAATATGGACGCGAACAACTTGCTGCTTGTGCGGATGGGTTAAGTAAACCCATAACCAATTGATATTTATTCATCGAGTTACTATTTGAAGCAAAGGATGAGCCTGAAGACTCATCCATAATGCCGCTGACGGCTGTGATTCCACTTTCTACCACAGCCTCGGTGCTATCCACAGTCAGTGCACTTGTCTGAGCATCATCTGTAGTAGAAGCTTTTTTACCACAAGCTAAAAGTGATAATACAGCGGGTATTAATAATACAGTTTGTTTTAATCTCATAATGATCCTACTTTCGTTAATGGTTTAGGGTGCCTACAAAGAGTAAACACTCCAAACCGACAAAAGTTACAGATTCAGAGATTTTTTTATATGATTCTCAACCTGAGACACCACTCCATGAAAATCCAAGGCACTGGTGTCTACAACCAAGGCTTGATCGGCCACTTGCATGGGGGCCACGGCCCTGGTGCTGTCTTGTTGGTCACGCAATTTTTGCGCTTCAATGGTTTGGGCCGCATCCAAGCCTTGTTCGGCAGCTCGACGGGCCGCCCTTAGTTCACTAGAAGCGGTTAAAAATACCTTTACTGGAGCTTGGGGAAAGACCACCGTTCCGCAATCTCGCCCTTCAGCGATCAAACCCAAGGGGCCATCACTGCAGTGGCGTTGCAAATCCAATAAAGCCTGTCTAACTTTGGGAAACTGACTGATTTTCGAAGCACAACTTCCAACGGCCTCTTGACCGATGTCTTCTGTGACATCGTTCCCATCAAATAAAACCACTGTTTTTTCATCAGACATTTGCACCGACCAAATAGATGACTGAGCTAAAACTTCCAAGGCATGATCATCTTCTAAATCAATTTTTTTTTGCAAAGCCACATAAGCCAGACCGCGGTAAAAAGCCCCCGTCGAGACCCAACGCCAGCCTAAACGACGAGCAAGTTCACGACTAACAGAGGACTTTCCAGAGGCCGCAGGCCCATCGATTGTAATGACCATTCCCATAATTCTCCATTTGGCTTTGTTCATTTACAGGTTTAGCAAAAACCATTTGCACATTCAAGAGACTTCGATCAGATTAGGCCTAATCTATGAACTTGAAAATCTTCCACGGCGAATACTTTGCAGAATTAGAATTGTCGCAAGAACAATCCAAATCCAACAAAAAAAACTTAAGCCCTAAGGCTTTTAAACGTATTTTTTTACAAAAAGAACCTTTAAAAACGGCCCTGCCCGAGTTTTTAAAATCCCAAGGCGTAGACAACTTGCAACAGGTTCAAGTTGCTGGAAATTATTTTTTACGTCCTTTGCATTTAAGATTGGGTGGATCGGTAGCCCAAATCGTCACAGCCGGTTGGGAAAACTGGATGGAATTTGAAGACAGCAACCCCACTTATAAAGTTTCTAATCCAGATTTGGTTTTTGCCCTTGAAGAAAGAATATCTTGGGACGGCCACATACATCAGCCATTCAACCCAATCAGTCTTGAGCCCATTATTGCTGCACTTAAAAAGCGAGAGGTTGAAAGAGTCTGTCTGAACCTGATTCATTTTGAAAAAAACCCCACACACTTAGATCAAGTGAAACAAATTCTATTGAATGAAAATTTTGAGGTTTTTACACCAGAATCCAGTGATTTGCATTCCTGGCGCAAAAACGCCATCAACGCAGGTCTGTCAAAAACCTTCAAAGAACTGAAGCAAGAAATTCAATCTGTGTTAGAGCCTTTTTCTACAGAACAGGTCATTTTTTTTGGTAAAAACGTCAACGATAAAACAGAGGATCTTTTAGAAAATAACTCTATTTTGGACCGCTGCTTTTCTTTTCTACAAGATTTACAAAGCCAAAGCCCAACGAATCAAGACACTTTTTATGCAGGATTAGAACGTTTTATTTGGATCGCCTCTAGGCCCTACCAAAACTCTTCTTTTTCCTGGCTAAGCCCTTGGGGAGTGATCCACTTAAAGACACCGGCCTTTCACTTTTTGCACCTGCAGGGAACTAGCCCTTTGGATTTGGGCTATAGCAAACAACTGCAATTTGAAAAAAAGCCCGAGGGCTTTGAACCAGGTCCTTTTATTTGGGGATTGGGGCAAAAAATATTATGGTTGGATGTATTTTTAAAACTTCATCCAGAACTGCAAATTGAAAGCTTTAGTGATCGACGAACACCGGCGGCAGAAAGCAAGCTGGATAATTTTTTTACTTCTTTAAGTAGGGCCAGCAGTCATTCACCAAAAAATTCAGGACAGGATGTGTTCAAAATGATTTATGACAATAGCTTGCATCGGTTGAACTTTGAACTTTCACAGTTGAAGCAAAACGACAAGTTAAATATATTGGGGCCCTGTTCAAGCATAGGAACATCTTTGCAATGAATGAATTTTGTGCTGATTTAAACTGGTTTTTAGAACACTATATACCATCGGAAGTGTCCTTATTTTCTGCCGACAATCAATTGTTAGCTGCTAAGCAAGACAATGCCCATATTGTCTGTTCACAAAATCTTCTTAAAACCGCCACTCGCTATTTTAAATTAAAAGCGGGGGATGGGTTACTTAGCAATGATCCACTCAGCGGCGCTGCCAGCCTTTATGATTTTTATTTTATTCAA
>JBMOJS010000174.1:0-6318 GCA_049315665.1 Pseudobdellovibrionaceae bacterium | reverse complement strand
TGTATGGGCCACCAAGCAGTGGACGGAAGAGGGTTTTGTTCAAGTGGCGCAAAAGTTATTTAAAACAACAAATGTTTATATTTTAGGCGCTGGCACTGAAATAGAACTCTGTCAGCGCATCGCTTATCAATCGGGGGCCTATTGTCTGGCGGGTAAAACCAGTGTGTTCGAGTCTGCACAAATCATCGCTCAAGCGGATTTGGTCATTGCTAATGACAGTGCGCCTTCACATTTAGCCAGTGCTTGTGATGTTCCAGTGATCAGCTTATTTGGCCCCACAGTGATTGAATTTGGTTATCGCCCTTGGCAAAATCAAACTTTTATTATGCAGGACAGTGGGCTTGCTTGTCGGCCTTGCGGACCCCATGGCCATCGCCAATGTCCCTTAGGCACTCATGCTTGCATGAAAAACATCACTGCTGAAAAGGTGTTTCAGCTGGCGCAGGGTATTTTGCAATGATAGGGCCCTCAAGCGACTCTTCTACCTTAACAAAGCTGTAATAATATCTGGATTTGCTGTGGCATTGTCTTCGACGATAATTAAAACTTTGTATCCCAAAGCCGAGCGCCATAAGGCCGCCCCTGATCCATTGCTTTTTAGAAAACCTTCTTCAGAAAACTGTGGGATTTGTTTTTGCCCATACTTTTCAACCAAGTCAAACAACTGTGGTGACAGTTTTGAACTCATGCGCACGCAACCACCAGATCCACGACGCCCCAGGGCTCCATCAGAATAGCTTTGATGCATGGCAAATCCGTCTTTAAAAAAGATGGCATAGGGCATATGGGAATCCCATTGATTGGATTGATGGTCTTTAGATAGCCAAGTGGGTGTAAAAAAACCTGTGGGGGTACTGGAGTAATAAGAAGGCAATGAGTTGCCGTTGGCATCTTTACCCGGTGGGTGTTCTAAATTTTCACGCCCAGTAGAAACTTTATCACGAAAAATCAGACGACGATTTTCAAAAACCAAAATATTTTGTGAGTAGGGGCCTCGGTTGGCTTTGTTGATATAAATAACCACCGGGAATTGGGCGATCAATTTCAATTGGGCGGCAAGAACCTGTTCGGCGCTCATGCCATTGCTTGGTGTTGTTGCCCCTGCTCGGGCCACTTGCGAAAAGTCTTTCCAGACCTCGTAAGAAGTACCATTTTTAAAATAAGAAATAAGTACTTTGTTGTTAGAAAATAAGTTTTTGATTCGACCTTGCAAAACCTCTCCGTTTTGGCCTCTGAAATCCACCGTATTGTTTTGACAGGCCCATTGAATGCAGGGGATTTCTTTAAAGATATCTTTAAGGTTGCGGAAAACTTGATAAGACACACCCTGTTCATAGTAACGAATCAAAGCCACACTGGATGTCAAAAGTTGAATCGAACCGATGGCCCCCGTGGTGTCTGTTTTTTGAAAGTAAACAGTTTGGCCGTTGTTAAGGTCATTCTGACTCCAAACCTTATTTAGAATTTGCTCTTTGTTTAAAAAAATCTCTGATTTTTGATTGGCAGAATTTTTATATTCAATCAACAATTGACCGTTGGCAAAGCCGCTTTGCACTCGCCCTTGTTGATACTGTTTTTGTGCATCTTGAAGGATCACTTCTTGACCAGGACAGACATTGCTTACGCAGCCCACGTCCCTGGAAACTTCACTGGGGGAACGCACGACAGAAGATCTGCTGCCATCGGTGTTGAAGTAAACAGTGATTTGCTGATCTTTGATATTTTGAGCTTGTCCCTTGCGTGGCTGGCCTTGATTGTCGACCACATAAACACTATTACCATTGCACAACAAACCCGAGGCGTATTTTTCTTGCATTTGGATGCAGTTGGCCCAAGACACCTGCGCCATTAAAATAAAACTGCTGATCAAAAATCCTAATTTCATAAAACTCCCTTCATGGAAAATCACACCCGTGTTTAACATTGATAGAAAAACACATACAAGGTCAGCTGCGGTAAATGCGGTTGGCGCAAAAAGTCATCAGATTTATCCATGGCTTAGAGTGTTGCCAATATCACCAGAATGAGTTTTCATTGAATACAAAAGGAGTTTATAATGAAGCACATACAAACTGGGCTCAGATTGTTTTTAGGATTGATTTATTTTGTTTTTGGTTTGAATGGATTTTTACATTTTATTCCGGCTCCACCACTGACTGGGCCCTCAGGTGATTTTGCCACGGCTATGATCAACACCGGTTATTTTTTCACCATGGTGAAAGCCGTTGAAGTGGTTGGCGGCTTGGCTTTATTGACTGGCATGTTTGTGCCCTTGGCTTTAGTGGTTCTGGCCCCGGTGACCTTAAATATTTTTCTATTTCATGCCTTTTTGGCTCCTGAAGGAATGTATATTCAAGTTTTGCTGCTGATCATTCACTTGATTTTGGGATGGTATTACCGATCCTCCTATCGTGAAGTTTTAAAGATCAAATAGAATTGAAGATACAGGGCTATCATATTCATTTTTATTGTACGACAGAGCAAATTCCATTGGCTGATGGCATTCGTAGTCAGCTGCTGCATGATTTGCCAGTGATCGATGGGGCGGGGCCTGTGCGGCACATGCTTGGACTTCGAAAACTTTCGCCGTTGATACAAGAAGCAAATCAAAAAAAATGAATTAGCCATGGTACGGCTTGGTGCGATCTGATTAAAACTACTGAATTTTTGTTATGCCATTTGATTTAAAAACTTACGCGCAGTGATAATGCCGATACCCTTAAATTGTTCCAGCACAAGCAGGTCACGTCTGTCGCCGGTAACAATAAAATTGCTTTTACCCTCAACTGCACACTCTAAAACATGATTGTCTGCAGGACATCTTGGAATGATATTGATAGACTGTTGTGGAATTACAATTTCTGCCACAGAAAAAATTGGTAAAGTTAAAGTTTTAATTTCGTTAGAAGTCAGGCCAAATTTGTTAGAACTAAGGACGCGCTCAGATTCTTCAATTAAAAAAGGCGAAGTAACCCAAGTAAATTTTTTAGCTAAAGCCGCCTTTACAATCGTCAGCGGTAAGCCTCCAAACAATAGCGCTGAAACTGTAATATTGGTATCAATAACAGCACGAATCATATCGGCTTAGCTTCGTTTACGTAAAGTAGAAAGTACATCTTCAACAACAGAAGGTTTAACACCTTTTTTTTTAAGTCGCTTTGAAATAACTTTTTGTGTTCTTTCAAAAGCACTAATGTTCATGTATTTACGAACTGCTTCGCGCAAATATTCACTGATTGTTCTGTCTTCAGCCTTTGCATGTTTTTGAATTTCAAGCTCAAATTCCGGGGGGACGGAAAATGCTATAACTTTTGTAGTGCGCATGCAGCCTCCTATTCAGATTATATACAGTTATACTAAGTAATACCACTATTTTTTATTATATTGCTCGCGGTACCGGTCCATTTAACCATATTCTTACGGCTAAAGATATGAACAAAGAATACAGCACGTATTTGGGTTTCAGATGGCACTGGGGGCGCGACATCACTGCCATCTGAAACCAGACACCTACCCTTGCCGCAGCGTAACTTCTAGCTGGAACCCAGGACAGACACAGTAGGTAGCCAGATCATTTGTGCAGGCGAACCAACGGTTTTATTTTTCTTTTTGATTTCACTGGGAATTTTGCAGGATCAGATAGTGAGTCCAATGCAAGGTCAATATCCAATTCTGGCCAATAAAGATGTCGACCATGCAGTAGTTCAAAGTTGTAAATCTCGTTGATAGAAGCATGTGCAAACCAAGGAAAATCATTGAAATTTAAAAAATATTCATGTTCCATCACAAGCATCCAAACACCAAATTTAGAAACATTCAAAATTTCAGCTTTCGAAGTGCTTTTTCCACTCATAATTCATTTTATTTTTGTAATCATTTTATAGCAATTTTTTTATCACCCAATTCGTAAAAATTCTTTTCGTAAAGCGCGCATGCTGTCTTGAAAATATCAGTAAGTTATTTTTTTTAAAAACACCGATTCAAGTCCGCGAAAATAGGCTTTTTCTTCTTTTCGCCCAAGAATAGATACCATCATTAGAAATGCTTTCGGCTGAGCCGCTGCAATCTGAAGAAGTCTTGATGCAGAACCATTGGGTTTTGATTGCCCCTGTTCCCAAGCCCGAACCACAGATGCTGACACGCCAATATACCTGGCTAAAACAGCTTGTGAAACGTTGAGTTCTTTTCGGATATCTTTGACCAACTTTTTTGACATTTTTGGTGGCTCATCGGGCAGGGAAATAGTGCTAGATCGAAGCTCGATCTTTCCTTGCGCGTGCTGAAGACCTTCTTTAAGCGAAGCAATTATATCTTGCCCTAAGTCACTCGTCTTTGGTTGTTTTTTCATAACAAATTCTATTATATAATATCGGTTGTTATAGTCAATAACTTTAATAAATCTTTAGGTTTTATATAAAATCTATTGGGTCTGATATGATGATCAATAGAATACTGGTTGATTATCTCCCAATTCCTAAAAATTCTTTGCGTAAAGCGCGCAAGCTGTCTTGAGTCAGGGGTAAAGAAAAAATACCTTCGGTGGGGTCGGTGAAGCGGGGGCTTAAAAAGCGAATGACTTCCAATTGAATTTGTTTTTCGCTCCAGCGGTGGTGACCGTTTTTGGTGGAAGCTTGGTTGTAAAATCTTTCCATCCAATCCATCGGTTGAATTTTGTTTTCCTGCAAAAGCTCTTGATACACCAGCACGGTGCCCACCCAGGCGCGGATTTCGGCAAACAAACCTCGGTCCAATGCGGCCTTTATCCAGGGGCGCAGAATTTTTTTATCGTCTTCAGACAGCTCAGAATACTTTTGATATTTTTTCGTTAGATCAATGATTTTATTAACAGTAGCTTCATCGGAATAAATCGGAATGGCTTGCATCAGCACTTGATCGGTGGCGTGAAAGTATTCATGGGCAAAAATCAGCAGCCATTCATTGGGTGGAATTTTTGAAAAATCCAAAAACAAAGATCTTTGCCCACGATGAAATCCACCTTTGCCGCCAGTGGGCGAAGGGTCGTGAACATGACCAAAAACACGGGTCAGTTCTGTCCCTTGGGTTTGTATTTGCTGTGCAAATTTTTGCAATAATGGCGAACGAGTGTTTTTGAATTCCAACAAGGTCTGTTCTTTAAACACCGCCTGCATGGCATAGTCCAATTTGTCACGGTCTTCCCAGGTGGCTAGGCATTGGCTTAGTTGTTCAGATTTTTTTAAAGTCCATGCCCCTACCGAATTTTTTGTCTGGCGGTAAGATCTATAAATATTTTGGGCTGTTTGATCCAAAGCCAAATAGACTTGTTTGTCATATACATTCATTTGTTGAATGGTGATGTTTTTACTGACAGTGGGTTCATACAAGTTGGGAAGCTGTTGCAAAACCTGTAGCAAACTTTGAACTTCTGGCAAGCCGCTACATACCTGAGGACCTGCAAAAGGCAAAAAACCCCAACCTGCTTGGGGGAGCAGCAGGATGGGGAGAAATAATGGGAAGATTTTATTCCATAAAGTTTGCATGGGGATTTATTTTTGTACCTCGGCCAGCAAGCAGCGGGCGACTTGGTTTGCATCAGTAGTTAACTCTGTGTTCATGTTGTTGTACAGCTGTTTCCATTGAATCTGTGATTCAGATTTAACTAATTTTAGGTTTTGAACAGTGGCGCGCTCTATCTCTTTGTCATTGCGCATTTGGTTAAAAGCTGTTGATTCATTAAGTTTAAAAGTAAAGTATGGCAATCGTCCAATGATAGCGGAACTATATTCTTTTGTCCCATTAACTGTAATGACTGTAGGTAGTACAAATAAACTTTGTTTGCCATCAGCGCTGACATTGTTTGCAGCTATAGCTACTGTATATAAATCCAGCGTATGAAAATTATACTTAATCTTAGGCCATGCCATTTTAGGCCATACACTATATCTAAATAGATAAGTACCCGCGGCACTAAAATCTGTTTCCTCTGTGCCTATCATTGGTACCCTCATTTTTGGTGAAGACATGGTGTATTGGCTTGCACCACCTCCTGTTAAAAAATTTGCAGTCTCCAGGGGCAATTCTGAAATTTTCTTTGCCACATCATAAGGTAACAACTCTGGACTAGAGGCAATCGTTGCCAAATGTAGATCGGGATTGTTGTTGAAAGATGTTTGCTCATACAGTGAATATGTACCATATAGTACACTTGACCGATGCATATAGCGGTAGTTGTTGTTGTCAGGGTCTTCCGTCCACTTAGTAACTTCACCTTGTGTTGGGGAAGCTTTGTTTATCTTCTGAAAAAGATTTAAATGATTTGCATCAAAAACTTGAAGAATA
>JBMOJS010000173.1:0-6330 GCA_049315665.1 Pseudobdellovibrionaceae bacterium | reverse complement strand
AATATCATGAACCCTCTTTATTTAAAGAATTATGTTATTTTTCTGTTAAGTTTTATTAACCGCAAATAACTAAACAGCGAATTAGCTGCAAAGACAATCAGCAATTCGCAAAGAGTTGTAAAAAAAGCACTGCTTCATTACCAATTTGTTATGTCATATAATAAAAATAGAATAATATTTAAGTATCACTACCTATGCTCAAAGGTCAGGCTTAGCTGCTATCCAATGCACTTATGAATATCTATTGCATTTGCTACATTTCATTTTTTAAAATGATTTAGGCTTTTACAAAGATTTTAAAAAACTTTCGATATCAGGCTGGATGCTTGTGTATTTAGATGGCTTAAATAATAGCTGCTGCAATTGATCGGGAACATCTAAAGATTTGCGTATCAATGGCTCAACTACAGTTTCAAATTTTGCGGGGTGGGCCGTAGCCACAATGATCCAGTCCCCTTTGCTTAAATGCTGTCTGACATTAACAGCACAAGCTGTATGTGGACACCATACTTCATGCCAGCGGTCCAAACCTTCAGCAATGGTTTGTTGTATTTGCACATCTGAAACTGAAATTGCGCTTATAAATGTTTTTAATTCTTCGTAAGATTTAAAATTCAAAAGTCTTTCAGCATTACTGGGGTTTCCCACGTCCATGGCATTAGCCAAAGTGGATACTGTAGGACTTGGGGAGTATTTACCCGTGGTAAAATAGTCCACCATGCTGTGATTGGCATTGTGTGCTAGTATAATGTCACAAATTGGAAAACCAAGTTCCTTCGCCCAAGTACAGGCCATGGCATGTCCTAAATTTCCACTTGGAATTATAAACCCCACTTGGCGTCCACAAGATTTAAGATATTGTAAGCTAGAGTAAGCATAGTACAGCATTTGTGGCAGTAAACGACCCAAGTTTATACTGTTGGCACTGGTTAACTGCCTACCAGACAGAAACTGTTCTAAAGCGGGTTTGTATTTATCCTCGACATTTTTATTTAAAATTTCTTTCACTAATTTTTGACAGTCATCAAAACTGCCGCTAACGGCCAAAGACTTGACGTTATTTCCCCAGCAGGTCAATTGCTGCTGCTGTCTTTTGGCAATCCGGCCTTTAGGAAATAAAATGATAACTTCAAATCCTTTTTTTTGCCAAAATGCAGCGGCAACAGCGCCACCGGTGTCACCAGATGTCGCCACTAACACCAAGCGCGGTTTTGTATTTGGAATAAAGCTTAAAGTGTTGGCTAAAAATTGAGCTCCAACATCTTTGAATGCACAAGTGGGCCCATGAAACAATTCCAAAACAGCAGTATCAGTATTCAAGGATTTCAGCGGAATTGGGAATTTAAAACTAAGCTCACAAATTTTTTCTAAAACTCCTTCTAGGGGATCCCCTTCAGCAAAGGGTTTTAAAACTTCTGCTGAAAAGCGAACAAAATCTTCTTGTATAAAATCACCAGGTGTAGATTTTGTATTTAGCAAAAAATCATCGATTTGTTTTTTTGTGAAGCGCGGAAAGGTCAAAGGAACATAAAGTCCGCCATCTGGGGCTAACCCACTTTCTATAGCTTCAGAAAAAGACAAGGCTGTAGAGTCCCCCCTAGTACTGACATATTTCATAATTTATAAGCCCCTTGATGCTGTAAACTGGACACCCATGTTTGCACACTTTTCACTTTATGCTCAGAAGCCTCAGGCCAAGTTTTTTCTATGGCCGCACAGATTTTTTGCGCTGTATCTTCACTTTTTGTCCAAGCAAACACGGTGGGTCCAGATCCAGAGATGGAAAATCCTAAGGCACCCAGCTGCAGGGCTTCTTCTTTGACTTTAGCAAAGCCCGCGATCAAATGCTGACGTTGTGGTTCAATGATTAAATCTTGCATACCACTTTGAATCAACTCAAAATCAGATCTTTCACAGCCCAAAATAAAAGCCGCCAATTTTGCATTATGTGTTGTATGCTCTTTCAAAGTGATTGTCGGCTTAAGACTTGCTCTTGCCGCCTGTGTGGCCACTTGCAACCCATTTGGATAAGCAATAACAATAAACAAATTTTGTGGAAAGTTAAGCGCTATGATCGGAGTCTGGTTTTTTTTACTGCGTGGCCCAAGAAGTATTAAACCGCCAAATAAAGACGGCGCCACATTATCCGCATGAAAAGATCCACTGGCCACTGATTCACCAATCACAGTGTAAGGCAAAAGATCTTGTTTACTTAAAGGTTTATCTAGCAACTCATTGGCAGCAACCAAGGCAGCAACGGCAGAGGCGGCAGAGCCACCCAAGCCCGAACACAAGGGAATCCCTTTTTCAATACTCACTTTAAAATTTAAACCTGGGGCATGATCTTTTTGCAAAGCTAACAGTCCGGCAGTGGCCGTGTTTTTTTTAGGATCTAAGGATAGACCTTCTAGCCCAATAATTTTAGTGATTTGAACGGGGCTTGAAGTGTCGTTCTCTGCCCTTACAGAAGCACTGACATGGGCAATATCGCCCAATTTTGGAAATGAAAAGCCCATGATATCAAAACCCACGGCCACATTAGCCACAGAAGCGGGAGCAAAAGCTGAGGCTGATTTTTCTATCATGGTAAAGCTCCTAGATAAGTGGCATAGCGCAAAATATCTGCAAATACACCTGCTGCCGTAACCGCGGGACCAGCCCCTGGGCCCTGTATAACCAAAGATTGTTTGTCATAGCGTTTGGTTCTAAAAGCCACTATATTATCACTGCCGTTAATTCTGGCAAAAGCGTGAGTTTTTGGATATTTTTGTAAACACACCGAAGCCTGCCCAGCTTCATTGATAGTGCCAACATAACGAAGCACTTCATTGTTTTTTTCTGCGGATTGCACCAAGGCTGACATTTGCAAATCAAACTCTGGTAAACGGCGTAAATAATCTTCTGCCGAGCCCGTGCGCAAAGCCTCGGGCACCAGGCTTTCTAATTTAACCTGGGACAGTTCTAGCTCCCAACCTAATTCGCGGGCCAAGATAACCAATTTACGGGCCACATCCATGCCTGATAAATCATCCCGAGGGTCAGGCTCAGTATAGCCCAATAGACGGGCTTCTTTCACTACTTGGGAAAAGGCTTTTTCAGAAGAATAATTGTTAAAAATATAAGACAGTGTGCCGCTAAAGATGCCTTCAATTTGTATAAAATGATCCCCGGTTTGCAATAGATCTCGCAAAGTTTGAATCACTGGCAGACCCGCACCCACATTGGTTGAGTACAAAAAGTACTTATTTTTTTTGCGGGCAATCTGACGAATTTCTTTATACTGATCCATAGAACCAGTGTTGGCTTTTTTATTCGGAGTAATAATGCTCATTCCTTGACTCAACCAGCGAGTGTAATGCTTCGGCACTTCACTACTAGCAGTCATATCTACTAACAAAGTGTGCGGGAATTGACTGGTCAAAAGATGCTGAGTGAATTTTTCTAAATCTGCAGCTTCAGATTTCTCTAACTGTTCTTCCCAATGTGGCAAGTCTACTTCTTTTTCAGAAAGCAGCATTTTTTTAGAGTTTGTGATGCCCAAAATTCGCAAATCAATATTGCGCTCTTTGCGCAAAAAAAGCAGCTGTTCTTGCAGCTGGGATAAAAACTCTTTACCAATCAGTCCTGTACCAATAATTCCCACAGTGATGGCTTGATTAGATAAATAAAAAGCCCCATGCACAGTACGTAATGCACGGACGGTGTCTTTTTGATCGATCACTGCTGAAATATTTCTTTCGGATGAACCCTGGGCAATGGCGCGAATATTGATCCCCGCCTGCCCCAAAGCTTGAAAAAATCTTCCTGCTACACCAGGGTGAAAAGCCATATGATCGCCAACTACAGCAAGAATTCCGCAATCCAAACTGACATCCACTTTTTGCACCAGGCCGTGGTGAATTTCTGAATAAAATGTTTTTTCTACGGCTTCTTTAGCAATCTTGGCATCTTCTTGATTAACGGCAAAACAGATCGACATTTCAGAGCTGCTTTGTGAAATCAAAATCACCGAAACACCGACGGATCTAAGTGAAGCAAATAATCTTTCGCTGCTGCCAGGAACACCAATCAAACCACCCCATTCGACACTGATCAATGCCACACCATCAATGGCCGAAAAGCCTTTTACGGGCCGTGCTGAAGAACTGGTTTTATGAATCAAAGTTCCGCGGGCTTCGGGTCTAAAAGTGTTTTTGATCCATATAGGAATATTTTTTTTTATGACTGGAGCCATTGTTGCTGGGTGCACAATCCGCGCGCCAAAATAAGCCAGCTCTGTCACTTCATCGTAAGAAAGCTCATCCAAAGAAATAGCTTCGGGAACCAGGCGTGGATCAGCACTTAAAACCCCATCCACATCGGACCAGATGGTGATTTCTTTGGCTTCTAAAAGTGAGCCAAAAATAGATCCTGAATAATCACTGCCATTGCGCTTTAAGGTGGTGGGAACATTTTCGTGAGTTGAGGCAACAAAACCTGTAATCACTACATGTTTATGTTTCAACTGCTGCAAGTGTGTTTTTATTTTTGCGGCAGATTTAACCCAATCCACTTCAACAATAGCCTTTTGCGGATCCACCACTAGAATATTTCTAGCATCCCACCAGTCTGCATCCAAACCCGCTTCTAAAAAGTAAGCAGAAATGATTTGCGCCGTCCACACTTCGCCATGACCCGATACAAATTCAAAAATCAACTCACTGGCAGAACCACATATAGCTACACTTTGTAAAAGTGTTTTTAAAGATTCAAAGTCAGGGGAAATTTTATCAAACAGGCTTTTTGATTGAGCTGAGGGCAACAGCTCGCCAATGGTTTTTTCATGACGATCTTTTATCTTTTGCAATAGCAGTAATGATTCGGCTAAGTTTTTCTGCTGCGCCAAGCTTACAGTTTTTATTAAGTCGTCGGTAACACCCTTCATTGCAGAAACCACAACTCCAATGCTATGGCCCGATGCTTCGTAATTTTTTATAATTCGTGCGACCGAGCGAATACACTCGCTGTCATAAACACTAGTTCCGCCAAATTTATGCACCTGCCAAACGCGATCTTCTATAGCCATAATATCACTCCAAAAGATGTATGTTTTGTGGTACCCAGGTCTGGCCTATCATGCAATGAAATTCTTGATTGTC
The DNA here is from genome assembly GCA_049315665.1 of Pseudobdellovibrionaceae bacterium. GTDB lineage: Bacteria > Bdellovibrionota > Bdellovibrionia > Bdellovibrionales > Bdellovibrionaceae > JBMOJS01. The sequence goes on along the minus strand of JBMOJS010000173.1, from coordinate 1,192 downwards.
GCAGCAGCGTTGAGTATGGTTATCAAATTCTTAAGCAAAAAGAGGTTCTTATGAGTTCCCTAGCTATTACAAAAAATCAAACAACCCACCCACGCCAACAGCCTGAAAAAGGCAAATATGGTTTCGGCGAATGGTTCAGCGATCATATGTATTTATTGGATTACGATAAAGACCATGCTTGGCATTCGGCACGCATTGTGCCCTATGGACCATTGCCCTTAGAGCCCAGCGCCACTGTGCTTCATTATGGACAGGCTTTGTTTGAAGGACTTAAAGCTTTTCGCGGCGTGGATAATAAAATCCGTTTATTTAGACCCGATAAAAACTGGCAACGTTTACAGTCTGGGGCAGAACGCTTGTGTATGCAGGCCCCCGATCAAAATACATTCATACAAGCTTTGCACGAGCTGGTAAAAATGGATGAAAAATGGATTCCGTCAGAGCCGGGCTCGGCTCTATACATTCGCCCAACGCTCATAGGCACTGAAGGCTTTTTAGGGGTTAAACCGGCACAAAAATATCTGTTCTACATTATTGCTTCGCCGGTGGGGGCTTATTTTGGTGATAAAACCAGTACGGTGAAAATTTGGGTCGAACAAAAATACACGCGGGCCGCTACGGGCGGGATTGGCGCCGCTAAAACCGGTGGCAATTACGCAGCCAGTTTGCTGGCTGCCAAAGAGGCACAAAAACAAGGCTATTCACAAGTTTTATGGCTGGATGGAAAAGACAAAAAGTATGTTGAAGAGGTTGGCGCGATGAATGTCTTTTTCCGTATCAAAGATAAAGTCATTACCCCTGCACTCGGTGGCACTATTTTACCTGGGGTTACCAGGGACTCTGTTATTCACTTATTAAAAAATCAAGGTGTGCAAGTGGAAGAGCGGCCATTAGCAATGGACGAAATTTTAGAGGCTTACAAAAATGGTCACCTTAAAGAGGTTTTTGGCTCTGGAACCGCGGCCAGCATAGCCCCCGTGGGCACCTTGGCTTACGGAGACCAAGTTTTAAATATCAATAATGCTGCGGTTGGCGAGCTTTCACAAAATCTGGCGCAAATATTAACCGATATTCAATATGGCAGAGCCGAAGATAAATACAACTGGGCCCAAATTGTAACCATTTAGAATAAACAGCCTCGATGAGTCACGTTACTCGCACTTTGTAGGATGGTTATACCCAAACAAACCAA
>JBMOJS010000172.1:0-6343 GCA_049315665.1 Pseudobdellovibrionaceae bacterium | reverse complement strand
TGTTGAATGTTTCACGCTCGACCCTGTATAAAAAAATCAAAGAATATTCTATAGAGATGCCTTAGAAAGTGAGCCTTTGTAATGTCCAACACCTGGGATAGTGAGATTTACCGACAAACAGCTTTGATTGTTTTGTCTATTATTTTTGCCGCTGGCATTATTGTCTATTTTTTTCGTCAAAAAAATTATTACTTTGTAGCCTCGTGGGCCAGCATAAAAAGCTGGTTGGTGGTGGCTCCGATCCTATTTATTTTAATGGGCCTTAAAGAGCCTTGGCCCTTTATTGTATTAACAGTTATCGCCTTACTAGGAGCCAAAGCCTTTTTTCAAATTTTAGGCATGTTTCACCGCAGTTATTTTGTTTTGATCTGCTATGCCGGAATTGTAGCTTTGGGAGTTTGCGCTTATTATAATCAAACTACCGTTTATCACCAAATGCCTATGATCGTTTTAGGATTAAGCTGTCTAGTTCCACTATTACGCAATAACTACAAACGAATGATTCAGTATATTTGCCTGACCCTTTTGGGTTTTGTATTTTTAGGCTGGTCTTTTATGCACACCGCTTTGATCTTAAAATTACCCAATGGAATCTATCAGGTCATGTATTTGATAATTCTGACCGAGTTCTGTGATAATACCAACTTGGCCACCAGTCGCTATTTTGGCAAAACCAAAATCTGCTCACGCATCAATCATCGTCGCACTTTCGGCAGCACCGTAGTCTCTGTGATTTTAACTTTGTTTTTAGCAGGCACTATGCGCTTTTTACTCCCCGATGGGTCGGATAGATATTGGTTAACGGCTGGCCTGATCGCCTCTTTTGGGGGCATTGTGGGAGACTTAGTAATGACTGTGGTTCGCCGTGATGCCGGAGTAAAAATTGTAGTACCATTTATTTTAGGACGCGGAGACTTTTTGCAACGTATGGATCGATTGATTTTTGTTGCCCCCATTTACTACTTTGTGATGCTGTATATTTTATGAAAGATTGGAATTATGAAAACGAACAGTGGACCCAACTGCCCACCTATCTAAAACATCTTCCTTTGTTCACCAGACATATTGATTTAACCAGCATCTTTTTTCGTTTTTTATGGTCTATTTTTTTACAAGACATCGCCTTTCGCTTTTACATTCGTCTTAAAGTGAAAGGAACTAGCTTTCATGAAATCCATAAAAAACATCCTAAATTATTAATCATCAGTAATCATGTCAGCCACTTAGATGCCACCTCTATCGCGGCGGCCATCCCCCGGCGCTACTGGTTGGATTTGTATATCGCGGCGGCCAAAGATTATTTTTTTTCTAATCCTCTGTTTACTTTTTTTTCTCAGCACTGCTTAGGCGCTATCCCCTTTGATCGCAAAGATCGCAAAGGACAGGCCGTGAATTTAACCGTGTCTTTACTAACACAGCTAGACCGCATGTGGTTGATTATATTTCCTGAAGGCACAAGATCCAAAGATGGTAAAGTGCAAGAATTCAAGCGCGGAGTCAGCACCTTTTCTGAACGCACCCAAACTCCTATTTTATTTTTATACATTGATGGCAATATGAAGTTATGGCCCAAAGGTAATTTTTTTGCAAAGCCTGGATCTATAACCATCTATGTAGGCCCTGTCTGTCCTCCAGGCCCGATCAGCGACGTCTATGAAAATTATAAAAGCTGGGCATTAACCATCAACCCCGAGGCGTTTCATGAATCTCCGTCAGCAGATGCGTGATAGTGAAATTCGTTTGGTGGCTTATTCGTTGTCATTTTCTACAGCTCTTGCACTGATTCCTTTTATTGCCGTAGTGCTGGCATTGTTTCAGTCCATTGGCGGTCTTGAAGCTTTTTATCCCAAAGCCGAAGCTTTATTTTTGCAATACTTCCGCGAAACTGGCGGAGCCGCAGTACCTAAAGTCATTCTTCGCGCAGTGAAAAGTTTGAATACTGGAAAATTAGGAATTTCAGGGGCCATATTTTTATTTATTACTTCACTGCGACTTTTGCACGATATGGAAATGGGCTTTCACCGGGTTTCGAATCGACAAAACACCCGCCCCTGGTACAAAAGATTTTTCGTCTATTGGCTATTGGTCTTAGTCATTCCGTTGGTTTTAGCCGGTTATGTGGTTTTATCTTCTTTAGAGCAAGTACAATTGGTAAAACGTATTGTCCCTGCGTTTATCACCACCACCAGTTTAATATTTATTATATTATTTTTAATTTATAAATTTGTTCCACTTGAAAAAATCAAAAATTCCATTGCGCTTTGGGTTTCTGCGGGCGCAGCCGTATCCTTATACGTGGCCCAAAAAGGATTTTTTTGGCTGTCAGGTCAGTTTTTTAATTATAGTAAAATTTATGGAAGCTTTGCAGCCATTCCTTTATTTTTGCTTTGGATACTGACGGTTTGGTACATCATCTTGGGCGGCGCAGTAGTTTGCGCTAGCTTTCAAAAGAAACAGCTTTCCTGATTTTTTTAAAAGCCTCTCCAAAAACTTGGCCTTGTTATTGCTTGTTGTATTCGCGACGAAGGAACGTGCACAACAACAACCAACAAGGAGTTTTTATGAAAAAGAATTTTCAAGCTATTGTAATGGCAACATTGCTTACAGCATCAGCTTGGGCCAACACAGGCGCTACAGGTATCAACCCAGATCAAGATGTAAAGAATGAATCTGTTGAAAAAAGTGTAGAAGATCAAACGGCAGTTATTGATTTTGAAGCTGCGGCCATCGACCCCAAAGACATTGAAGAGTCCAACATGGTCGAACTGAGTTATGTCAGTCGCAATGGCGAACGTATAGTAGGATCCGTATTTGGTGGTATTATGGGAGTTATTTCAGCCATTGCCTGGGACAATCGTCACAATGATTGTGAGCGCGAGCGTGGTAATAACGATCGTTGTCGCAATCGTTATGGTCGCCCCAACAGACCTGGTCAACCGGGACGCAGTGGTGAGCTTGTGACCTGCTATGCGCAAAATCGCCGCGGCGAAAATTTTCGCGCAGCTTCTTACGGAGCCCGTAGAGCTCAAGAACGCGCCATGGATAAATGCCAATCCAATTCACGCTTTTGCCGTGAACAAGGTTGTCGTTCATAATCAAAGCGAAAAATATCCACAACGGACGTAAAAACGGGACCCTAAAAAGTCCCGTTTTTAATTGCGATCAAGGCCATTTAATTTTAACATCCGACTATGATAATCAATTCCCCCACTTTTTTTGAAGTCCTAGCTACTGTTTGTTTCAGTTTTGCTGTGTTGCACACTTTTTTAGTTAAAAAATTTCAGCACCAAGCTGAAAAATATCCAGAAGGTTCTATCCCAGAAAATTTATTTCATCTGTTGGGTGAAGTCGAAGTTGTTTTTGGTCTGTGGGCTGGGGGGTTTTTATGTGTGGCCGCCCTTAGTGAAGGAAGTCACTTTGTAAAAAACTATCTTGATACTAGAAACTTCACCGAACCATTATTTGTTTTTGTGATTATGGCTTGCTGTTCAGCTAAACCTATTTTAGATATCGCGGAAAATTTGATCGTAAAATGCGGTCAGATATTACCCCTTCCTTCGACAATGGCTTTTTATTTCTCTGCCTTAACCCTTGGTCCCTTGTTGGGAAGTCTAATTACCGAACCGGCAGCCATGACCATTACGGCCCTGCTTTTATTGAAAAGATTTTACCATTATACTATTTCAGAACGTTTAAAGTATGCCACCCTAGGTTTACTATTTGTGAATATTTCTATTGGCGGAGTCCTTACTTCTTACGCCGCACCACCCGTGTTGATGGTAGCCAGTTTATGGAACTGGGATACCATGCATATGCTATTGAACTTTGGCTGGAAGGCCGTGATAGCGATACTGCTTTCTAATTTGGGAACTTTGTTTATTTTTCGTAAAGAATTTGCGCAACTGCAGGCTGAATCTGCGAATGGAAATTTTAATATTGCCACAGATCCGTCCACCAAAAATACGCCTTTGTGGGTGAACATGATTCATCTTTTTTTTCTAGGCCTTATTGTGCTTGCCTCCCACCACATCATTATTTTTATTGGCTTGTTTCTTTTCTTCTTGGGCTTGGTCAATGTTACACAAGAATATCAGCAAGAACTAAAACTCAAAGAATCTTTATTGGTGGGCTTTTTTTTAGGGGGACTGGTGATTTTAGGCGGACCACAAAAGTGGTGGCTGCAGCCTGTTTTATCGGCGCTTGATACTTTGCCCTTGTATTTCGGGGCCATCGGTTTAACAGCCATCACTGACAATGCAGCATTGACTTATTTAGGATCACAAGTGGATGGCTTATCCGATTTAACTAAATATGCTTTGGTTGCAGGTGCGGTGGTCGGTGGTGGCCTTACTGTGATTGCCAATGCGCCCAATCCCGCAGGTTATGGAATTTTGAATGCCTCTTTCGGAAGTGAAGGTATCAGCCCCATGAAACTTTTTTTAGCAGCACTGGGGCCTACACTACTAGCTGCGCTTATGTTTTGGCCTTGGGGCTAGCGCCTTGACTTTAAGAGTTTTAGGATGGACCAAGATCTCAGCAGCCCTATTTCAAACTAAAAACTTTTTCATTCAGAAATACTTTTTTAATGGCGTGGCTGGGCAAATCACTGCCAATAAAACAGCTGTTTTTTGATAAACTTTCAAAGTCTTTCTCTGTGACTTTTTGATATGCCGCTTTTGGATCCAGCAGTACAGCTTTGAAAGATCTTCCTTCTGCAATTTGCCCATGTTGATCCGACACGCCCAAAAATTTTGCTGGAGCCGTTGCAAAAACGTCCACTAACTTTTGCGCCGATAAAAGATTTTTTTGGTAAAGATCTAAAAGGACAGGCAGACAAGTTTCTAAGCCTAAAGTTCCAAAGGCCGCTTGTGGATATTCCACCGATTTTTTAGACTCTTCATGGGGAGCATGATCCGTGGCCACAAAATCAATTTCTCCCGTTTGCAAAGCCGTGATAAATTTTTCTTTATCCTGCGCGGTTCTTAAGGGCGGATTCATTTTAAAAGATTTATTATCGTCAGTTATATCATCCACAGTAAAAAATAAATGATGGGGACTGACTTCAACTGTAGTTTTAAACCCTGCTTTTTTGGATTCGGCAATCAAGGGTAATGATTTGGCTGATGATACATGCAGCAGGTGGTATCTGGCCTTGGGGGCCTTTTTCAATAAATCCAGATCGCGTTTCAACATATCCACTTCAGCGGCTTCATCGTAAGCAGGAATATTATGGCTACGTTGAAAATCCGATGGAGCCAACACTCCCCCGTGGCCTGGCACTTCGGAATGTTGCAAAAATGGAATTCCTATTTGTTCCAAAATCTGTAAGCCTTTTAACATCAAGTCATCGGACTCTACACCCTTACCATCATCGGTGATGGCCACAACTCCGGCTTTGTGTAAAGCCACCAAGTCCACCAACTCTTTACCATCTTGCCCCATAGTCATAGCCGCTGACCATAGCACTTCGACGCCCGTGAAGTCTTCAGCCGCTGAAATTTCTTCTTTGCCTTTTTGTAGGGATTGAACAGAATCAATCACTGGATTGGTATTAGGCATGGTCAGTAAAGCCGAATAGCCCCCTTTGACCGCTGCAAAAAGCCCCGTCCACGCCGTTTCTTTATGGGCTTGCCCCGGAACACGCAAGTGGGCTTGGGCATCAACACCGGCCGGCATCAGAACCAAGCCCTGCCCATTGATAATAAGACGGATATCCACGACGCCCGCAGAAGGGTTGATGGCCCCATGCTCAGTAATTTTGCTGACCTTTCCTTTTTGCACCCAAACATCTTTGTTATTTTGTACTCCATCTGCATTCCAGATCTGAACATTTTGAATGCAGATAGATTCTAAATTGGATGAAGAAGTAAAATGCTGGGCGGCAGGAATCGATGGCATGGGAACTCCCTAGTTATTAAAAAAATTCAGCTGGCCTCTTTTAGCCCATGAATGGACTGATGTGAAGTATTATTAGGTAGATAAAACTCTGGCATAAAAGAATAGATTTTGACAGAAAACAAAGACTTAGTAGTATATTGAAATATTCTATTGGAGGCCCCCATGAGTCACATATTACAGCCGCAAATAAATGATGGAATCCCTGAAGTTCAAGCCGAAGAGATTTTAAAAAGCTTAGGAAAAGTCAGAATCATTGACGTCCGACGCCCAGATGAATTCAATGCTGAATTAGGTCATATTCAAGGGGCCGAATTGATGACATTGGGCCCACAGCTGATTCAGTTTTTACATGATGGGGACCGCAACCAAGAAATTGTTTTTGTCTGCCGCAGCGGCTAACGTTTCCCCACAACTTTTGATTTCAGGGCCATATATTAGCTATCCA
>JBMOJS010000171.1:0-6404 GCA_049315665.1 Pseudobdellovibrionaceae bacterium | reverse complement strand
TAATGTAACTCAGTACAATTCTTTCTGATGATTGGTGATAATGCTACAAATACCTGCGTTGCCGTGATTGTTGATATAAAACTGTGTCTTCCTCTTGTGTACAATGCGTGTAATATTTTAAAGCTGCGCGAGAAAACGGTCAGGCCAACGCAAAGCTAATTGAGATTCTTTCTGAATATTTTAGCGTTCCAAAATCAGGTATTCAAATTATCTCGGGAGCCACTCATACTCTAAAAACGGTCCAGGTGAGTGGATCACTTGAGAGCCTCCAAAACCAACTTCAATCGATCCCAAAAAAATAAAGTTTTCGCTTCTCGAACTAAATTTCAAACTTTCTTTCAAAGTGACAGATGTAACCACCGGGGTTTTTTTGCAGATAATCTTGATGATAGCCTTCGGCGTTGTAGAAAGTTTCAGCAGGCACTATGGTTGTAACCACTTTATTTTTCCACTTACCAGACTTATCGACCTGATCTCTGACTTGTTCAGCTGTTTCCTTTTGTAGGGGCGAGTGATAAAAAATAGCTGAGCGGTACTGGGTACCGACGTCATTTTGTTGTTTATTCAGCTGGGTAGGGTCGTGCAAACGAAAAAAATACCCTAAAAGTTGCTCATAGCTTAGTTTTTTGGGGTCAAAAACAACTTCTACGGCCTCGGCATGCCCCGAAGATCCTATTTTAACAACTTCATAGCTGGGGTTTTTAGCTTTACCGCCGGTATAGCCCACGGTGATTTTTTCAACCCCAGGGATTTTTCTTAAAATCTCTTCCACGCCCCAAAAGCATCCCCCGGCCAAAGTGGCTGTTTCTATGGATGATGGTTGCATACTTTTTTTCTCTTTCTTAGCTAAGGCCAATGTGTTGGATAAAGATAAAGTCAGAATCAATGCATAAATAAATCTCATACTGCAAAGCCTACCGATATAGATGGCTTTTGAAAAGATTTATTTCAGGACACTGCTAGAAATCAACTTTAGTGTGAAAAAGGTTTTAACTGAGTAAAAATATTTTCTATTTCACGACTATGGCTGCAGCCTTCCGTGTGGGGAGTTTTAAAATCAGAATGCAGACCACTTTGGCCTTGGCCATTATTTTCAGTTGCTGTATTTTGAATTGTTTTCGTGTTTTTTTGTTTTAAATTTTCAATTTCTGTCAATCTAGCATCGACCAGATTTTTTATATCTTCTAAAGCACTTAAGTTTTGTGCTTTGTCGGTCGTTTCAGCTAGCAATTCTATGACAGACTTATAAGCAAGAATGCTTTTGTAGGTGTCTATGGCTTTGCTTGCAGATGAAGAAATGTAACTCTTGCCATTGTTGTAAGACGATGTGGGCACATATTTGAATTCCCCAGCGTCATAAAGCTGACGCAGATTGGATTCAATGGCCATTTCTTCTAAAAAATACTGTTTCATTAGATCATCCGCCAACAGAGTCACCTTATATAACTTTTTGGATAACTTTTCGAAATCAGCATTTTCAGGTTCAGCTTTTGCACTATCATACTGTTCTTGAAGTTGATTGATATGTTCTGTGAAAGCCAACTTAAGTTTTTCAGTATTGGATTTATCACTGTCCAATTGCAGATAAAAAAGATGATGCATAAATTCATGCACCAAAGTCCAACGATTCCCATCTTCACGCACCAGTATTAAAGATTTATTGGCTTTGCGTTCTTCCTTGGGTAAGTAAAGCCCCATAACGTATCCCCCAGACTTTTCACCATCATCTTGGGTGTATTTGCTCCAAAGCGGCTTATCATTTTCGATCACAGGCTGTAGGGCTGACAGCATCAAACAAGATTTAGTGCCTGTTGCTGGGGTTTTATATAAATCCAAATTGGTTTTTAACATAAATTCCGCTGTTTTTTCAGCTGAAGAATGCAAAACAGCCTTTTGCCAGGCTTGGTTGAATTTTTTAGAAAAAGCAGTGGTGGTGATTTGCTGCTTTTGCAGCTTTGTAAAGTCAATACCTTCCCCTTCATTATAGGCAAAAGCACAACTGCCTTGCTCGGGGTTTTTATCTTCGATTTTTTTGCCATCATCTGAAGAACAAGAAAGCACCAACAAGCTTAAGGACACAATGGTCATAATTTTAATTTTATTCATGGGCAACAAACTAATATATTTTTTGAAAATAAAATAGATAATTTCAGTGTCTGTTTTGTTGACAGATTTTTTTTTCATCGTGAATAAAAGATAATCACAATGCCATTTTTTGTTAGAGTTTTCTTAAGGCGCAGATTTTTTTACACAAAGATAGACATGCAAAGCAATACAAGGCCTGGCCACCATGAATCAACAGGTTTTGTTTTGGCCTAAAAATTGTAACTGTTCTTTCAAGATCACCAGTGGTCTGTGTAAAAGGGGGAATTTGTGGGGGCTAGTAAAAAAATAAATCATTGGCTGGATGCTATTTTTAAAAGACTATTTTCTGCTATAGCTGTAATTATACTAGTTATAACTTCTATTCCGCAAGCTAAAGCCTTCAGCAGCCCAGCCCAGCGCTGCCAGGCTATGCAAGATATTTCTTTATTGCAAAGATCCGTCATCGTTGACGAGTCTTCAGGCGAAGAAGTTTCACTTTTGGATGTTGCACTACTAAGTGGAGTTTCAAGGCAACGACTTGTTCAGGCCTTCCTGTGGTTTGATGCCAATAAATACAGAATTAAAAATCAAAAGTATTTAACTTTGATCGATTATTCATTGCCATCAGTGGAAGAACGCATGTTTGTTTTTAATCTTTGCAACGGACTTTATAAAAAATTTCAAGTGGCGCATGGATCAGGTTCTGATATGAATCATGATGGCATAGCCCAAAAATTCACCAATCAATCCGGTTCATATGCTTCTTCTTTAGGGATTTTTCTAACCGATGAAACTTATTTTAGTCAGCACTTTAACAGCACAGCTTTGCGCTTGCGGGGTTTAAGTTCAACCAACAGCAATGCCTATGGCCGGGGGCTGGTTATGCATGCTGCTGGCTACGTGACTCAAGAGTGGGGGCAGTGTTCCGGGAGCAGCAAAAATAGCAGTCTGAGTTGCGCCATGAATTTGTTTCGTAAAAACCGCAAACAATATCTAGACCCAGTGACAAGATCTTTATTGCAAGGTCAATCAAGGGCACTGGATTTTTCAAACCTATTTCGCAATGGTTATATTGATTGGAAGCGCATAAAAATAAAAAATACTTTATTAGGGCGCAGCCAAGGTTGTCCGGCTTTACATCCTGTTGTGGCTGAATACATTATTCCAAGAATCCAAAAAGGCAGTGTGATTTACGCTTTTAATTGAAGATCTGGCCGCGGCTTTGACTTTAAGTTTTTTTGCAGACTCTAACTTTTTTGCAACTGAAACAAGGCAATACTGGCAGCCACCACAGCATTCAATGACTCGGTGTTTTGTATAGGTATGCGGATTTTTTGCACTGGTAAATCAGCCGGTAAAAAATCAAGGCCGGGACCTTCTTCGCCGACAAGCAAAGCTAGGCCGGCAGAAGAATCTAAAGGCTTTTGCAGGTCATCGATATTTTGCTCATTCATATCTAAAGCCAAAATCCTTACGCCCAATGAGTTTATTTTAAATAGATCTTCGATGGAAATTTTGTAAAAAGTGGCTGCTAACACGGCCCCTGCAGAGGCTTTGATACTTTTGGGATGATAAGGATGACAGGCCTGAGGCAACAGCAAAATACATCTTGCATTGAAGGCCACTGCGGATCGAACTAAAGCCCCTAAATTTTGGGGGTCGCCTAAAGGGCAAATCACATCTAGATTTTTTAAACTATGGCGCAAGTCTATCTTAGGACTGACAGTTCTGCGATCTGGACTTTTAGATGCCAATGGTAATAAGATTTTTTTTTCATCTAAATGGTCATTCCATAAAGAAATAGTTTCAAATTCAATCAGCAGCAAATTAAAACGTGTACCCAAAGTATCCAACTCTTTGAATAAGGCCGTAGGTAGTTCGTAGGTGGGCACGGCCTCAGGCACGGACATCAAACTGTGGTCAGAAACAATTTGGGCAATTAGGGTTAAGCCCTTCATTTGCATTGATGCGGGATCCGATAAAAATTCACGCACCAGCTTTTCACCCATTAAAAAAAACTGATTGTGCTGTTTAATGCCGGAACTGCTGGATAAGCTTTTCCAGGATTTGAATTTTTCATTTTGTGGCGAAGTGATTTTATAGTAGTTAGCGCCCATAAATAGAACCTATTTATATGTTTTCCAGCGTTGAATTTCGCTATTACTTAGTTCGTCTGAAAGCAATTTTATTTCCGAAATTTCATCGACAAAATAAACCGGTTGCGAGCGTTTTTCAAAAATCACTAGACGACGTTCATAAGGGGTAGAAGGTAAAAAGTATTTTTTATTTTCTATCAGTTTGTAATGGGCCGACCATTCTTGTTGGGCAGTATGTATTTCAGGATCCACATTGGGCCCCTTCATTAAAACCACATGTCCGCCTTTTTGCAAGCAACCCTGGACATTGCGTAAAGTGTTGCTGATGTCTTCCACCGCGCGGGTGATGACCGATTGAACAGGGTACATGAAGTCTTCTTTGATATTGCGTCCAATAATATCCAAATTATTCAGTCTCATGTGTGAACGGACTTTCTTTAAAAACTCAACCCGTTTTTGCACGCCCTCTGCCAAAATTATTTTTTGCTTTGGAAATAAAATCTTCAAGGGAATTCCCGGCAACCCTGGTCCCGTGCCCATGTCCAATAGGGGAAACAGCAGGTCTGTGTGTTCGGTGATCAGCAAGCTATCGATAAAATGTTTGATAGCGATATCTTTTAAAGTCAAAAGACGGGTGAAATTATTGTTTTCTTGTTCTAACATCAACAGGCGATAAAAATCGGCCAACTGCAGGCGCTGTTCATGATTGACGACTTTAAAATCATGATTGTGAAAAACATCAAAGAGTCTGTTGTTTGCTTCTTGCAGCTCGAAAATCACTGGTGGTTTTTTATGCATGCCACGTTGGCTCACTGACGCCGGATTAATTATTGGTGCTTTTGCAGAAGTTGAAAATGGTTTTTTTAGGCCTTCTTTGGTCGGTTGAGCAAGGGGCTGTGGGTTTCGTTGCTGTCGACGTTTGTAAGGGCTGTCGTTGGAAGCATTTTTGTGCGCCATATAATCCTTTGTCTGGATAGAAAAAGCAGAAATTTACCCTGAAAGTGACTAACGCACAACATCTTTGTCTTAGATATCTTTTGTAAACACTTGAATTGACTAAAATCTTTAGCGATATTCTTGGTCTTATGTCAAATTTACAAAATCTTCAAAGCCAATTGGATGAACTGCAACGGGTTTGTCTTGAACAATTCACCGCCGCCACCACCAGCAAAGATCTTTACGATGCCAAGGTGAATTTTTTAGGAAAAAACGGTCAGATCACCGAAGTGGCCAAGCAACTGGGATCGATCGCTAAAGAAGATCGCCCGGCTTTTGGTCAAAAAATCAATCAAGTCAAATCTGTACTGGAAGACAGCTACAGCCAAAGTGAAAGTCGTCTTAAATACCAAGAGCTGAATCAACAATTGCAGCAAGAAAAATTAGATATGACTTTGCCGGGAGTGGATCAGCCCACGGGGCGTTTGCATCCAGTGACTTTGGTCACTGATGAAATTTTATCTATCATGGCTCGCTTGGGTTACAGTGTGCGCACCGGGCCTTTGATTGAAAAAGACTATTATAATTTTGAAGCGTTAAATATTCCGGCGGATCACCCGGCCCGCGAAATGCAAGATACTTTTTTTATTGATCCACAAAATGTGCTACGCACTCACACCAGCCCGATTCAAATTCACAGTTTAGAAAATGAAACTTTGCCTTTGCGGGTGGTGGGTACTGGGGCGGTGTTTCGCTGTGACAGTGATATTTCGCATTTACCACACTTTCATCAGATTGAAGCCTTGTGTGTGGATAAAAAAGTGTCCATGGCAGATCTTAAAGGCACGATTAGTTTTTTTGTTAAAGAATTTTTTGGTTCTGGTTTGAAAACTCGTTTTCGTCCCAGCTTTTTTCCTTTCACCGAACCCAGTGCTGAAGTGGATTGTTCTTGCCCGGTTTGCAAAGGCTCGGGCTGCGCTTTGTGCAAGCAATCGGGGTGGATTGAAATTGGTGGATCTGGCCTTGTAAACCCAAAAGTGTTTAAACTAGCTAAGATTGATCCCGAAGCATGGCAGGGTTTTGCTTTTGGTTTTGGGGTCGAAAGAATGGCTATTATTAAATATGGCATCGAAGACATTCGTTTATTTCCAGAAAATAATGTGCGCTTTTTGGAGCAGTTTAAAATATGAAAATCAGTTTAAAATGGTTGAATCAATATGTGGATGTTCAGGATTTTTTAAAAGATCCAGCGCCTTTGGCGGCGGCTTTGACTCGGGCGGGACTGGA
>JBMOJS010000170.1:0-6424 GCA_049315665.1 Pseudobdellovibrionaceae bacterium | reverse complement strand
CCCATGGACAATTTGTTAACTGAACAAAATCTTGCACAGGCGGACCAGCCACCGCCAAGCAGACTCTTCCTGGAAGAATATTCGATTTTAATAAATAGTTTTTTATGACATGCAACAAACTCTCGAAGTCATGATTTTTACATATACAAATATTTTTTAACTCATCATCATCTTGATCGGCATAAGCCAGTCTAGAGTTAGTTCCTCCAATATCAGCAACCAGATCAATAACTTTTTTGCTATTTAAATTCATATTTATCCTTAAACGAAAAGCAAAAAATGAATCAAAAAAAATTTTTATTCAAATAAAAAAATAAAAAGTTTAAAAAAAAGTTGCACAAAAAAAAATTGATCCCTAAGATCCGCCGGGCCTAAAAAATAATTTGGAGGGGATTATGTTTAAAAAAACAATAAATATATTATGTTTATTTTTTACATTTCATGGAACTGCTTTTGCAAAAAAAGACAACTCGGTTGTCATTGCCTGTGGATCTGTTGGTGAAGAATTTATTCACTGCAAAAAAGGCGTTGAAGCTTGGGAGAAAATCACAGGAAATAGTGCGAAATTCATATCCATTCCCAGCACTTCCAACGATCGCCTAGCTGTAGTACAACAACTTTTGGCCAGTGGTTTAGATTCTATAGATGTTTTACAAATTGATACCATCTGGCCTGGTATTTTAGCCAACCACTTATTAGACCTTACAGAAAAAGTAGATCGCAATATTATCGATCTACACTTTAAAGAAATGATTGATAATAATAAGATTAACGAAAAGTTAGTAGCACTACCATGGTTTACTGATATCGGACTTTTATATTATCGCAAAGACTTACTTGAAAAATACAAAATGAAAGTTCCAGAAACTTGGCAACAGATGGGACTTACCGCACTGCAAATTCAGCAAAAAGAAAGACAGCTTGGGCAAAAAGATTTTTGGGGTTTTATTTTTCAAGGCCGTGCCTATGAAGGCCTGACTTGCAATGCGTTAGAATGGATTGCAAGCTTTGGCGGAGGGAAAATAATCGACCCCGTGGGAATGATTACTGTGAACAACCCTCAAGCCAACAATGCTTTAAGAATGATTGGATCATGGATTGATAATATATCGCCCAAAGGCGTTCTTAATTATTCGGAAGAGGAAGGGCGTGGAATTTTTCAAAGTGGTAAGGCAATGTTCATGCGTAATTGGCCGTATGCTTGGAGTTTACTACAGTCCGAGGGCAGCAGCGTAAAAGATAAAGTTGGAGTGACCCTGTTACCATCAGGGCAAAACAACTTAAGAGGATCCACACTAGGAGGAAGTCAGTTGTCGATTTCAAAATACAGCAAACGCAAAGATCTAGCATTGGACTTGGTTTTATTTTTAACAAGTAAAAATGAACAAAGAAGAAGAGCCATTGAAGGTTCATTTGCACCTACTATTTACAGTCTGTATGAGGACAAAGAAGTGATAAAAATGAATTCTTATTTTTCAATTTTAAAAGAAGGATTAAAAACAGCTATATCTAGACCTTCAAATATTACAAAAATGAAATACAACCAAGTTTCTAGCGCAATATGGAATGCGGTTCATTCTAGTTTATCAAAACCCACAGAAACATCCATACAACTTGCTGGTCTAGAAAGAAGACTCACACGAATTAGTAAAAATAGCACATGGGATCAGTCAAAAAAAACACATGATATTAAAAATCAAAAATAAAGGAAACTTTTAATAATGCCCTCAGTCCTTTTATCAACTGTGCAAAAACAACGTGTTAGAACTGCATGGTTTCTTTTATTGCCAATGATTTTAGTTCTGCTTGCGGTAGCTGGTTGGCCATTACTTAGAACTTTGTATTTTTCTTTTACAGATGCTAATTTATCTTTTTTACAAGAACACACTTTTGTTGGACTAGAAAATTATCGCTATTTATGGTCTGATCCAGACTGGCGTAAAGCTATAATAAATACTTTTAAATTCACTTTTTTTTCGGTCAGCCTAGAAACAATATTAGGTGTTATTATAGCTTTAGTATTAAATGCTCAATGGCCGGTAAAAGGTCTTTTAAGAACTGCCATTATGGTTCCATGGGCAATCCCAACTGTTGTTTCTGCAAAAATGTGGAGCTGGATGCTGAATGATATTTATGGAATTATAAATAAAATACTTATTTCTATAGGAATTATATCGGCACCCATTGCTTGGACTGCAGATACAGATTATTCCTTGTGGACCATAGTTGTTGTTGATGTTTGGAAGACCACTCCATTTATGACTTTACTATCATTGGCAGCACTACAAATGATTCCCCAGGAATGCCTAGAGGCTGCTAAAGTGGATGGAATTCATCCGATTAAAGTTTTTTTTAAAATTATCTTACCATTAATTCGGCCGGCGTTGATTGTAGCTATTTTATTTCGAGTTTTAGATGCTATGCGAGTTTTTGATTTAATTTATATTTTAAGCAGTGGTAGTCAGGATACAATGTCTATATCTATATTCGCTAGGCAACAGCTTGTTGACTTTCAAGATGTTGGCTATGGCTCTGCCGCATCGGTTGGAGTGGTCATGATCATCACTGTTGTTACCGGGCTAGGATTATGGCTGAGTTCAAATAAAAAAACCATGGAAGTGAAAATTTAACAATGAAGCCATTTATTTCTAGAGGACAACGCTACCAGTTGCTTAACAAGTTTAAAATTTTTCTACTATCCTTTCTTGTGATTATCATTATTGCATTTTCGATTCTTCCATTTTACTGGGCTATTGTGTCGTCTTTGCGTTCTGGAAGTCATTTGTTTGAAACAACTCTTTGGCCACAGAAAATGGTTTTTGAAAATTATATTACTATCTTTAAAGATCAACCCTTTGGTAGAAATATTTTAAATTCACTATTTGTGGCAATTTCTACAGTTTTATTTTCACTAACATTGGCGGTTCCAGCTTCGTTTGCACTAGGCCGAGTCGAGTTTAAAGGCAGAAAATGTTTACTCATGACTATACTTAGTATTTCCATGTTTCCACAAGTTGCTGTTCTATCAGGAATGTTTGAATTGATTACCTCTATGGGTTTATACGATAACAAATTAGGTCTTGTTTTTTCATACACAATCTTTACTCTTCCATTTACTGTTTGGGTTTTAACCACTTTTATGAAGCAGCTTCCTCAAGAACTTGAAGAAGCCGCGATTATTGACGGAGCAGGACCCATAACAATTATATATAAAGTATTTTTACCACTTTTAAGCCCAGTATTAGTCACCACAGGGTTATTGGCATTTATAGCTGCATGGAATGAGTTTCTTTTTGCATTAACATTCACACTGAGCAATGAAACAAGAACAGTTCCTGTAGCTATTGCAATGATCACTGGTGGAAACTCTTATGAACTACCTTGGGGCTTAATTATGGCGGCATCCGTCACTGTGACTCTGCCATTGGTTTTAATGGTTATAATTTTTCAAAAACGTATTGTTTCAGGTCTTACTGCTGGCGCAGTGAAAGGGTAAAGTATGCAGATCAATGAATGGTGGCGAGGTGGGGTTATTTATCAAATTTATCCCCGTAGTTTTCAAGATTCAAATTCAGATGGTATCGGAGATTTAAAGGGCATTACTCAAAGACTCAGCTATATAGCCAGTTTAGGAGTTGATGCAATCTGGATTTCTCCCTTTTTTAAATCTCCTATGAAAGATTTTGGCTACGATGTTTCTGACTACTGCGATATTGATCCAATATTTGGAACAATGCAGGACTTTGATAATTTGATAGCAGAAGCCAAGCGTCTGCAAATCAAGGTTATGGCAGATCAAGTATTGAATCACTCTTCAGATCAACATCCATGGTTTATTGAAAGCCGCTCCAGCAAAGATAATCCTAAATCGGACTGGTATGTTTGGGCTGATCCTAAGCCAGATGGAACTCCACCCAACAATTGGCTTTCAATTTTTGGCGGTAGTGCCTGGACATGGGATGCAAAACGCTGCCAATATTACTTTCATAGCTTTTTAGACAGCCAACCTGATCTTAATTTTCATAATCCAGAAGTTAGAAATGCTGTTCTGCAAGTTGTAGAATTTTGGTTAAAAAAGGGCTTACAAGGTTTTCGTTTAGATACTGTGAATTTCTACTTTCACGATAAAAACCTTAGTGATAATCCACCCATTCAAGGAGAACCCTTGAACTATGTGCCATCCAATAATCCCTATAGCATGCAGACTCACATCTATGATAAAACACGCCCTGAAAATCTGGATTTTTTAAAAGATTTACGCACGATTTTGGACAAATATCCTGACACTGCCGCGCTGGGAGAAATGGGTGCACAAAATTCCTTAGAAATTTTAGGCGATTACACAAAAAAAAATTCACGCCTGCATATGGTTTATACATTTTATTTCATGACAGAGAATTTTAGTCCGAACTACTTTCGAAAAACCGTAGAAAAGCTAGAACAGCATATCGACGACGGTTGGCCTTGCTGGTCTTTTAGCAATCACGACATGGTTCGCGCAGTCAGTCGCTGGGAAAAGAACAGCACCTATCATGAGCCTTTGGCTAAAATGCTTTTAGCCCTGCTAACAACGATGAAGGGTTCTGTTTGCATGTACCAAGGTGAAGAATTAGGACTAACAGAAGCAGACATTTCTTTTGAGCAACTTCAGGACCCCTATGGAATAAAATTTTGGCCTGAATTCAAAGGTCGAGATGGCTGTCGCACTCCAATGCCTTGGTCCGCCAATGAAGTATATGCTGATTTCAGTCAAAAAAAACCCTGGTTACCAATCCCCGAAGATCATAAACTTAAAAGCGTTGACATTCAAAACAGTGATCCATCATCCATTTTAAATCACTATAGAAGCTTTCTTAAATGGAGAAAAAATCATCCATCTTTAATACAAGGACAGATTCAATTTACTTTTTCCGATGATTCAGTCCTTTCTTACACGCGAATTCATGAGAGTGAAAAAAACAAAGAAAGCCTTCAGGTTATTTGCAATTTTACATCAAAGATTCAGGTTCGCTCTATAAAGACTTTAATTCCAGAGTTAAAGAATATGCGGCTTTTAAGTGCTCCTGGATTTGCCTGTGAAATCAATGGTGATGATTTACAGCTTCCAGCTTATGGCGTCTGCTTTTTTATAGGCGCAGGCGAACAGTAATCATTTCTAGTGGTCTGACCACGTAAAATAAGGAATAAATATGTGTCAAATTCAACTTAAAGATGTCACAAAAAATTTTGGAAAAAGTTCGATTATTAAAGGTATTGATTTAAGTATCAAAGATAGAGAGCTTATTGTTTTTGTGGGGCCGTCAGGCTGTGGAAAGTCTACATTATTAAGATTGATTTCGGGTTTAGAGGGAGTTTCATCCGGAAAAATATTTATAGATAATGAAGATGTAACCCACCTTCCACCAAGCAAAAGAGGCATTGCCATGGTGTTTCAATCCTATGCGCTTTATCCACACATGACAGTCTTTGAAAATATGTCTTTTGGCTTAAAATTAGCCAAAGAAGAAAAACTTACTGTGGTTAAAAAAGTAGAAGCGGCGGCTGAAATTTTGCAAATCTCACACTTACTACAGCAACTTCCTAAACAATTATCTGGTGGGCAAAGACAACGGGTTGCTATTGGCAGAGCCATCGTGCGAAATCCCAAAGTGTTTTTATTTGACGAACCACTTTCAAACTTAGATGCAGCTTTGCGTGGAAAAACCAGAATTGAACTGGCCAAACTGCATAAATCTTTACCTTCAACAATGATCTATGTCACACATGACCAGGTTGAGGCAATGACCTTAGCAGATCGTATTGTTGTTCTTAATGCAGGTAGAATTGAGCAAATTGGTAGTCCGATGGAGTTATTTAATTCCCCAAGAAATATTTTTGTGGCTGGATTTATTGGATCTCCACGCATGAATTTTTTAAAAACTTGGGTGGATCAGGTTTTAGAAAATGGCATTCTTGTGCGTTTTGCTGGCACGGCAAAATCATTTCACTTCGCTGTTATGGCCTCTTCACATAAAAATGATACAGTCACTATTGGTATTCGTCCAGAACACCTTGAAATCAAAAATATCAATGAAAATCCTACTGGCCCATCCATAGATGGAAAAATCATTCTTATAGAAAAAATGGGATCAGAAAGCTTTGTTCATGTGAATGTATCAGAATCAGACACACTAACTATTAAAGTCAATGGCGATATCTTTTATAAAGACGGAGAATTAGTTAAAATCACATGGCAACCTGAATTCTGTCATGTCTTCAACAGTGATGGTTTAGCTTTAGAAAAAGCCTCTGCTTATAAAAACAGCCCCACAACACAAGCTTTTAGTTTATAATAAGGAACTTCAAACTATGATTGAAATCACTCACAATAGCATCAACATCAACGACCCGGAAATTCAAAGTATTTTAAAAAGTTATAATGATT
>JBMOJS010000169.1:0-6463 GCA_049315665.1 Pseudobdellovibrionaceae bacterium | reverse complement strand
TGATTGGTATTCGCGGTGGTTTACAAAAAAAACCCTTAAGTTTTGCCAGCGCCAACACTTTTGCTGCCCCCATGCTGAATCATCTTTCTGTGAATTCTACTTTTACTTTTATTAAAAGTATGGGGCTTGAAAAACTTCCACGTTTTCGTTATTTCACAGACACCCAAGAAATATTAAGTTTACTGAATGGCGCACAAGGTGAGGCTGTGGTCATGCAACGTCATCCCCAGGCCAATGTGGTGTTAATAATTCTAGAAAGCTTTTCCACCGAATATACCGGGGTTCATGCCGACGGAAAAAGTTGGACTCCCTTTTTAGATTCACTAGCTAAAAAATCCCTCTATTTTAAAAAAAGTTTTGCCAATGGACGAAGATCCATCGAAGGGGTTGGAGCCTTGCTTTCTGGCGTCCCTGCATTGATGAGCGAGCCTTTTATCACCTCACCTTTTATGACCAATTCTTTTGTGGGCTTAGGTTCAATACTAGATCAACAAGGCTATCACACCAGCTTTTTTCATGGAGGGCAAAATGGCACAATGTACTTTGATAGCTTTAGCAAAAGCGCAGGAATTCAGAATTATTTTGGTCTAAATGAATATCCCAACAAGTCTGATTTTGATGGAGTTTGGGGCATTTGGGATCGCCCTTTTTTACAATATATGGTTAGTCAGTTGAATCAGTTTCCAGCACCATTTTTTTCTACCGTGTTCACTTTAAGCTCGCACCAGCCCTTTAAGGTTCCCGAAAATGAAAAACACAAATTCACAGAAGGCCCCGTCGAAATATTAAAAAGTGTGGCCTATGCCGATGATGCACTGAAAGATTTTTTTACTGAAGCCAGCAAACAAGTTTGGTTTAAAAATAC
The DNA here is from genome assembly GCA_049315665.1 of Pseudobdellovibrionaceae bacterium. Classification (GTDB taxonomy): domain Bacteria; phylum Bdellovibrionota; class Bdellovibrionia; order Bdellovibrionales; family Bdellovibrionaceae; genus JBMOJS01. The sequence continues at coordinate 5,598 of JBMOJS010000169.1, read as the reverse complement.
CTTGTTTGTTATAACGGCAGACCATACATCTATGCATTTTCGTGAAAACTATAAAAATTTGCTAGGGGATTATTTGGTCCCTTTATTGTTTTATTTTCCAGGTCAAGATTGGGCCAAAGTGAATACAGATCAGTTGGTGCAGCAGATAGATGTCATGCCATCAATTATAGATTTTTTAGATTTGAAGGTTCAATCCAGAAACTATTTGGGTCGATCTGTTTTTAGCAATAAAAAAAGCCATATTGCTGTTTTTACTGATCAGGATTATGTGCTTTTTGCCGACGGTCATCGTTTGCAAGTCAATGCCAGTGATTTAGTGAATAATTCTAACCCCCCTTATCAAGTGCAAACTTTTCAATGGCCGTGGATGCAAAAAGTCAAAATTGATACTCGCCCAGAAAGCAGCAGCATTTTGTTGCAGCAGGATTTGCAGAAACATTTGCAGGCTCAACTGCAGTACTTTAGCGATGGCTTGTGGGATCATCGTCTTTACTACCCTGTAGGCCAATAGGGACGGTCCAAAAACTTGCTTGCGTATTGACAGCCCTCAGACTCAGATCTATGTTCAGGGCCTTGTTTATAAGGAGAGGTCTATATGTTTTTTCAAGGTTTATTGAGTGGTGTCTTTTTTCTATTAGGTGTTATGCCTTCTTCGCGAACTGTGGCTTTGTCAACTCAGCAAAACTTTCAACCTTCAGAATTAACAGCTCCGGATAAATCGGATCTTTATAATAAAGCCCTTCAGATTTTTACCAAAAGTGATCGTTGCAGTAATGTTGTACAAATCAATTCTCAGTTTTTAGCTTTAGGCCATGGTGCTTATTTAACGGGTGTTGGTGGCTCCCGTGCTAAAGTTCCTTCTTACGTTGAACTGACTTCTGTACAAAACCCAGGGGCTAAAACTTTATTGTACACTTCAGATGCTGTCGTCGCCATCGAAATGATTGGTAACAGTCTATACGTTTTGACCTATTCAGGCTTGGAACTTTGGGATCTAAGCACTTCACAAAAAATTCAAACTTATGAAACTTATAATATCAATCGAGAGTTGAATTACAAGGAACATGCTTTGGGCATGACCGTTTATAAAGATAAAATTATTATTGCTCATGGTCGTTTAGGCTTTTCAGTTTTTGATACAACAACTAAAAAGTTGATTTATCAAAGTCGTTTAGTCCCCGAACAAAGACCTTTCGAGTCCCAAGCCGTGGATGTTGTGGTGGCTGGTGGTAAAGCCATTTTTGCTATGGACAACTTCACCATGGTTCGTGAAAATGAAAAACCGGCATTTCGTGGTTTTGTGATTGTGGATTTATCGACTTATAAAGTAGAGAAAAAACTGGAAGGTCTTGATCCTGGGGCTAGGGCTCTTTCTTTGGTCAATGATCAGTTGTATGTCAGCTATGATGGTCCTTATTGGAAGTTTTCTTTAGACCAAGTTGTTACAAGTAAAGCCAACTCAGTTTTAACTCCAGCCAATTTGATTTGGAAGTATGCTGTGCAGGGGCGTCCTGTGGGTAAGCCCGCTGTTTTAGGTTCAGTTCTATTATCTTGTTTTAAAAAGCCACCGGCGCAGGCTGGCCCTGGGGCTTTGTATGTGGATGGAGCTGTTGTTTTAGATCCTAAAACTTGGTAGCCTAGATGAATGAAATTTATAATCTCTATTGATCAGGGGACGACCAGTACTAGATCTTGTTTATTAGATCAAACTGGTGCAATATTAGCTACTTCACAAAAATCTTTTGAACAGATTTACCCTAAACCGGGTTGGGTCGAACACGACCCTTCCGAGATTTGGCAAACCACTTTATCGACTTTACAAGATTTATTAAAAAAAACCAAAATCGATAAAAATAAAATTGCAGCCATTGGTATCACCAATCAACGTGAAACAGTGGTGGCCTGGGATCGAATCACCCACAAGCCTTTGTACAATGCCATTGTCTGGCAGTGCCGAAGGACTCAGGATCTATGTCTTCGCCTTAAAAAATTTGAAAAAGGCATTTATAAAAAAACCGGCTTGGTTTTAGATCCCTATTTTTCAGCCACCAAAATTCAGTGGCTTTTACAAAACCTAGTTTTTGCTAATTCTAAAAAACTGCAAAAGCAAGTGGATCGTGTGTGTGTGGGCACCATCGACAGCTGGTTGTTATGGAATTTAACAGCGGGCCAAAGCCACCAGACAGATGTCAGTAATGCTTCTAGAACCATGCTAATGAATTTAAAAACTTTACAATGGGATGCTGATCTTTTAAAATTTTTTAAAATCCCTGCAGAAATTCTGCCGCAGATTCGTCCTAGCAATGCTCATTTTGGAGTGACTGCTGGTCTTGGTTTTTTACCTGATGGGATTCCTATACATGGGATTTTGGGTGATCAACAAGTGGCTTTATTTGGTCAGGCTTGCTTTAAACCGGGTCAAGCTAAATGCACCTTTGGAACTGGAAGTTTTTTATTAATGAATTCTGGACATAAAGTGGTGCAGTCGAAGCATCGTTTATTGTCTACGGTGGCTTGGCAATTAGAAAAACATAAAACAGTTTATGCCGTTGAAGGCGGGGCTTACATCTGCGGAGCCGCCGTTCAGTGGCTGCGTGATGGTTTACAGATGTTTAAAAAATCTGCGGAAGTGGAAGATTTAGCAGCGAGTGTAGCTGACAGTGCCGGGGTGGAGTTTATTCCGGCCTTGGCAGGTCTAGGGGCCCCGTATTGGAGCTCAGAAGCTCGAGGGCTGATTTGTGGTTTGACCCGTGGAACGACGAAGGCGCATATTGCCAGGGCCACTCTTGAAGCCATGGCGCTGCAAAATGTAGAAATACTATTGGCTATGCAAAAAGATTTGGGTTCTAAAATATCAACTATCAAAGTCGACGGTGGGGCAACGGCCAATAATTTATTGATGCAATTGCAGGCCGATTATTTAGGTTTGGATATTTTGCGCCCGCAGGTTTTAGAATCCACAGCTTTAGGGGCCGGCTTGATGGCCGGTCTTGGGGCTGGTCTGTGGAAGTCCCTATCTGAAATAGAAAAATTATGGAAATTGAATCAAAAATTTAAATCCACCTTGAACAAACAACAAAGACAGGCCCGTCTAGACCGCTGGCAAAAAGCCGTGGGCAGAGCTTTGCTTGGTGGGTAGGTTATTGAAGTAATTTATCAATCCGCTCTCTATGGCTGCCAAGTGATTGTGGGCCTGGCAAAAAATTCTAAGATTGTCTTTGCTGCTGGCCCCATCCAAAGCAATGGGTTGAATATGTTCCACCTGTAAAAACTTTGTAGCCCCGCATCTTTTTTGATTGTCTTTCGAAACATACTGACATTGAAAACCCGCAGTCTGAAATACTTCAGCTTTTAGGGCTTGGTTAATATAGGGCCTTTGTTTTGGGATGTTGGTTGGGGTTGGTATTTTATTTTCTATCTGGATTTCTTTTTTTACAACCACACCCACCGCCGGAATGGCGGTAGCTAATAAATCCGTTGGGTCAGCGGCATTGATATTTATAGTTCCTGCAATTATATTGGTAGAACTAGAAGTTCCATTTTCTATTGTTTGATTAATAGCACTGGCTGCTATCGAAGCTTTAACAGTATCAGTATGATCAGCACTGGCTCTAGGATTAACAGGACTTTTCTGTTGCAGAACTTTTTTGGTTAAATACAGTAAATAATCTTTCAATTCTGTGGACTTGATCTTGTTGGATAAATAATCCTGGGCTTCTTGCAGTTGCTTGTACTGATCTTGGTTCAGGGTCAAGGTGATTTGCACTTGGTTGTCTTTAGTGGGGGAAATAGTATTTTTCTCTTCAGGGGAATAGGATAACAAAGCCTCGACCAAAATGGCTTTACTTTCAAAAGTGTTTTTATGTTTAAGTTGTTCCAGAATTTCTTTTTTCTGGGCCAGATCCATTTTTTTACTTTGCACTTTTTCTTCTTTACGAATGGCTGTTTGGGCCATAGATATTTGAGTCAAATTCAAGACCCCATTTTGCAAATCAGATTTAATTTCTGGCAGTTCCCGCAAAAGGCGGGCAGAAGAAAGTCTTCGTTGAGCAGCGCCTTCGCTATAGCCCAAGCCTTTGTGCAGATACTCAAACATCGAACTGTAACCCAGCTTGGCATAGGTGCGGCTGCGTTGGCACTGATTGATTAAATCTAAAATCTGTTCGGTGATTTTTCGTTCGGTTTGCACTAGTTGTTTCAATTGCTGATGTATTTCGTTGTGATTCATAAATTACTCCCTCTTTCTTTTGTTACCCTTGCAGACAAATAATAATACAAGCCCGCGCAGTCGTTATGTCCAACCAACAATCACCGCCAATGTTTTACTGTAGCGCTCAAACCTAGCGGCGGTTGTTTTTTATTCAGATATTCATACCATGGATTTTAAAAGTGAATTTCGGCTTGTTTTTATTTTACAGCTGTAAACAACAAACACTGAAAAGCTGGCGCCTAGTCAATCAATAATTCCACCGCCAACGGGTTTGTTTCATCAATGCGATCCCCGCCCAACGTTAAAAATAATTTGTTAATATGGTAAAATTTAGAAATCAAAAATGGTCGTCAAGAATTATTTTTTATAAATTTAAATTAATTTAAAAATTGATGAAGATAATTTAGATCATTTTTTCTGCGGCAGCACTTCCAGCTGAAACCCAAAGTTATTTCCAATTAATATGTGATCACGCAATATATATTTTCGCGATCACAAGACGCAGCTATGGGTAGGGTAAAATGACCGGAGTCAAAATGGTCCGAAAATTCTTTCAATTCCTTCGATTAATTTAGCACGTCCCTTGGACTCAAGTATTTCACCATGATTGACTATAACCCTATCAAAGTTTTCTTTTAGAAGGGTTTCATAAGACTTAATAAGAAGTCGCCGGTTTTTGGTAAATAGAATTTTCGTAAGACGACTAGGGCCGAATTGACCGCCGATTTTGTTCCAGTTCATCACTAGCTTTTCAAAGCCAGAATATACATTTCCCATGTTGAAAGCCAAATCACATAAGATCAATGTTCGTGAAGAAAAATGTATGAATGCAGCTTCCTCCACTCGAGTCCCCAACATCGGAATACATTTAACTTCGCTCAAAATTGAAGTTGGGAATTCTGAATTTACGTCTTTTGGGTTTAATTTTAACTTCTTAAAGAATTCAATTTTTGACTTTGGAACCAATAGCTCGGCTGTAGGGAATTTTTCAGCCATCCATCCAGCATCAGAACAGTGAAATGTATTGGGTGCAACAATGAATGAAACCCTACCCTGTGATGTCAACCAGGCCAAATCGGCGTTTTTTAACTGAATAGAATTGTGAATTATTAAACGACCGTCATTAAGGCGTATGACGGTCATTCTTCGGCCAAATTTATTCTTCCAGTCTCCGCGAATTTCCCACAGGTTTTCGTCCAATTTTCTAGGTGGTTGGTAATCAAATTTAATTGTTTCCATGTGCTCAAAAATACCACGACAAAACTTGAAATCAACAAACTAATAATAAAAACAACCTATAACCATTTGCACTTTTGCAGGAGCTGCGGCAATCCCACCGCCGCTACGGCTAACGTTTCCCCACAACTTTTGATTTCAGGGCCATATAT
>JBMOJS010000415.1:0-1504 GCA_049315665.1 Pseudobdellovibrionaceae bacterium | reverse complement strand
TTTGGGTAGTCGGGTGGTGGGGTAGGAAAAGAGGGAAGACTGTGTTAAAATTTTAGCGTTAATTGTTAAGACTTTATCTGTGTAAAAGGGTACTTTAAATGATGGCAAATAAAACAAAAACCGTTACAATTGGTGCGTATGATATCGTCTTAGAAAAAGATTTTGATACCACATTAGGTCAAATTGAAGGTGCAGCCAAATATTGGACGGATAACAAACATTTTGGACCTGTTACTATTGGTGCTGATGAATATTATGCATCCTGTTATAATTTTGATCAAAGAAAAAAAACACTCGAAGTATCACTATCAAGAGCTTATGACAATTTACCTCACATTAAAAAAGGAAACAACTTGCCAGAACCAATGAACCTAGATGCAGACCAAGAGGCTGTTGGGGTAACTTATTTGAAATTTTATTTTGCTAAAAAGATATGCCTATTTGTATCAACCAAAGATGTTTCAATTAAAGCACCTGCTAGATTTATTGATTGGAACAAAAAAATACTTGGCAGTGGAGCGGAAAAACTACTTGAAAAATTCACTGTTCAAGCTCATTTGACAAAAGATACAATGGACGCACTGAACAAATTAGAACAAATCAATAGAATCCAGCTACATTTAGCTGACTTGCCCAATCAAGAAGCCAATGAATTGAAAAAAGGCTTTAGTTTTTTGGGAATAGAATTACCTCATACGATTTCTTTTAATGGAACGATGAGATATGAAAAAGGCATAATAACAAAAACTATTATTCCTGAAATAAGAGAACTTTTAAGCAGAAAACCTAAAACACTGATTGTTTTTGGTAGCAAAAATAAACAAGTCAACTTAACTAATGCCTATTTTAGAAAAACCAAAAAAATCACTGGTAATTTAACCGTATTCAAAGCGTTTGACTTGATGTCAGAAGTTTATAAAGAGGAGTTCGAGGAATGAATTTTTCTAAAATTATTACAATTTACTTAGGTTTAACGATCATTTTAACAATTTTTATGTATCTGTTCAACCAGCCTGTTACTTATCTAACTGATTTTCCTAATTCAATGACATATATTAGTAAGTATTGTGCCGAAACTCTGTTACCTTTAGTTGTTACTTATATTGCCATTATTTCTTCTTTTGGAAAAATAGCTCTTTTAAAAAATGATTCAGTTTTGAAAACAAACTTACTTGACCTCATGTTCACTTGGTTAGGATTTACTGCTTTATTATCTTTTCCAGCACTATTGTCTTACGATTTTTCACTTGGTAACTGTTTGTTTTTTGATCAAAATTATCTTGATCAATGGATTAGCATTACCAGCTTGCTAACTAAACTATACACTGCCACTTTTATAGTATGCTGCATACTTTTTGGACACAATATGAAAACTTTGCATCATTTAATTAGTACCCAAATTTCAGAAAAAGCTACTACAGACTGATCAAGAAGTCATCGAGCAGCTAGGTTGATGAGGGTGCACCCATTCCACCGCCAACACCCGACGCTGAAACCACTTAAA
>JBMOJS010000414.1:0-1508 GCA_049315665.1 Pseudobdellovibrionaceae bacterium | reverse complement strand
TCAACCTGGGTCTCTAAACTCATTTCAGACTCATTTTAGGATTGGAATATACTTAAGGCAATAAGGCAATAAGGCAAATTTTACTGGAATTTTTACGATGAACGTGCCAGCATTGAAAGGTTCGTCGTAAAATTCAAAATTACCTCAAAAAATATTCACCATCATCGTCTAAATCATTTCGCGACAGCGACTAAAACTAATTTTTGCGGTGATGATCCAACCATAAATCCAAATCATCTTTTAAATATCGAATTGATCGACCAATTTTAATGTATTTAGGTCCTGGGGTTCGATTTGCTAACACCCCATTCACCCTATCTTGAGAAAGAAAAGAAGGCCTTGTTCATTGTTTCGGCCACGACCCCTACGCAGCCAATTTAATTCGCTTCATAGCGGGCCTTGCTGGATATGGAATAGGGTACAGTAAATACCCAAAAACATCCTTTGGTTTCTGTTCAAAAAAACGCTCCGCAGCCGTAGTTCTATCTGAACGCTTGATGTAGTAATTATGTAGAACTGTCAAAACCGTCAATTTTCTTGGGCTCAATTTATGCAGGCTATGGTGTCGCAGAGACAAGTATCCATTACGTCCTTCTACGCAGGAACTCGAACGCTGAAATAATTGTGCGCAGTTTATAGCGGTAGCTTTCATTTTATCACGCGTGGATTGAGCCAAACCACACCAGTCATCAATCCGCTCCAAGCGAGCCAACAGCTCAGTTGATAATGTTGCCAGACGGTGTTTTTCTTTTGCGGTTCCCGCCTTTTTTGAAGCCATTTGCAGGTAATACCCAGGAATAAGGACTTCTCGCATAAGCGATTCCATCTCGGGGGATAGACCTAACCCATCAACCATTTGTTTTACCATAGTCCAAAAAAATGTAATGGTGTCAATCATTCCTTTGAATACTCGATGTGCTTTGTCCAACCGTTTGATGCTATTTTCAGAAAGGTAGGCATTAACTGCTGCTGACTGGATGATAGCAAACTTACTTTCCAAGTCACTGTTTATCTCATCAGCCGAACGAGGCACGCCAGTATTCAAATTATAAGGATGATAAGCATTCCCCAGTGCTTTTTTAGCTTCTTTTGCATCATCAAGATATGTTTTAAGGGCATCCCAATGTCGCAGGTCAGCTGCCTCACGAGCCTCAGCTTCAGCCATTTTCAGATCTAAATCGGACCAACATCCTGGTGCATTATTGGATTTAGCATACTCTTCATGTTCTCGTTGCAGGCGTTCCGTATGTGCGGTGCTGGCACGATGTGTTTTTTCTGCTTGTTTAATCTTGGAGCGAAGTGGGGCTGATGTGGCTCGTGTCAGGTCTTGTTGTACGTGAAATAAATCAGGGGAGTGATGAGCGCCTAATTCTTTCTCGACATATTTAACCAAGCCTTGGCCCTCATCACTGGCAGACTGAATGATCTCAACAGGCAGCCCTTCCAGCCCTTCCCTCATCGCGGTAGACCATGACTCAGCATCCCGCTTTTCACTGTATTTTTCGGTT
>JBMOJS010000413.1:0-1509 GCA_049315665.1 Pseudobdellovibrionaceae bacterium | reverse complement strand
TCCTGAATACCTTAAATATCTGAAGGATGAAAGTTCTGTTTTTACCAGTTTAATGAAGGCCAGTTTCACCACCGGTGGTTTTTTTGTCGACGAGTTTGAAAAAATTTTTACGAGTACACTGGCCGATAATCCCAATTATCGAAAAATTATAGAATATTTAGCTAAAAAAAAATACGCTTCTAGAAAACAAATATTAGATTATCTACATCTTGAATCTGGCGGCACCATAACCCAGCTGCTCCAGGACCTGGAATTGTGTCAATTTATTCAAAGTCAATCGCCTTATTATTCGCCGGATTCAGAATCTAAACTGATTAGGTATTCGATCAGCGACAATTATTTACAATTTTACTATAAGTTTATCAAAGCACGCAAAAAAGAAATACAGCATAAGGGCTTTGCTGATTATGATAAAGTGATTCCACTGACCGTCTATCGACAATGGATGGGCTACGCCTTTGAACGTTTTTGCCGAGACAACCATCGATTGATTGCAGAAATCCTGGGATTTAAAGACGTGGAGTATGCATCCGGCAGTTTTTTTAAAAGAGAGTTTTTGAATTCCGATTTTCAGCTCGACCTGGTTTTTGAGCGAAAAGATCGGGTCCTGAGTGTTTGCGAAATAAAATACCATGACAGTTTATTAACAAAAGCTACAGTTAAAGAGTATAATACAAAGCTGGAAAAACTTAAAATTTCTTCCAAACAAACCTTGCAAAGAGTACTTATATCTGCTGGCGAAGTGCCGACCACTATAAAAAATGAATTCGATCGGGTGATCACCTTGGATGATATTTTCGATCATGTAAAATAGAAGCGTTTCTATGTCTTTATTTTTTTAAAATCTACTTGATTTGCATACATCTATTGTATACAATGTATTCTGTAGATGTATACAGGAGCTTCTTAAAATGAAAAAATCCAATAAGCAATATACGATACGCAATATCCCATTGGATCTGGATCGAAATCTGCGCAGCCAGGCTAAAGCTACTGGAAAAAGTTTTAATCAGGTTGCCCTGGAAGCCCTGATTAGAGGGTCTGGTGAAAGTATAAAGCCCCAGCGAGATTTTAGTGAAGTTATAGGCTCTATGTCTGCTAAAGAGGCCTCGCAGATCGAATCAGCTATTCGTATGCAGCGGCAAGTTGATATGGAACTGTGGAAATAATGAAAATTGCATTGGATACAAACTGTTATACAGATTTTTGCAGGGGCAATCCAGAGGTTGTTGAAATTATAAAGTCTGCACATGAAATTTATATTCCCCTGATTGTAGTTGCAGAACTTCGTGCAGGGTTTGCTTTTGGTAGTCAAAGAGAAAAAAACGAACGTGTTTTAAGCAAATTTTTAAACAATGAAGCCGTATTTGTCTTAGGGCCCGATGAGCAAACCACTCATTTTTATGCTGAAGTTTTTTTATATCTGCGTAAAAAAGGTCGTCCCATTCCAACCAACGATTTATGGATTGCTGCCCTAGTATTGCAACACAATTTAGTTTTATTGGATCG
>JBMOJS010000168.1:0-6624 GCA_049315665.1 Pseudobdellovibrionaceae bacterium | reverse complement strand
AAAGTTGCGTAACCAGATCCTAGTTCAGGGACATTTATCTATGAGTCAATACGGTGTTAGCCCATTTGTCTTTTTACGTTCTCTTAATTCTTCACTTTCAATACCGAATTTTCGAGCGCCATCTTCGGGTGCACTATAAGAATCTGCTAGTGCCAACAACACCATCCTTTCAGGATTTTTGTAATGGGCTCTATTGTAACGGCCATAATTGGTAAAGTAGACATCCATAATGTATTTTTTTATTATTTTTTTACCTTCTAATGAAATTAAATCTTTTTTCTGTTCAAACAAATCTTTAATAAATGTCAAAGCGAGTAAGTAGAACAAATCTTGATTGGATTCATTTTCAGTGAAATTATGTGCAAAAACTAGACTGACTAGAAATGGCACACCTCTGCTTTCAGCAGTATTGATGTCAAAACCAGTTTTTCTCATATTTTCAAATAAATTATTAAACAGTTCCTGGTTCTTCAATAAGTTTAAATCTCCATCATGATAATCTAGAACTGCCTTAAAACAAGGCGCAAAGCGATTTCTATAATCCTCAATTTTGTACCAATAATTTAACTTCTTTGTTTTTTTAACAAATTGTACAAAAGCGGGATTGATATTTTTTTGACTAAAAACCTTACATAGATATTCTTTAACCTTTGTTAACCCATTATCTTCATTATCTTCATTATCTTCATATAATGCCGGATCAGCAAGGATTGCTTCAGCATACTTTAAATCACCAGGCTGGGCGTGATTGCCGAATACATCGTGTTTTGCTATTGGCACTTCGCGTGGTTCATCATATTCATCACCTGAATATTCATCATCAGAATAATTTATATAGACGACATCATACTGCGTGCTGAGCTGATTTAAAGTGCTATATGTAATCAATTTTTTAGAATTGAATGATTCTACTAAAGCTTTAACAAATCCCCGTAGTCGATCAATGCGATCAAAATTTGGAAATTTAGATATAAATGAATGCATCACCTCATGCAAAATTATATAGCCTTTTTCTTCTTCCGATGCTTTTGACCAAAGTGCATTATAGATATAAACCTTAATTTTACGATTTCCATTCTTTTCATAGTCAAACCTCATTGCTATTTGATCAAACTCCTCACCTGTAGACATTGCGCCATCTTGATCGCCAATAAGGTTCTTATTTAAAGGTTTATCTACAAAACAGAACTCCATTTTAGTTATTTCACTTTTCAACTTATAGCCAAACACTAAGTTGCCATATTTAGTATAATCAGCAATATCATTGAAGGTTTTGTTTTGAATGCCGATTTGACATTTTGTACTGGTACTTTCTTTCAAATCACGCAGAACAACTTTGCCGCTTGAATCTTTTGCGCCTTGTCCGCCGCCGCTGGATTCACCACCGACTGCTAAGCTTAGACTGGGGATCGTCAATCCCAACCCTAAAGTTAGACTGATTAGTTTTTTTGATAGGGCCTTCATACAATTTCTCCTTCTTCATAGTGTTTTAGTTTTTTGCCCTTGATTGGGCGTGGGCTCAATTTACAGAAATGGCTATAAACAAAATAGATGAAATTTATAAAATACTGGGATCAAAATTAATAATTTTATAAATATTCAAAATGCCTTATTCCATTAAATTGATTTTTAAACCTTCACACCGCCTTTAATTGCAGATGAGTTCTACTTAAATATCTTCCAGATTTTTATATTGCTAAAAGCATTCCAGCTGTAGTGGTCTTAAAAAAGATTTAATGCCGAAATGGTGTAAAGACTTTGTCTGGCTGATCAACAATCTACGGCCTGTTTCGCTTATGTCTGCTGTCTAAAAGTTCGACAGCGTGTGTGATGCCAGAAATAAATATTGACGACTTTTTTTGGTTTTTAAAGTTCATCATGGCTGTAGATTATTTTTTTCACCGGGTGGATCTGGTAGAAGATAAAAAAGCCCTTTGGCGGGTCAATTGTTGTAGTACAAGATAGTATTTTTTCGGGGTTTGTAATTTGTAACTGCTATTTAAAAACAGGCCAAAATTCAATTCTAAAATCCATGTTATATAACTTGGGATGGTCACCCATGCGGTGAGGCTTTTAATAAAAAGCCACCGCCGTAGTGGCGGTTGTAAATAAGTATTTATGTTTAATAATAGCTGGTTGGGTTAGCTGTACTCACCAGTGGTCCTGACTTGAATTATTATTCGCCGATTTGGGCGATGGAAAGAAGGAATTTATGAATCACAATGAAATACATCTTGAATTAAAAAAGCTGGTGCAAAGCGAACGAAAGATTACTGAACAGATTTTGGATTTGATCAACCAGTGCGAATTGAGCCGCACTTATGCAAAGCTTGGTTACAGTTCGATGTTTGAATATCTGCACAAAGGCTTGGGTTATAGCGAAGGGGCGGCTCAGCGCAGACTTTCTTCAGCTCGGCTTTTGCGGGAATTGCCAGAAATCAAAGTGGATCTGCAAAATGGGGTCTTGAATTTAACCCAAGTGGCTATGGCACAGACAGCTATTCGCAAAGAAGAAAAAGTGCAAAGCCAAAAAATGAACGTGGCGGATAAAAAAGAAATCCTATCCCAACTTAAAAATAAAAACACTTTTCAAAGCAAAGCTGTTTTGGTCGAGGCTTTGCCATCTTATTCGCCAGAGGACGTAAATTCAATTTCGCCAATCAAAGACAATCAAGTGCAAATCACTCTGACCTTGAATCAAGAGCAGTACAAGCAACTGAAAGAAGCCCAGGATTATTTATCCAACAAAGTAAAATCCACAGAGCTGAAAGATTATTTATTGTATTTAACCAAAAAAGTTTTACAACAGAAAAGTCCTGTTAATTCGGATACTAGTGCTGCCAACCCTACTACTAGGCCAACAGCGGCAACCGCAAATACCACCCCAGCTGATATATCTGCTGGTAAAGCAACAAATACGACTGCCATTCCGGCGGTGGGAAAAAACAAAATACCAGCCACGGCCCTAATAAAATCTCAATACAATCATTTGGCAGCCACAGAAAGCGGATTGATGGATGCTAATTTAAATTTTAGTTGAAAAGGACTAGACCTAAGATCATCTTTAAAATCCTAAACAAATTCCGAATAAACTTTTGTTGTTTTTGTTTATTCTTCATAAGTCACCTCTTTGTAAAAAGGTGGTGAATGTTCGATTTGCACCGGTCAGGAGTCACACTGGCTAGGTGCAAAAAATATCCTGATTTGCATAGCCAGACAATGAGTTATTATGTTGAATTGCCTTTAAATTCAAGTATATACAAATGTAGATAAATGTAATACAATTATACTACGAACTATGGTAGACTTATAGGTGAGGCCATATGAGACTGGCAAAATTAGAACACGATGGGCTGGATTGGGACGAAGGTAATTCAGCCAAAATTGAGACAAGGGTTTCGTTAGAGGTCATTGAAGACTTTTTTAAACGGGAGCTTTTGATCAAAGAAGACCTTAGACATAGATTTACTCATAAAAAAGAGGAAGAAGCTTATGAAGCCGAAGTTAAAAAACTCAAAGAAAATAGCTAAGATTGACGACATTGATGATCCATTAGCAGGTGACCTTAGCGATTTTATAGCTGAAGGTGGATGGCAATCCGTGAAGTTTGAGCTTAGAGAGAAAAAAGATAAAGTGTTATCTGTGAGGCTAAGCGAAAAGCTTTTAACTGAGCTAAAAAAGCAAGCCCATAAAGCTGGTCTTGATACTCAAAAATTCGTGAGAATAATTTTAGAAAGCACTATTAGAAAAAAAGCTGGTTAATCTACTTTTTTTCCAGCAGACCTTGGCGTAAATATTCAATCATCAAAGACTGATATTTTTTTCCATCAAATTGAGCTTTGGCTTTGATCATCCGTAAGATATTTCCGGGCACTCGCAAGCTGATAGCCACCGTAGGTTCATCCAACTGTGTGGTCATTTGTCGAATAGAATCCAAAAAAGCCACAGCTTCTTCCGGTGAAATTTTATTTTTTTTGCGCGCCACTTAATTTTATCCTTATATTTTCTATGTCTAATAAATCTTGTGGCCGGCCTGATTCTAGTTTCATTTTTAATAAAGATTCTAAGCCCACCACTGGAATCTTACGTCCTGCCAATGGGATGGTTTGCCATTTTAGATCTTTGATATCTTTAGTTATCAGTATGTCCAATTGCCTGGAAGGATTTTTAAAATCAACAAAAGACCAGGCCACCAAATTTCGATTTTGAATATACTCCTTGCGCATTTTAATAATGTCTTGGGCGCGAACTGGAATTCGAGAGGTTAAGCCTAAAGATTTAAAACAGGATTCTGCTTTTTCAAAGATTTCTAATTTTAAGCTTAAGACCAGATCCACATCCATCGTGGCCCTAACCATACCGTGCAAGGCCATGGCGTAGCCCCCCACAATGCAAAAGGGTATTTTTTCTTTTTGTAAAGCATCTGTGATGTCATATAGGAACATCTTTATATTGTATATACATGTATATACAATAAGCAAGATGAATTTTTATATGGATAGCGGCACTAAAAACTTAAATTTTACTTAGAATGACATCGAGGCGACCTCGACTAGACCTAAGATCATCTTTAAAATTCTAAACAAATTCCGAATAAACCTTTGGAGTTTCTGTTTATTCTTCATAAGTCACCTCTTTGTCAAAAAGGTGGCGAATGTTCGATTTGCACCGGTCAGGAGTCACGCTGGCTAGGTGCAAAAAATATCCTTGTTTGGTCTGTAAAATATTGGCTTTACAGCTTTAGGCCGGTCCGAATATAAGTCTTTGCTGCGGCGTAACTTCCGCTTTGAAGTTGTTGGACACCTCTTGTTTTGCAGACTAGTTTTAAAACCAAGATGACTGATTTAGAACCTCTAAAAATAAAATATCAACGCTATCTACAAAAAGCTTTAGGGCATTTAGAAAAAAGCTATTTGAAAGCGCAAAATCTACCCACCTCTTTAGAGGCCTGCACCGACGATCAACTTGAAACCTGGGAAAGCTTCACCAGTCGATTTGCGCGAGTGGTTGATATTTTTTTAACCAAGTATTTACGTATTTTGCTGATTCAAACGGATCCGGGCTTTGATGGAACACTGAAAGATCTATTGAATTTGGCTGAAAAATATAAGCTTATTTCTTCAGCCACCTTATGGATGAGTTTTCGTGAATTCAGAAATATTCAGGCCCATGACTACACCGAAGAGTCCTTTCAGGCTTTTGTTAGTGGTTTGATTAAAAACACACCTGTACTTTTAGATCTCAAAGAGAAGCTGGAATGAGGTTAACCCACCAGCAAATTCAGGCTTTTCACCAAGCATTGTCTGACCTGCAGATCAACCAATATAAACTTTTTTTGTTTGGCAGTCGACGAATTAATGAGGCTAAAGGTGGCGATATCGATCTGGTCTTGATCGTCGAAGAAAATTTAAAACCTTCAGTTTTAGAAAATAAATTTGCAATTGTGGCTAGAATGAAGTGGCTTTACGAAGATGAAAAAATAGATCTGACCATTGCTAGCCCAATTGATTTACAAAACAATGAATTTTTAATATCTATTAAAAACGATTTAGTCCAGATTTAGCCCTGTCCCAAAACTTGCAAAGTCAAACCCATGGCAATCGTATTCCCACCCACCGTGTTGTTGGCCACACCCACCGTGCATTTTTCCACCGGGCCCGAAATCATCAATTTAGCCAAGGGGTTCAGCAATTCATTTTGTATCACTCGCTTTAACGGCCGTGCCCCATAAACGCTATCAAAGCCTTTTTTGGCTAAATACTCTACCGCCTCATCACTGACTTCCAATTGGATCTTTTTCTGTTTTAAGCGCTCAGCCACAATTTGCAATTGAACCTTAACAATTCCTGCAATTTGGCTTTCGCCCAATGATTTATAAATCACAACCTCGTCGATGCGGTTTAAAAATTCGGGGCGAAAGTACTGTCGTAAAGCTAGATTCACTGCTTTTTCTTTTTCAGGATCAGCCATATTGGGATCCAAAATCATTTGTGAACCAATATTAGAAGTCATGATCAGCACCACATTTTTAAAATCCACGGTGCGGCCCTGACCATCGGTCAAACGCCCGTCGTCTAACACTTGCAACAAAACATTAAAAACATCGGGGTGAGCCTTTTCGATTTCATCCAGCAAAATCACACAGTAGGGCTTGCGGCGCACCACTTCGGTCAACTGTCCGCCTTCGTCATATCCCACATAACCGGGGGGGGCCCCAATCAAGCGCGACACGGAATGCTTTTCCATGTACTCGCTCATATCGATGCGCACCATGGCCTGTTCATCATCAAATAAAAAATCTGCTAAGGCTTTAGCGGTTTCTGTTTTGCCAACCCCGGTGGGGCCTAAAAATAAAAAGCTACCAATGGGTTTATTGGGATCTGAAATTTCAGCCCTGGCCCTACGAATGGCATCGGCCACAGTTTGTAAAGCATGATCTTGCCCGACCACACGCTGGGATAATTCACTTTCCATCTTTAATAATTTAGAAGATTCACTTTCTAACATTTTACTTACAGGCACTCCCGTCCACTTGGCCACCACTTCGGCCACATGTTCGGCAGTGACTTCTTCTTGCAGCATGCGGTGCGGGCTTTTTTGCGAATCGCTACTTCGCGATTCAAA
>JBMOJS010000412.1:0-1530 GCA_049315665.1 Pseudobdellovibrionaceae bacterium | reverse complement strand
TTGCTGGAAGATAACACGACATTTTTTGGCTGGTTTTCTGGCGATGATTTGGCCTCTAAAGAGAGATTATAAAATAAATATGCAACTCGTGCGGTGTTTGCAACTTTGAAAGCAAGACCTAAGCCATTTGTGGGCATATAAAGGAGAGTCCAAACCCTTTCCATTCTGCAGATGAAAATTTGAAAATTTATGCTGTAACAGTGTCAACAACTTTTTTATTTTTGTTACTATTTTTTTCGACTCGAGATATATCATCAATCAACAAATTATTGTTTAAATAAAGTGTCGCAGTTCGTGTGAAAATTCGGGTTGTGTGATTAATATGCTGAAAGTCAATTATGCTGCTAGTGGCAGAGGTGCTTTTGATTTTTATAGAGAATGAACTTTAATCCCCGACTTGATCAAATAATTTTTTAGAAATCTCGTAAACCCCATAATCAAGCCAGCGATTGGTGCCGAGTGGGGTTTTTTCGTTTTGCAAATAACCCAGATGGCCGCCGTGATTTTCGATATGCAGTCGCAAAAATGGTGAGGCTTCAAGTTTAAGATAATCGGAAACTGGAATAAACGGATCATTGGCACTGGTCAGGCAAACGGTGGGTCGATCGATTTTTGTTAAGTGCGGGCCAGCACTGCAGAGCTCATAGTAATTACTTGCCGATAAAAACCCAGCGCGGGGTGCTGTAAATAACTGATCAAAATTGGTGACCTTCATAAAAGGGTGCAGGCCCTTTTGGCTTTCGATTTGACCTTTTTTAGCAAGCCCTTGAACGAAAAAATGCAGATTGAACATAAAATTAAGTTCATAAATACGATTTAATTTATTTGAAATTTCAAAGGCAGATTTGGCCAGATTGATCGGTGCATTTACAGTGATGGCGGCATCAGGAAGTTCGAATTGGTCATCAAGCCCAGAGCTGGCAAAATCTTCGAGATTAAAAATATTTTGCATTGGAAAAACTTTACTCATCAGAAGCAAAACAGAATTGGCACTCATTGAATAACCAACAGTTAAAATCTTCTTATTTGTAAAGCGTTGACGAATTTTTTTGATTAAAACAGCGATGTCATCTGATCTACCGCTATGGTAGGGGTGTTTGGCCAAACCAAAACTCATCCCACAATTTCGATGATTGGCGCGAACGACGGTGTGGTGATCTTGCTGAAAAAGCTGAGTCATTCGATGAATGTATTTTGAGTCTGCACTTCCGGCCAGGCCGTGAAGCAGAACAATCACCCAATCAGAATTCCCTAAATGCAAATGGTGCGCTGTTTGGTCGCCATCTGGTAAATCAATGATCCAAGTTTGCCCTGGATCTTTCAGCTTTGCAGAAGGCAAGATATCGCCAAAAATAGTTTGCGAATGTTTTTCGGGCGCCCAAAAAGGGGGAAGGCAGGGCTTTAAATCAAAATTCTGCAGTGTCGCCATTATTATTGCACCTACGAAAGCAAACGCTTGAGCGCTGCCTGCAATGAATCAAGCTGCGACTTGTTTTGTTCAAGCAGTTTTTTATCTGTTTCAATGACATC
>JBMOJS010000411.1:0-1535 GCA_049315665.1 Pseudobdellovibrionaceae bacterium | reverse complement strand
GAAAGCCGATGTGGTGCATGCGGTGCGCGCCCATCACTTTGATGAACAGCCCTCCACCGATCATGCCTTTTTGGTGATTGCTGCAGATGCCATATCTGGCGCCCGCCCCGGGGCCCGTCGTTCTACCATTGAATCCTACAATCAAAAGATTTCAGAATTGCAAGACATCGCCCGCAGCTTTGCTGGAGTCACCGATTGTTTTATTTTAAGTGGTGGCCGCGAGTGCCGTGTCTACGTCAATGGCCGTAAGGTCGATGATGGCAAAGCCATGGAACTGTCTTTGCAAATCGCTAAACGCATCGAAACCGAATGCAACTACCCTGGACAGATCAAAGTGGTGGTGGTGCGCGAAACCGTTGCCGTAGAAAGCACCCAATCCCACCGCAAAGAACCGGCTTAGGTGGCCAGGTCACTCCACTATGGAGCAACCAACGTAGGTAGTGGTGATTGATCTACTTGTGACGTTGGATGAGCATTTGTTTTTGAGGGTATGGCTTCTAATCCCTTTTCCATATTGTAGACAAATGTTTCA
This sequence comes from Pseudobdellovibrionaceae bacterium, assembly GCA_049315665.1. Taxonomy (GTDB): domain Bacteria; phylum Bdellovibrionota; class Bdellovibrionia; order Bdellovibrionales; family Bdellovibrionaceae; genus JBMOJS01. The sequence continues at coordinate 1,003 of JBMOJS010000411.1, read as the reverse complement.
ATATCTTCTATTTTGCTTATTGTCGCTTTGCACTCGACACATTGAATACGCTTTCCGTTTGTATCGGTTAAGAACTTTCCATTTTTATCTGCATAATATATGGGTTCAGAACCGGTTGCGCTAGCCCCACGCATCGTGCTCGAGGGGCCAAACTTTCCAGAAATGGAATAGTGGCTGTATTTTTTTTCAAAGTTATCTATTTTAGTTTTTACAATAGCAAGAGAGGCGCCCACCCCTGCTAAGCCTATAAACTGTCCTGCGGCAAGGCTAACTAAACCTTTTGATAAAAGCCATCGAGCTGGAGCCACACCAGCAAATAAACTAGCGCCCATCAATACAGCTTCAATTGTTCCAATCCCAATACCCTGCAAACTCATTTTATTAGCTCTTTGTTTTAGAACCTCAGCACTATAGCCACTTTTATTACCGATGGTCTCACATTCTTGTTTTTCTAAGCTGCATTTTTCAAATACAACCGAGCCATTTTCATTTTTATAAAATTGCATAAATGTATCATGATATTTAGGATTGCCATTTTCATCTTTATTGATTTGATATAGGGTGCCTACACCGTTTTTTGCTTTTGTATTAAAAAGTTTTTCAATATCTTGATTGGTACTATTCGGTTGTGCGTAACTTTGTGCATGCACGGCTAGTAAAGTCGCTAATATAATTTTTTTCATAAAATCCTCTTCTTTTAAAATTATTTAAAATATACTTGAATGAGTTTTATTCATTCACTGAAGTATATCTGTATGCCAAATTGTATTCGCAATAAATGTACCAGATTTAAATTTATTTTTGTAAATGCTGAACTTAATGATATTATTATAGAAATCCATATTTTTTGGGATTTCGTTTAAATGCATGAGATGTAGATTTATTATACACATGTTGTTTTATTGACCACAGGGTTAATACTTTACGGCCGAATTGACTCATATTAGATGTCGAATTGACTCATATTAGATGTTCCCCAAATTAGGCAAAAATCAGCGAAAAA
>JBMOJS010000167.1:0-6678 GCA_049315665.1 Pseudobdellovibrionaceae bacterium | reverse complement strand
AAATGGACCTCCAATTGATTGATTTATCGGTGTTCTATTGAAAAACAAGAGGCCAATATTGATAATGTATCTTTTTAAGACATAATCGAAATGCATTCATGTTCACGTATAGTTAAACATAAGGAAATTAGTATTGCCCGTGTTTTTTTTAGCAGTGAAGTATAAAATATTTTTAGGATCTTTGTCTATATGGCATAAATTTGTTTTGAAACTGTAAGCATTCTATTTGAAAATATCCTTGGCACATCTTAACCTAGAAAATATTCAATACTAAGGAGTCACTTAAATGCAGGAAAAAGAAGTTGCAGATAAAGTTGATCTTTTGGTGCAAGGTATTGCACTTAAAAGATTTCAATCTCATTCTAGATTCGCTGATATTGAAGTAACTAAGTTAGAGGTTCCTGACCCAGGAATTGGTGGGCGATGGATGGCTTTGATTTTAATTGCTGGAAAATCGATTAGAATAACATTCAAAGTTCATTTTCATGAATATGTGACTCGAATAGTTGCGGCAAATTTGTATGGAAAAAAACCTGAGACTTTAACTGTGCATCAGATTTTAGATTTTATAAAAGAATTTTGCAATTTGACCGCGGGCGGAGTTAAAACACAATTTGAAACTTCAAATTTAACAGTGGGGATCAGCTTACCATTGGCCACCAGAGGTTTTGATGATGTATTTTTTCCGGTACCCAATCAAGAGACTGGATTTGGTACCAGCTGGTTATTAACAGTACCTTCTGGGCAGTTCAAATGCTCGACATTTATTGAAGTGATGGATCCTAAAGCGTTGGATAATGTTAGTTTCGAAGTCGTAGAAAAAGCAGACGACGGTGAGGTAGAGTTTCTATGAGTACATCCATCAATCAAGATCTTCAAGCTTCGCATCAAATCTTATCATTGATAGAACAAGCTAAGACCAGAAGTGAAACAACTTTAGATCAGTTACCTGGTATTTATCTTGTTTTTAGAAAAGATGGCATCATCATGCGATCTAACGAAATGTCTTCGACAATTTTAGAAATGAACCCAGAGAATATTATTGGGACCAGTATTCAAAAATTTTTCAAGTCGCATATATGGACTATTTTTCAAGCAAAAATGGAACAGGTTCTATTGGAAAATAAAGCTCAAGAATTTGAGGTTCCTGTTTTGTTCAAAGGTGAAGAATTGATCTTTTATTTTCATCTTAGCGTCTTTGATGTCAAATCTTGGACTGGACTGCCCCTGTTTGCCGTGATTGGCCATGATGTATCCCAACTAAGACGCATGCAAAAACAGCTGTCAGAAATATTTGCAACGATTCCGTTGGGTATTTTAACAGTGGCCAATTCTGGAAAAATTGACACCCAAATTTCATCTTATACAGAGCCCTTGTTAGGACGAGTGAACTTAGCAGGTTTGACTTTAGAAGACGTTGTATTTTCAGGTGCTCGTGAAAAGTTTAATTTAGCAAATGTTGAAGCAATAAATAGTCTGAACAGTGTTTTTGGTCAGCCAGAAATGCTATTCGAAGCCATACATGATAACTTACCACAAATGGTCGAGCTAAACATAAACTCTGATGTCCGATATATTCGGTTAACCTACCAACCTATCGTTATCGACGGAAATGTGGATCGTTTATTGGTGGTTTTAGAAGATCGCACGCAAATTGTTTTGGCACAAATACGTGAGGCCGAATCAAAACAATTGGAAGAAGTGAGTGTTCGCAGAATTTTACAAATTAAAAAATGCGCTCCAGATATTCTAGAAGTTTTGATGGAAGATATGAATCATTCAGTCAGTGAAGTCAAAGCTATTGCAGAAAGTATGGATGTTCGTAAGTTGGCCAATTGTTTGCATGGAATTAAAGGCAATGCCAGAGTTGCTGGTTTTGATTACATCAAGGACACATGTCATGTTCTTGAAACCAATATATTACAAAACGGTGAAAAATCAGATTGGAATGATGTTGGTCAGAAAATTGATTCTGTTATTTTAGAGTGGAAAGAGTTTTATTCTTTATATCGAGCACTTTATCAAAATCCTGATCAGCAACAAAATAAAACTATAGAAATGGATGAAGGTCGAATTAAAAAAATTCAAGAATTATTTAATAAGTACAATAATCTTATGCAAATCGGTAAACAGTCAGAAATTGGATTGTTAGGAGAAAGAATATCTTTAGCCTTACGCTCTTTTAATTTTTTACCTTTAGAAAAATTGCAAAGTTCAATTGAAATGAAGGTTAAAGAAACGGCAGACCAATTAGGTAAAATGGTCAAGTTGAATTGCACTTGGGGACAAATACAAGTGGACCCTGCGGTAATGACCAGTATTAGTAATTGTCTTTTGCATTTATTGAATAATGCGATAGCGCACGGAATTGAATCACCTGAAGTTCGCTTGCAGAATGGTAAAGAAGAAGTAGGTCACATTTTGGTGCATTTTAAAGAAAGCATTGGAATGATTGAGGCTGAAGTCAGTGATGATGGCGCTGGGTTAGATCAAAAGAGAATTATACAAAAGGCTTTAAAAAATAAACTTATCACAATTCATAATTATGGAAATATGCCTAAAAATGATGCTTACCAATTGATTTTTGCTCCAGGATTTTCGACAGCCGAGGTTGTAAATGATATTGCAGGTCGAGGAATTGGTTTGGATGCCGTTCAAGGAAGTTTGGCTGAGCTTGGTGGCTCCATTTCAGTATCTGAAAACTTTCCTTCTGGAACTAAATTTTCATTCAACTTTAGATCTTCAGAAACTATATCTTTAGATAAAAATTGCATCCCATTTGCTGGTCTGGTGAAGAGTATACAGAAAGCTCTTTTAGAAGTTCAGGAAGAAGAGGGCTTTAAGATTGGTTTTAGTGGATTTTTATATGAAAGCAAAAATATCCCCGGCGGGTTATTTTATGGAGATCTGCGTAAGTTAAATTTAGCATTAACAACATATGTTGGAAACTTTGTTGAAGTGAATGGCAGCATCCTGGTCGATTTGGATGTGAATTCTGTTCATGGAGAAGTTCATGTCACTTTAAAAAAGAGCATTTCTGAAAATGAAAAACCATCGACGGACACCCCGAAAAGAAGCAGCCGTTTGGAGTTTTCTTTGCCACTGCGCCTGTGTGAACAATACATCCGTTATCACAATGGTGACTTAGAAAAATTAAGTGATGGATCTTTAGTTTTAAAGTTTGGAACATTTTTAGGGCCGAACCAAATTCCCGCATTCGAGGTCGGACTGCAAGAAGGCATTGATCCTAAAAAAGCTGTTGGCACCAGAGACAGACTGCTTGAAGTTGCTTCTGCCAGTGGAATTGTTCTGCACTTTACAGATGCAACAAGTCGCTTGCAATTGTGTTCAAGTATTGGTGAAGCTGACTTGGGATTTATGTTGGGTGGAACGAAAGATGTATTATTAAAACAATTATTACGTGTTATTGAAGTTGATCAATTATAATTTGATGCAATTTCGTTATTCTAGAAAAGCTGGAGGCTGTTGTGTCGAATATAGAATTGATTGATAAGTCGATCATAGAATATTATGTGGCGGGTGCTATTGAAGTTCTTGGTTCTACTTGTTCTTTAAAAGTAACTTCCGAAAAAGCCAAAGTGAATATGTCCAATGATTCCTACGGAGAAATATGTGGGCTTATCGGTTTTTCATCCGGTAATAATGCCATGAGTATTTTAATCACGTTTACTAAGCCATGTATTTTGTACGTCGTAGAAAAAATGCTTGGCGAAACCCATGCTACAATAAATAAAGATATTGCGGATGCCGTGGGAGAGATTTCGAATATGATTCATGGTTTTGCTAAGACCAAGTTGAATGAAAAGGGCTATCAAGTATCAATGGCCCTGCCAACAGTCATATATGGCGAAAATTTGAATCTTTCTAAACTTAAGGGCACTGTTTCAATTTTGGTTCCCTTAAAAGATGACAAAGACAATAAGTTCTTTATCGAATTTACAATTCCACAGTGATTTAGATGACTACAAAAGCCCAAGTAAAACTTTAACTAAGCGGCTTTAGTAGCATTGGTTTTAGCCCAAATTTTTTCTAATTTACCTTTAAGAATAGGTGCATTGAAAGGTTTAACCGTGTAATCGGACACGCCCAGTTTGGCGGCTTCAAGAATTTGTTTTTGTTCGCTTTCTGCGGTCACCATTAAAAAGGGGACAGATTTAAATCTAGGATCTTCTTTGCATTTTTTAAGAAGTTCGATGCCGGTCATACCTGGCATGTTCCAGTCCGAGATAATAAAATCAATGGGCTGTCCTTTGGTGAAGGCTTCTTCGATGATCGGCCAAGCCGTTTTACCATCATCAGCTTCAGTGATATTCTGGTAGCTAAGATCCGACAGAACTTTTTTAATAATTTTTCTCATAGTAGCGAAGTCATCTACCACTAAGAAGCGAGTAGTTGGTGAAAACATAAAAATGGACCTCCAATTGATTGATTTATCGGTGTTCTATTGAAAAACAAGAGGCCAGTATAAAAGATATAAAAATCTAGACTAAAGTAAATTGAGCAAAACCCGAGAAGTTAGTCATAATAGAGAAGTTAAAAATAATTTTTTAGTATAAGGGATTCAGCTATCATGAACATTTTTAGAATAGCTATAACATTGTTCATTTTTTGCCAATCGCACTCTGTACTTGCTGACGGATTATTGGTGTATATTCCGACAACATTGGGCGTTAGTAAAATTGAAAAGAAAATTTCTGCTTTAACCTCTGCAAAAGTGACTGGTTTTGCAAAGTATGGTGATTTTGAAGCAGCGATAGAGGCCACAAATCCTGATGGTATTATAACCACAGCGGCTTTGGCTGATTCTATTGAGGGTTATGCGCCAGTCGCGGGTTTGAAAATAAATGGTGCAGATAAAAGTAAATATATACTTTTATCTTTAGATCCAAAAACTAAAGTCGCTGATCCCAAAACTAAAATAGGTTCAGTGGAGTTTATTAAAAGGACTAAAGTAAAAGATTATTTACAAAAAATATTTGGTGCAACAGCCATTGGATCTGTGAAAACAGTGTCTAAAGTGGAAGATTTGTTTCCATTGCTAGTATTTAAATCTGTTGATGTTGTTGCCTTACTGCCAAGTACCTATGATGAATTGAAAGAAAAGTTCAATACGACAGTTCATGAAGTTGGTTCTAGCCAAGAAGTTCAGCCGTTAACCTTGTACCAAAAAGGCGGCGGTGAATTGAAAAAAGACTTCGAAGGCTTAAAAGATTTAGATTTTAACTCAAAGTAAAACTAGGGACATAAGACTATGAAACACATTTTAGTTATACTTATATTATTTGCTACAACAAGTGTTCTTGCTAAAGAAAAACTTTTGATTATTTCAAAAGAGCAAGAGGATTTTAACAAACTGACAGAATCCTTAACTAAGGAGCTTGGTTCTGGGTATGAATCCAAGGTTGTTAAAATTGACAAAGGGGCCACCTTAGAAGTCATTGAAAAAAATGTGACTGAATTCAGTCCAAAATTAATTGTACTGATGGACAATCAAAGTGTGACCTTGGCTCAAGAGTATTACAAAAAAAATCCAAAATCAAAGATTAGATCCATTGCTTTGATGGGACTAAATTTTAAGAAGTTACTTAAAAACAATGCTAATATTTGCGGGATAGCTTATGAAGTCTCGGCATTTTCATTGTTAACACAATTCAGGAATGCCAAGTCAGATAAAAAACTAAAATCTGTGTTGGTTTTTTATCGGGGCTCTCAGTACGAAGAAACGATCAAAGAAGCTATTGAATTATCTAAACCAGAAAAAATTGAATTGACTGGAATAGATGTGGACAAAAAAGGTGTGGTTTTTGATTACCTTAAAACAGAGGGACTAAAAGAAGTTCAATCTGGAAAATATGAAGCTGTTTATGTATTGTTGGACTCTGTTCTGTTAGAAAAAAATATTTTTATGGAATTTTGGCTACCTTTGGCTAAAGATTCAAAAATTCCAATTTTGATTGGCACAGAAAAATTTGTAAACCCAAACTTTAATTTTGCAGTATTTGGATTGTCACCAAATCTGAAAGAATTAGCTTCACAGGCCGCGCAAATGATTGAGTCTTTAGCTAATGGCGAAAAGTGCAACAAGGTTGAAGATTTAATTGGGGTCAATGGGTTTTGGAACTTGAAAAAAAGCGAAGACCTGGATGTCAAATTGGATGAAGACGCTAAATCTGAAGTTAAAATTTTACAATAGACAATTGGAAGTTGGGGATTGAAATGGAAGTAAAGCAAGCCACAAAGCCGTTAAAATGGAAGTTAATTAAATCCACTTTGCTTATTTTGCTGATAGCTTTTGGGGTTGCCAGCATCCTGGTCTATTCTGGTATCGGCAAAATTTCAGATGGTATTGTGAATCTGGTCACAACACGTTCCGAAGTCACCACCACTAAACTGAATGAGTTTGCGCAAAGTAGTGCCAAGCGAATTAAAGAAAATCTGACGGCCGAAATTAAACAACGTACAACAAATGTACTAAAAAAAGATTCATCGTCTTTGGTACAGTTATTTCAGGACAATTCCTTTTTACAGGTAAAAGAATTTACACAAAATGTCTTCAAAGATGATAAAGATATTCTTCGTGCCGCTTTTTTTGTTTTTGACGGAAACAACATTCAATCATGGCATTACGTGGACAGAACGGTTCCTGCTGGTTTGGAT
>JBMOJS010000166.1:0-6700 GCA_049315665.1 Pseudobdellovibrionaceae bacterium | reverse complement strand
CCAAAACAACGGCCCTATATCAGCCAGCATTTAAAAGCAGAAGTTTTTCAGTCTGCCGGTTTTCAATGTCAGTATGTTGCTAAAGAAAATCTAAAAAGGTGTGAAGCCACTAAATTTTTGCAGATAGATCACGTGCAGCCGATTGCTTTAGATGGCGCAAGTAGCAAAGACAATCTTAGAATTTATTGCCAGGCCCACAATCATTTTGCGGCTATAGAAGGTGGTCTGATGATGTAGCTCTCATCTGCACTAATTAAATTCCTAGAAAATCACCTTTTAGATTTTTTACTTGGAGCCAGCTTTTCATTGGCGTCGTGGGACAACAATAATAAATGGGCGTAATATATTTTTTCTTTCGAGGTCAGTTTTTCGCTGAGCTGTTTCCATAATAAGTCGCCGGGGTCGTCGGATTTTATTTGGTTGGTCAGCGCAGGCAGTTCTGAAATGTATTTGGCCACCTTATCCACATCCAAGCCATAGCAATAAATAAAGCTACCTATCCAAGAGTCCAGTCCCATCTGTCCGGTTTTAAGCATGCTGTTGATGGTGATTTTGGATTTGCCCAAATACTGGGCTAATTTCTGTTTATCCGATTCTGACTGGATATGATTCTTCAATAGGGTCTTAAACAGTTCCCGAATAGGGGCTGTCTTTGCAAGTAGGGTTTTGTTGGATTGTTTATTTGTTTTTGCCACAGGTTAGACAACGATAGCAGTCCTATTGAGTCAGTCAAATACAGAAGTTTAAAAAATATAGATTTATATTTATATTACAAGTTTAACTTGTTTAATAATATAAATATAAATAACATTATTTGTGAGGTTATGAATGTTTAAAGAAAACGTGGATCCATCGCAGAATATACGACTTGTGCCCTATGAAGTGTTTGATAGTTCGGACCAGTTAGCCCTAAGTCTGGATTCTTTGATTTGTTTTTTTAACAAGCGTTATAAGGCATCAAAGGGCCTAAGAGCCAATATCCATGGTTTTATCGTGCAAAGAATCGATGTGATTTTCACTGATCAGGTCGAGGATATCAAAATCGAAATGCAATATGCTTCGAGCTGCATAAATATTCTGGCCCCACCTCCGGCAAAAAAAACACACATGGATATAATTCGATTAAAACTGCTATCCGAGTTTTTTCCACTCATTCCCGAAACTCAATTTCGTAGCACAGTTCAATTATGGCTGACCTTAAAACCCAAGGCCCGTCTTAATTTAATTAAAAATTATTCAATGAAAGGATCCAAATGAAAAAAATATTAATGGTGGATGACAATCACGAGTTTAGATTTTGTTTGCACAGTCTGATCAAAGAAAATTCAAATGTCGTAGTCTATGAATTTGAAAATGGCTATTCCGCCATTGAGTTTTTAAAAGTTTTTGATGTGGATTTAATTATTTGTGATTTTAATATGCCACAGGGAAATGGTTTTGAGGTTCTGAATTATTTAACCCAACAGAAAAAAAATATTCCCTTCTTTTTATGCACATCGGATTACATTCATCGATCCAGTATTTCGTATTCACCCTTTCAGCTTTTTGATAAGTTAGAAATCAAAAAGCTGATGCAAGAAATTCATAATTTGGGTGTTTTAGAAAAAGTTCCAGTGCGAGAGTTAGGATAAGCTTTCAGTTGGCTTCTCCACAGCTGCATGCCCAGTTGAAATTCTGCCTGGGTTTGGGCAATTTCTGCTTTAACTTTGTTCAATTCTTCGCCTAGTTCTTGTTTTTTAAGGGCATAGGCTTCTTGATAGTGCTTTTTTAAATTCTCATAGCTTTGCTGATACTGTTGCTTTTTGAAGGCATAGTCTTCTTTCAGATGTCTGATCTTAACTTGCGCATCCACCAATTTGGCTTTCATTAAATCCAAATGCTCTTCTGCATAGCCTTTTGACTTAAGGCGTTCCGCTTCAACCTGAAGGCGGGCTTTTAAAATTTCTGCAGTGGGAATTGTGCGTAGTTTATAAGCCAATCCTAAAAAAGACAGAGTTTGAATCACCCACTTCGTCGGATCCCATTGATACCAGCGAATACCATTGCGGTAGTCCAGTTGAAATTTATGATGAAAATTATGGTAACCTTCACCGTGGGTTAAGACGGCGACGAACCATGAGTCCCTAGCTGTTAAAGTGGTACAATAGGTTCTTGAACCCAAAGTATGACATAATGAATTCACAAAAAAAGTACTTTGCTGAGTCAAGGCAATGCGCAAAGAACCGGCAACAAAAAGACCACCCATAGCCCCTAAAAAATGGCCAAAGTACAACCAACCTAAAAGCATGGGAAACACAAAACCAGTCGCAATGGCCCAAGTATTGTAATACTTGTTTTGCCAGCGAAACCATTTATTTTTTTCTAAATCCGGGGCATGGATATCTTGATCCACAGTTTCTTTTAAAAATAACCAGCCCATGTGTGAAAACCAAAAGCCGCGATGGATATTGTAAGGATCTTTTTGGGTGTCTACATGGCTATGGTGACGACGGTGATCTGAAGACCATTTTAACGCAGACCCTTGCCAGGCTGAAGCCCCGATCAAAAGATAAATGATTTTTGCCACAGGGTGGGCTTCATAACTTTTGTGGGCAAACAAACGATGATAGCCAGCAGTGATGGCTAAATTGGTTGCTGCGGCAAAGATCAATGTAAAACTAAAAAGCGCCCAAGACCAGCCAGCGTAATAAAAATAGACACTGGACCCAACCACAGCAGCTATGGGATTGATGATCATAAATAAAGTCACCGGCCAATTGATAAGACTGGGCCAATGGGGTTTTTGAAAAAAGCTTTTTAATGATGATTGTTTTTTAAGCATTATGACTCCGTTTTTACCTATATAGTTTGCCTGGAATTTATTAAAGGGTCCATAACAAACTCGTTGGGTATTGGGTACCTTAATTCAGGATATTGGTAGGGCTTGTCAAGAAGTCGTACTCCTTGTGGCAAATTGCCTTTAAACTTTAATCTATGAAGACGGATGGGTTTTGCATAGAGTCTTATGATTTAGCGGTTGAAGAGTTTAAAATAACGGTGAAAGATTTTACGTCGCCCATTCGTTTATACACCTCTTTGCCCGAGGCTGTATTCGAAGTTGTGTTTGGGGCGGCTTTGTTTTTGTCCCACAAAAAGAACCTGGGCTACGTGGCGGGTATGACTTCGGTCTTTGATTTACTGTGGCCACAACTTTTGCGTTTGAACTATCAAGTGCATAAAAAAAATCATCATGAATTGACCTCGGTGAACGAGTGGGTCAGCGGTTTGCCAGCAGACACCGCCATGGTTTTGTTGGCCAAAGATCATCGGGTTCTGGGGCAATCGGCTTTGTCGACTGAAGAATTGATTAAAAACTTATCCGCACGCAGGATTTTTTCTGTCTGTATAAATCATCATACTCACTTTTCTAAGCCAGCCGATCTGGATCCCTACACGATTCGCATAAATTCGCTAGCGCAGGATTTAGTGGTGGTGGAATACGGCGAGAAATTCAAAGCTCCTCCATTATGGAGTGTATTTAAGCCCATGCACGGGCAAAAGTTGGCGCAAGTGTATTTACAAAGTAAGGCCAAATGTATTTACGATAAATCAGCAATTCAGCTTTTTCAAAAACACGAAAGTATATTTTGGCGAATGCAACCCAGTGATAGCGGCGAGCGAGTGGTCTTGGTGTTGAACCAACTGAATTCAGAAGCTGTTGTGAAGGCTTTTATTGAAAAAGCCACTTTGCAAGAGATGGGCTTTGTCAGTGAAAATTTATTATCTTTAAGCCCCTGCGCAATGAAGTCTTTTCAGCAAGTTTATAGCGACTGGTGGCAACCCCAGCCCCCCAGCGCTGCAGACTGGCGGGGGATGATGGTGGTGTCGGCCGCTTTATTGCAAAAGTATACAGATTTTGCTCGACAACTGCAGCAGATCTGTGAATCTTTGCAGCAGCAGCAAACATGGAGTGTATAATTTTTTGATTGTTACCGGGCGTTTTTTAATTTTAAGAAAAATAAAATATCAAGAAGCAGATTTGATCATTCATGCCTTGTCTGAACAAGGGGGAAAGTCCTCGTTTATGGCTAGGTCTGCCTTAAAAAGTAAAAAGCGTTTTGGCGGTGGAGCCTTAGAGCCCGCGCAGTTGGTGCATCTCACCTACAAGGTTGCAAAGTCATCAGAGCAAATGCACACCTTGCAAGAAGCCCAGGTGTTGCAAGATTTTAAAAATATTCGGCGCAGTTACGAACACCTGGAATTGGCTTTGGTGGCGGTGGACTGTGTGCAAAAGGTCAGTCAAGAGGGCGAACAGCATTCCGAAGGTTTGTTTAATTTATTGGGTCATTGTTTAAAGGCCATCGAAAAAAATCAAAATGTTTTGAATTTGAAATTGCACTTCTATTTAAAATTTTTATGGCAGCAGGGCGTGCTAACTCCCGAAGACTGGATGAAGATTTATCTAAAAACTCCCTTAGCCAGCAGCGATGATTTGCAAGTTAGCCCCCTAGATCTGGCCCGCATCCCTTGGCTAGAAAATATTGTGCAAAACTACTTAAAAACCGCCAGCGTGTAGGCGGCCGTGGCACCTATCCAGCTTTTTTGTGCAAGGGATGGGTTTTGCCCATGGTGCGGGCTAGGTGATCGGTATTCAGATGGGTGTATTTTTCTGTCGAGGCCAAATTGCTATGACCCAATAACTGCTGCAAAGTGCGCAGGTTGGCGCCACTGGTCAGTAGGTGGGTGGCAAAGCTGTGGCGAAGGGCATGGGGATGCAGGGGTCTAAGTAAGCCTGCTTCTTGACCCAGTTGATGAATCCATGCATAGGCTTGGCGGGTGCCCAAGCCCTGACCTGACTTCTGGTTATAAAAGACAAAGTCCTGCTGGGGCAAAGACTGCTTTTGCCAGTCTCTTAGGCGATCAAACACCATTTGTGGAGCCAAAACCCAGCGCTCTTTTTGTCCTTTACCCAAAACCAAAATCGCCCGGCGGGACCATTGGATGTCTTTCCAGCGAATGCCACAGGCCTCACTGATGCGCAGGCCGGCCCCATACAAAACTAAAAATAAAACCTCTTTTTGCAACAGTTCTGGATGGCTCTGCAGATGGTTCAATACGGCCATGGTTTCATCCACACTCAAGCAAGTGGGGATGTGCCGTGGCACCTTGGGGGAATGTAAAAAGTGACTCAGATCTTGGTCCAGTAAGCTTTGCGCGTAGGCCCAATTGCAAAAGCTTTTTAGGCAGCTGGTCTTGCGATTTCTGCTAGCTAAACTGAGCTTTCCCCAACCAGTTTGGGCCTGACGACACAGCTTTAAAAAATCCTGACATGAAATATTTTCATGGGGGACTAAGGCAAAGGCCTGCTGCAGGTCTAAGCGGTAGCTGCGCAAAGTGTGGGGCGAGGCTGAATTTAAGTTTTCAAGTGATTTTAAGTATATAGATATGTTTTCATGCAAATTAAACAGCTTCATTTTGAACTTTCTTTGGGTCCGTCGCCGAATTTAGAAAGCGACTTTTTATGCTTTTTATGTAAAAACTTAACACCATGCAAAATAAACTTGCAAAACTTACAAGCCCCGCTTATATTGCAATGCGTTGAGGTAATGTCCCATTTTGACACACAAAGGCGGTACGTAATGAACGACACTAATCCAACAACAATGCTTCCTGTCTCTCAGACTAGCAAACAAACCCCCTGGCAGGAGCAAAATGTTGTAAAAGCGGCGCAAAACAAAACTATGGTCTATCAATCAGACATCATGCTGAATCTGATGAAGATGATCGAAAAAGTGGCTCCTTCCCAGGCCAATATTTTAGTGATGGGAGAATCCGGAACCGGCAAAGAATTGATTGCAAAAATCTTGCACGAAAAATCTACGCGCAGACACAAACCATTTGTGGCCATCAACTGCGGCGCTTTACGTGAGACTCTGTTAGAAAGCGAACTTTTTGGTCATGAAAAAGGATCTTTCACCGGGGCCTACACCAAAAAGACTGGCTTGGCTGAAGTGGCCGACGGTGGAACTTTATTTTTGGATGAAATCGGTGAATTAGCACCAGGCATTCAGACTAAACTTTTGCGCTTTTTGCAAGAAGGCGAAATCTACCGTGTGGGTGGTAAAGACCCTATCAAAGTGGATATTCGTTTAGTTGCGGCCACCAATCGTGAATTGGATATGGAAGTGCAAAAAGGCAATTTTCGTGAAGATCTTTTTTACCGCATTAACACGATTGTGGTGAGTGTTCCCCCTTTGCGCCGACGCAAAGAAGATATTCCTGCACTAGTGCAGTACTTTTTGAACAGTGGCAGTCATGCGTATTTAGAGCGCGGCCGTCAGATGGATCCGGTGGCCATGGATGCTTTGGTGCAGTACGACTGGCCAGGCAATATTCGTGAGCTGCAAAACACTTGCGAACGATTGCAAATTTTAAGTGAAGGTCACACCATCATGTTGAATGATGTTCCTGAAAATATTCGTAAGCCCGAAAGTCAAACTGACTTGGTGGAGTATTATCCTCAGGTTCCTTTGCATGAAATTGAAAAGCGTTATATTTTAAAAGCCTTGAATCATTTTGGTGGCAATAAAACTCAAGCCGCCAATAATTTAGGAATCACCATCAAGACTTTGTACAATAAATTGCACGAGTACGGCGAGTTCGAAAAATTCGCAGTGCACAGCAAACCGATAAAATAATTTTTTAGTGGTACGTGGCAGAA
>JBMOJS010000165.1:0-6725 GCA_049315665.1 Pseudobdellovibrionaceae bacterium | reverse complement strand
CCACCAGAAATCTAGGAAAACATCAGTCTGTCCTGATAAGTTGATTGATAAGATCGAAACAAAAGTCAATTTTTACACTTCTAATCAGCATTTGCTATGGAAGCCTTTTTTAAATCTGTGTCTGATTTTCAAGTGGGTTGGAATGGTGGTGTCTTTAGGATCTATTGTCAGCATAGATTTTCAAGATCTTGAATGGAGCAATTTTTATATTTTACAAAGTGGTAAGTTGCTTTTATTTGCGATATTTTTATTTTTTGCCAATATCTTTTTGATCTCTTTAACCAAAAGAAAGCTGCGCCAAGAGAAAAGCCAGGGCGTGACTTTGTTTGCAGTATTTTTGCTGATCAATTTAATGCAGTTCAATTTGATTGTCTTTATTTTTGGACTCTATCCATTGTTCAACAGCCGGTTTCAACGTCATGCGGCTGAATGGCTGCCCGAATGGTATAAAAAGATCAATGTCTTGGGCTGGGATGAAGAGGATGAGTTAAGCCCTGGCCTTTCGTCAGGCATTAAAAAGGAAAGCACTGATAATCCTGAAAACAAATCAAATGACTAAGAAATTCGTTCATTGGCCCAAGTAAAAGTGCATATATTTGGGGGCAAATATATACACTCCTCCAAGGTCTAGGGCTGGGATTAAAGCAAAGGTCTAAAATTCGCGATAATAAAGAATGTTCAAATTACTGGCTTTGTTGGCGCTAACATTTTTATGCTTTTTTGTACCCATGGCCAACGCAACAGCATCTTGTGTTGAATGCGATGTTAATCCTAGCGCAAAACTTTATGAACTGTGTGATGACTCCAATAATTATTTGGTCTCGCAAATAGCCGAACTGGGACCCGACTCATTAATTACTCGCCTTGCAATGCAGCCAGCCGACACATCACAATTCAACCCTGTCTGTTCTGCAATTGTTATGAAGGATATTATTGGCGATAACACAAGCAATTTTGCTGGCAATACTAGCTTTGTAAAAAGCTGTACAGAAAAGAAAATTAGAAAAAAAAATAAAATTGATTTTGAGCGTGGCAAAAGACCTTGCATTGATCAACAGTACCACCAATTGGTTCACAACAGTTTGTCTTTAATTAATAAATGTTTGATTGATTTTGTTTCTGGCCCTGGTGCATCGGCGGAGGTTAAAAATATATACTCCGAAGCAATGTTATTTACAATGGCCCATGAAAGTGGCTTACATTTAAATGCTTTAAGTCCAAGCAATGGTGGTGGCATTGGGCAACTGACCGAGCCTGCTATTGAGGAAGCCGATTTAGAACAAGTTTTATTGGATGATAAAAAAAGTCGCATTAGCTACATTGAATGGATGAAGTGGCATTTAAACAAACACCAAGATCCTGCTTGCAAAAATCTAGGTGTTTTTTTGCAAGACAAAAACATTCCTAAAGAACAAAGCTGTAAAAGAACATCGTTACAAAATGGCAACCCATTGAGTAATTTACTCTACTCTTACGCATATATTGCAGCCATGAAAAACCAATACGCTGATCCGCAGATTTTTAACAATAAACAAATAAAAAATAAACTACAAAACCTAAGTGATAAGCAAAAAGCTCAAATCGAATCGACCATAATTACCTGGGGGCACAGACTAGGCCCTGCAATTATGGCTACTGCTGCCAAGGGCACAATAATGTATGATATAAGAATTTTTGAAAATAAAGATAAAAATATTCTACCTAAATTTATTGAAAAAATGAGTTATCGATTAAAAACAATGCAAAGAGCATATCCTTTTATTAATGAAGAAGCGCAAAGCTACATACAGAATGTAGTTAATGATAAAAAGAATACTTATAACAAGTTAGATTTGATGGGGTGGAAATCATGCACTCATCCATAATATTTAAATACGTGGCTATAGTCATATTGTCACTGGCCATTGAAAGTGCAGCTTGGGCAATATCAAAAAAGCATTTGAATGCTGATGTTATTAATATCATCAAATCAGAAACCAATCAGACAATCAAAGAAGCAAAGGGTTTTGCACAAGCCATGCAGCAATTGCAAGTGCTGAAAGATAAAGTATCAGACCATATGGTTGCATTAAAAAAAACCGATAAAAATTTTGAAAATAAGAGTCAAACTTGGCTGGAGTTTGATCTTTATTTAAATAGCTTGGTCTATACACAGAAAACTTTTTTGGACGATTGCAAAAATCTGAATATCGTCAAACTTTCAAGAATATCGAATATAAGTAAAGATACGATTATAAAAAATGAATCTCTTCCAGAAACGCTATTCTTAGCTTTGCAAATAAACACCAAGATCTGCCAAAGCCTTAAATAAGGCAACAGGATCTGGCACCTAAAGTCGCTGCTCAAAAAGCGACAGATGTGAGGCGACAAGGCCAAATCGCGCGGAAGTGTTGCTATCGCCTGTTCAAAAAACCGTAAAGTCGAGGCGCAGTCGACTGAGCGACTGCGGAATAGTAACTACTGATCTCTAGGAGATCAGTGCTACCGACGATGGAGGCTGCAACGAAGGATTTACGAGTTTTTTGAACAGGCGACAACTAGATGCCGGATTTGTGGCGTTCCTCATCATCCACATGAGTTTGGATTCCGCCTTTTAAAGCTGGGCGATAAGCCAAGTGGTTGATGTCATATATAAACTCAGATCCATTCACGCCTGGAGTTTGCCATTCAGGCCCCATGCGAATGGCATCTACAGGGCAGGCCTCTTCACAAAAACCACAAAATACACAACGAAGAATATCAATTTCATAGTGAATCGGAAATTTTTCTACCACAGGGTCTTCGTGCTCACTAGCAACAATGCGAATACACTCGGCCGGGCAATTGGTGGCGCACAACATACAAGCCGTGCAACGTAATGATCCATCTTTTTTTACAGTCAATACGTGGTTGCCCTTAAATCGGGGAGAATATTCAAACTTCTCTTCCGGGTAATTCAAAGTGATCATTTTCTTTTTGTTCACTAAATTAGTGAACAAATGTTTCATGGTGATGCCCATGCCGGTTAAAATCCCAGGCAAGTACCATTTGCTTTTTTCTGAATTATTTTGCACGACACTCATAGGTTGCCTCTTTTAAAAACAAACTCATTTTTTTTACGATGTTCCAATTGAACAATATCTGGTCGACGCTGACCTTCAACAAAAGCTTCAATATTTACCGAAGGAATCTGTAGATTTTTACCAGACAATAACAAAGCAGCTTCGGTCAAAGTCAAAGCTTCGCTGACAATGGTTGTGGCCTTTTTAAATTTTTGTTCCAAACCAGCATGATTGATAAAAGTTCCATCTTTTTCGATATAGCTTTTCATCGGTACTAGAAAGTAATTGGCCTGGGCGGACACATAGCCATTTGAATCCACCGCTGTTGCCGGCAATCCCTGCACTTTACCTGAAGACAGATAAACCACATTTTTAGCTTTAGCGAATAAGGTTAATTTTTCTTGCAGATCTTTATACACCACTTGATTTTCTGGGCCTGCAACGACCACAGTTTCAAAAAGACCTTTTTCTAGACCATCTGTCAAAGCAGTGAGTGGCGCTGTGATGGCATGCTTTTCTAACACCTTCATCAAACCCTTGGTGTTGGGATTTTTGTCTCCACGAATCAACAGGCCATCAAAATCATTCAGTGATTCTTTATTATTCAACCAGTGAAAAATATTTTTAGTTTTAAAATCATTGACGAAAGTGGACACAACGGCTTCGTACTCTTCAACGGTGTATTGACCTGTTAATACAAGAGCTACTTTATCGCCACTGGCTTTAATTACACCTGCAGCTTGTTTTGCTACAGCTCCCGGAGGCAGTTCTTGCACCTGCCCCGCCTTAACAACCAAGCCCTTCAATAAACGAGAATCTTTATTGACGAATTTGTAAGTGTCTCGGCCTTCATCACACATCCAATGACCATTGACTTGTTCATTGTAAACAGGTTTTACACGAAACACGCCTTCTTTATTGAAATAAACTTTCACATTGCAACCGGTAGAACAACCATTGCACACGGTTTGTGAGTCTTTCAAATACCAAACCCGTTGGCGAAAACGAAAATCTTTTGAAGTCAGAGCACCCACGGGGCAGATATCCACTGTGTTCAAAGAATATTTATTATCTAAAGGTTTACCCGCATGGGTGCCAATCTCTGTGCGGTCCCCACGATTAAATAAACCCAGTTCGTGAGTTTTTGAAACCTCATCGGTAAAACGCACACAACGTGAACACAAAATACATCTTTCAGAATCCAAAACCACCGTGGGTCCTAAATCCACCACTTTGTGTTTTTTAACTTTACCTTCAGCCATTTCGGGATCGTATTTGCCGTACTCCATGTATTGTTCTTGCAAACCACACTCGCCGGCCTGATCACAAATAGGACAATCCAAAGGGTGATTGATCAAATGAAAATCCAATCCCCATTTAACTGCATCTTTTACTTTTTCAGAGGTGTTATTGATCTTCATGCCTTCGGTCACCGTAGTGTTGCAAGCAATCTGAACCCGGGGATTTCCTTCGACTTCAACCATGCATAAACGGCAAACACCGGCAATACTTAAACCCGGATGCCAGCAGTAGTGCGCAATCTTTTGCTGATTTTCAAACATGGCTTGAATGATGGTCGATCCGTCTTTGACTTCGACTTCTTTTCCATTAATGGTGCATTTCGGCATACGCAGTTCCTTTAACTTTAGATCGACCTTCACGAACATAAAACTCAAATTCATCACGAAACTTAGAAACAAAACTCAACACTGGCAAAGCCGCCGCATCCGACAAAGCACAGATGGTTTTGCCCTTCATGTTGTCGGCGACCTTGATCAATAAATCTATATCTTGCAAACGACCACGGCCTTCTAAAATAGAGTGAACAATTTTGTTCAGCCAACCTGTGCCTTCACGGCAAGGAGTGCACTGACCACAGGATTCATGGTGATAAAAATGCATCAACACTCCAAGTAAATCCACCATGCACTGAGAATCATCAATCACGATCACAGCCCCTGACCCCAACATGGATCCTAAGGCGGCCAAATTTTCATAATCCAAGGTGGCTTTGGCCACTTCAGCTGCAGTTAACACCGGCGCTGAGGATCCACCGGGGATCACTGCTTTTAACTTTCTGCCAGGTTTTAGACCGCCGCCCTCTTTCATAATCAAATCAATCAAAGGATAAGCCAAGGGCACTTCAAAATTTCCAGGAGTCACCACATTGCCACTGAGAGAAAACAATTTAGTGCCTGGGGATTTTTCTGTACCATGCTTGCGATAAGCAGCAGCCCCATCGCGCATAATATAAACCACAGCAGCTAAAGTTTCGACGTTATTGACGATCGTAGGTTTACGCAAATACCCCTGAATGGCGGGAAATGGCGGCTTTAACTTGGGCTGCCCTTTTTTACCTTCTAAAGAAGAAATCATTCCAGTTTCTTCGCCACAGATGTAGGCCCCAGCCCCAGCGTAAACATCCATATCGTGATCAAAACCAGAACCCAGAATATTTTTTCCCAGCAAACCCGCTTTATAAGCTTCAGCTAAAGCTTCACGAACACAGGCAATGGGATAATCATATTCACCACGAATATATATGTAAGATTTTTTAGAACCCACTGCAAAAGCAGAAATAATCATGCCTTCAATCAATTGATGGGGAGCCCTTTCCATCATCATGCGGTCTTTAAAAGTTCCAGGCTCACCTTCATCGGCATTGCACAGTAAATATCGGGGTTCATTGTTCTTAGGTAAGAAGCTCCACTTCATCCCTGTTGGAAAGCCGGCCCCACCACGTCCGCGCAGACCTGAATTTTTGACCTCGTCAATAATGGCTTGCGGTTGCAATTTCAAAGACTTGGCCAAAACTTCATAGCCACCTTTGGCTTTGTAGCCTGCAAGACTGCGGTATTCATCCAAGTGATAAAATTCTGTTAGTAATTTAGTTTGCATATTACTTCATTCCTCGCAACAAGTTCATCGCCGCATCGGCAGTCAGTTTTTCATGGTATTTGTCATTCACTTGCATCATCGGTGCTGTGCCACAAGATCCCAAGCACTCCACCCGTGAAACTGTAAAACGTCCATCTGGACTGACTTCATCAAATTTAATTTTTAGTTCTTTACAAATATGCTGAGCCAATTCTCGCGCGCCTTCTAAGGCGCATGAAATATTTGTGCAGACTTGCACATGATATTTGCCCACCGGTTTTTGGTTGAACATGGTGTAGAACTTAAACACTTCATTGATTTTACTTT
Source organism: Pseudobdellovibrionaceae bacterium (assembly GCA_049315665.1). Lineage (GTDB taxonomy): Bacteria > Bdellovibrionota > Bdellovibrionia > Bdellovibrionales > Bdellovibrionaceae > JBMOJS01. The sequence continues at coordinate 480 of JBMOJS010000165.1, read as the reverse complement.
CAGGGATGTCCATCACTTCGCTTAATTTTTTAATGACATCGGCGTTGACCCAACCCTGATTTTCTTTTTGTGCAATATACAAGCTTGGGATGATCGCCGACTCTTTAGTTTCGTAGCGACCCAATTCTTTTTTGATCTGGTCTAATCCCTGTTGTGAAAGTGAAAACATATCCAATTCCTTCTTTAAATTAACGATCCAATTCGCCGGCAATCACATTCATGCTGGCCACTGTGGCAATAGCATCTGCAAGCATGGCACCCCTCACCACTGTAGGGAAAGATTGATAAATGGCAAAACAAGGGGGGCGCACTTTTAAACGATAAGGATTGGCTGATCCATCACTGACCAAATAAAAACCCAATTCTCCGTTAGCAGCCTCTGTCGCATCATAAGTTTCACCCGCTGGCGGGCGCAGGCCCTTGATCACCAACATAAAGTGATTCATCAAGCCCTCGATATTGCCATAAACGTCTTTTTTC
>JBMOJS010000410.1:0-1550 GCA_049315665.1 Pseudobdellovibrionaceae bacterium | reverse complement strand
GTTTAATAATTATAATTTGCGAAGTTTATTCACATTGACCATTAAAACTTAAAAGTATTTTTTATAAAGGAACAAAAAATGAAACACTTATTGATCACTTATTTACTGTTAGCCCTAGCTAGTACTGGTTTTGCTCAGAAATCTGTAAACCAAGCCGCACAAAACAATTCAGCCACCGAGGTTTTACTCAAAGCTAGCAATGACTTTTCTATCAATGCGGCAGATGTGGATAATGTTGAACGGGTCGCTTATAAAAACTTTGCCACCGATGTAAAAGTTTTTTCATACTCTGGCGGAGACCCAGCCTTCAATGGCACCTATTTGAACTTGGCTGTTTTTGCCGACATGCAAACGGGGTGGTTGGTTTTTGAACTTGGAAACATTCGTTCTTATCAAGTCGCACCGATTACAAAAGATGGGTTTTTAAAAATTCATGTTGAATTTGAAGACCTTGACCAAGAAGGTAATATTCACACTCAAAAAGCCATTTACTTTTTAGACATTAACAATGCTTTGAAAAATGGCACCATTAAAATTCAGCGGTGAATATTTAGAGGGCTAGCTACGGTAGGCGCTTCCCAGAGCAGTGAAAAAAGGCGTACTTTTTACTTTAAAAAAAAGCCATTTTTAAGGCCTGGGTTTCAGATGGAAGTGATGGCGCGGTAGTTTCAAACAGAACTTATGCCGTAGAAAAAATTTGTTTCGTTCGGTTTATTATTTATCATCATGATGCAAATTACAACACTCAGCATTCATAAAAAACAAACTCTTGACTGCTAATTCATGCATTTAAAATTGTTTATATAGCTAAAAAACATTTGGCGCGACAAGCTTGGTGCAGGTTAGAAAAAAGCCTCCGTAATAGGCTTTGGTCGCGGCTAATCGTGGTTTTATGGTTCATATAAATTCATATTCAATTTTTCAAAAAGCCCTAGAAATCGCGTTTTAAAAGCTGTGGTATTGTTGGTGCAATTACGGAGGCCCCATGCATTCATCTTATTCGGTAAACACCACAATTCCTTTGGTCTTGCAAAAACTCGAAAGCGAAGCTTTGCACAATAAACTGATAGAGCTCACTTCCCGCGAAAGAAAATTAACCACCCATATTTTATGGCACTTGGCTGAAGTGGATCGACGCAAACTTTATTTGCAGATGGCTTATCCCAGTTTTTTTGAATATATGGTGACAGGATTGGGTTATGCCCCGGCCAGCGCCCAGCGCCGTATAGATGCTGCAAGACTTTTGGCACAACTGCCACAAAATGAATCCCAACAAGTGGCAGAAAAAATTGAAGCGGGGGATTTGAATTTAACACAAATTTCTAAACTGCAAAGTTTTTCTCGCCAGGCTCGCAAAGAAACTGGAAAGACTATCAGCCCTGAACAAAAAAGTCAGATCCTGCAACAGATTGAAAATCAGTCTGTCGTACAAACTGAAAAAATTTTAGCAAAAGCTTTAGATATAAAACCCCAGCAGCCTACCCGCACCCACGTGCAGCAAGATGATTCAGTTCGGGTGGAACTTACTTTCACTGCCGAAGAAATGACTT
>JBMOJS010000409.1:0-1552 GCA_049315665.1 Pseudobdellovibrionaceae bacterium | reverse complement strand
ACCTCTACGACACAGAAAAAAGTTGTAGAGGTTTAAAAGCAGAACTACCATATGTTGAAGTATTGCGTATTGCGTATTGACGTATTGACGTCCCCTGGCCTCGCTGCCAGATTTTTGTTTTTATCGCTTGCGGAATAAAGCGGATATGCTTGGGCTTCTTGTTTTTCTGACGCAATACTTTCGCGCCGGTGGTGGGCGCATCGACAATAGTTGTATTGCGCCGACTTTGTTCAATGTGTGCATTCTGCTGGCAGCTATTGTTAGCCGCACTTTGTACATCTTGGCCGAATACCCCGTTTTTCTTAAGCTGTGAATTTGGCATGGAATCTTTTTTTATTACAGCATCTTGGATATTTTTCTTTACCTCAGGATCTGCCTTCATCAATGGATCCATCTTTTTCAATAATAAATCTGCCATATCAGAAAGTAATTCATCGTAACTCATCTGGGGATTTTTATGGGATCGCAGTTGGCGAAGTCTTTGCAGTTTTTGGTGGGTGCTATGGCGGATTTGGATTTTTAATTCCAAATGATCGGCGTCAATAAATCTTTCCTGGTCAGCAGTAACTTTTGGATCTGGCAGATGCTGACGCAAAATCTGCTCGGCCTGCTTTTTGGATTTATTTTCTAAACTTTGCAATATCTGTTGTTTGTTTTCTGTGCTGAGGGTGGGTTTTTGTTTAAATAAAACTTGAGCTTGGGTTAAATTTGTTAAAGACAATGCACCAGAATTTAAAGGTTCTATGATTTGAGGCATTTCTTTAATTACTTTTGCTGCGGCGATCCTGCGGTAAGCACAAGACTCCGAATATTTTAAATATTGGGTGCAATAGTCAAACAGACTGCCATAGGCCATTTTTAAATATAATTTTTGATCAGCAATGATTTGCAAATTGGCTATCACCTGCCCGGTGATTTGTCGTTCTTGGTGAACCAGTTGCAGGGTCTGTTCATGGATCGGATGATGAGGTTTGGGGCCCGTGGTTTTTGGTGAGGGCAGAGATAAAAGACTGCTTACTCCTATTCGCTGAGATGGTTGCGGGGCAGTGCTTGGAATTTTTGGCGCCGGTGGGACTTGCCTATCTCGCTGTGATATTTGTAAACTTTGTAAATCTGAGTTGGTTGTTTCTTTATTATATTTCATTGAAGACTCAATCTGTTGCTGAACTTCTGAAAAGCTCTCTGTAAAAATAAAATTCATTTGTTGGGCCAAGCTCATTTTCTATCCTTTGGTTTTTTGATAATTCAAATTCAAATTCAAAAGTTTTATAGCACGGCTTTTTATAAGCGATTTTTTGCGTTTAAATTCGATTGTGTTTGATTGTTTTTTCTTTTATGCGCCCGGGCTCGTTGTTGCTTTTCAGATGCGACCCAAGGCTTTTACAGCTCACTCAACACTCAGTTTTTCAGCTATTTAAAGACCAACTTCGATTGTTGTTTTCATGCAAAAAACCTTGTCAATATTTATTGTTTATACTTCGCATAGCGTCGCGGGGGCAGCGCGAAAATCAAATCCCCACCAGCGCGAAAATCAAATCCCCACCAGCGCGAA
>JBMOJS010000164.1:0-6755 GCA_049315665.1 Pseudobdellovibrionaceae bacterium | reverse complement strand
GGATAGCTAATATATGGCCCTGAAATCAAAAGTTGTGGGGAAACGTTAGCCATAGTGGCGGTAATAAAAACGCATCACCATAAAGCAAGAGTTTTTGAAGTCTATAAAGACGTACTAACAGCAAGTTAAACCACATCCACAATCACAGCCTGGGTATCATTTAAAAATTGAAAGCGCACATCGACGTTGTAGATACGAATACCATGCATAAACTCATAATTGTTTTTATACACTTTTGGCCTAGGATCGCCGGCAATCATTTTTTCGATGATGGTGCGAAAATCTGTGGGTAAATCCGTCAGTAAATTTAATTTTTCTAAGGCCAACTCAGACCAGCCTACCTGCACCGGAAACTGCGGGGTTTTTGTGGTCCACCCGCCGCGAGCTTCGGGCAGGGCTTCCACTTCAGGCAAGTAGGGTTTGATATCAATGATCGGTGTGCCTTGAATCAGATCGGCGCCCGCGCATATCAAACTGGTTTTGCTTGTGGCCAACAACCGCACCAAAGAAAGCCCCACCGGGTTGGGTCGGTGCGGAGATCTTGTGGCAAAGACTCCTTTTTTTTCACCATTCAAACGCGGAGGCTTAATGATCGGCAAATACCTTTCGTTGGTGTTTTGGTGAAACCACCACAGCAGCCAAACATGACTAAAATCCTCTAAGCCTTGCAGCGCTTTTTCAGCATAGACCCAGGGTTCAAAGATGATTTCGCAGCGCATTTCTTCGATCAAACCCGACTGGCGCGGGGTTCCAAATTTTTCTTGGTAGCCATTAGCGACATAGGCGATGGGTTTTAATAAAAGATCCTTATTTTTTAACATATTTTCTGAGGCTCTGATTGACTCGGACATAGGGCCCCGCTATCTAATGCTTAAATTTTAATCAATTGAAGGCTTTTACCAAAAAGCTTCAATAAATTCAACCATGGAGGTCTTATGAAAAAGTTATTATTTTTAGGACTGCTTTGTTCGTCACTTTTGGCATCCGCCAATGAGTTGGACAACGAAAGCACAGTCACCAATCAACAAAATATCGAAGGCACTTTGGTGATCCGTGTGGACCAAAGAACCCAAGCCGCCGAGGTTTTGCAAACCAATCAGGCTTTACTTACAAAAGATCAAGCCCAGGCCCTCACCCAATCTTCTGAGTTTACCAAAGTAGCCAGTGCCAATATTAAATCTGAATTGGATCAAGATGCGGGTCGTTCTAGCTGGTATTTTTATCGTGGTTACAATCGTAATTACTATAATAATTGCAACTGGTATGGCCGCTGGTATCAGCCCTACTACACATATAACTATGGACACTATAACTACTACTATTACGGGTACAATTACGGCAATTACAATTACTGGAGATAATTTTTATGAAGTCTGCGGTTTTGATCATTTTCTTTTTGCCATTTTTTGCCCTTTCTCAAAATCAAAACTTAAGTGCGAATAGGCCGCAGACTTCAACTGTTAAAACCACTCTGGGTTTTAACAACTACTACCTTCGACCACACTCCTACCGAAAACTCAAAATTGCAGTCTTAGATAAAGGCTTCCAAGGCTGGCAAAAAGAGCTTGGCCAAAGCTTACCAAAAACTACAAAGTACATACCTGGTCCGATAAACACTCCGCCAGATATTGCCCAGCAAGATCATGGCTTGCGAATGGCGCAAATCGTGACCTCGTTATTGACCAATGATTTGCAGGTCAAAGAATTCATTCCCGAACTTTACTTGTACAACGTCTACGGATTCAGCAATTTCAAAGCGGCTATTCAAGATCTTATACACAAAAAAGTAGATCTGGTTTTGTATTCTGAAGTTTGGGATTATGGTGGCAATGGCGATGGTCAAGGTTTTATTAATCAAGAGGTCAACAAGGCAACAAAACAAGGAATTATTTGGATCAATGCCGCCGGTAACTTTGAACAATCGACTTATGTTTCAGCCATAGAAAGCATTCAAGATCAATGGGTGCGCCTACCTAATAATAACAATGCCCTTGAAGTGCGCTGCACGACGGACCGACAAAAATGCCCTCTGCGTATTGTGTTGTCTTGGAATGATTTTAAAAATGATGTTGAACAGGGCACCAATAAAGATTTGGACTTGGCCCTAACCGACGACTTATTAAATATCGTAGCCACAAGTGCCTTAAAACAGACCGAAGAGTCCACTGACAACCGCCCAGGACTTTCAAAATACCCCAGGGAAATTATTGAAGCCGAAGTCAATCCAGGTGTTTACTTTTTGCGAGTTAAAAATCGTTCGCAGAATTTTTCATCAACAGATCGATTGCGTATCACCATTGATGGCGAAGGTTTTATTCTACCATCCAAAACCAGTGGCAGCACAGTCTTAAACCCGGCAGACAATCCCAATGTGATCACTGTGGGAGCTTATGATTCTGATCGTTCTTCTTATTCTTCGAATTTACAAAAGCCAGATCTTTTAACTGCTTCTTCAATCACTTTGAATGATGGCAGGGAATTTCGCGGCAGTTCGAATGCGGCGGCGATTGCTGCAGCCGCCTTTGCTTTAATCAAACTTTCCAATCCAGCGGCTTTGAATCAAAAACAAATCTTCAGTCTACTTCGTCCATTTTGGATGGCAGAAAAAGGTTTATCTTTAAATGATCTGCAGTTTACCCCAACCGCTGGAAACTGCTTTCAATCCTATGCAACCCAAGGTCAGTACCCAGGTGCTTTACCAACTTATGTGTCTGATTTTATTTTGCAAGGTACCCATCTGGTTTACACCAGCCAGGGGCAAAGATTATTGACGCCTTTAGATCCACTGACCTGGGCCCCAGACTTAAAAAGAAACCAATACAATGACATGGTGGTTTTAACTCCTGCTGGGCAACTGCAAGTGTTTTCAAGATGGCAACAAATACCCCAAGGCTACATCGAAGTTTTTCAAGCTCCGCAAGAAGCCCAGCTTTGCCCACGCAACACGAACAACATATGGTCTAAAATATATCTTGGTTTACCTGGTTTGTAAGAAATCCTTATACCAAGTCCAACAAATAATTTCCTTATCCTGCATGCCCGGCAACGGGGCCCGACTTGTTCAAAAGACCTTCACCGTCTTTGATCAAAATTTCTTTGCCATTCAAATCAATTAGATTTTCATTTTTGAATTCTGTCAGATGCCGCGATAAGGACTCGTTGATGGTACTAGCCATTTGCGCCAGTTCATTTCGCGTCAGTTTTAAATTTAAAGACACGGACCCATTGGCTAATGGCACACCAAAGCGATCAGCCAAAACCACCAATTGATAAGCTATTCGTTCTTGCACTGACGCTAAATAGTGAAACTGATTGGTTGTTTCGTACATATCTAAGTCAGCTACGGATTGTTGTAAAAGTTGTTTCAACAAAGGTCCAGATTGCTCTAAGGACCGTAAAATTAATTCTTTGGGATAAAGCCAAATCACACTTGGCTTAGCGGCCTTAGCATTGCAATAGGCAGAGGTTCCACGGATCAAGGCCTTATAACCAAAGTATTCCCCTGCTGAAACCAATTTAGTCACGTACTCAGGAGACGTTGTCCGCCCGCGAGTTTGCTGTCTGTTCACATAAATTTTAACACATCCAGACTGCACGTAATAAAGCCCTTTTGGAGCATCACCTTCGCGAAAAAGATACTCGCCTTCTTTGATATGCAAGACTTCGTAAGCAGATGCATAAGTATCTGAATTTAAATGATTTTGTTCAGTTTTTTGCGCCCAAGTTCCGACACCCGAATTAAGAACTGTATGAATCTCCATAATCCTTACCCTTCTAAGTTTACACATGAAAGCTTAAGTCTAAAGTTCAATACATCTTAAACTAAAAACCAAGGCTTGGCTATAACATTAATGTTATGTCAAAAAACACTACAGTATCAACAAGATAGCGCCACTGGTACGGAATATAAAGAAAGTCCTGCGTCTTTGTTTGCATGGGTCTATCCCTATTTGTCTGTACGTTGTGACAAGTGCAAATAACTGCTGTAGCGACATGAATTTTAAATCTTGCTCGAAATGAGTCTTCATTTGTATTATTTGTGCCAAGCTCTGCACAATGACCCAAAGGAAGCCCCCATGTTTAAATATTTTATATCTCTAATTATACTTTGTTTAGCCAATATCCTATGGGCTCAACCTTTAAAGGTAGCCTTGGTTTTAGACAAAGGTGGTAAAGATGATAAATCTTTTAACTCTGCCGCTTATCTAGGTGCCACAAAAGCGCAAAAAGATTTAGGTATCGAACTAAAATATGTAGAAGCCACTGACGTCAATGCTTTAGAAAGCTTACACCGTTCTTTTGCTAAAAAAAACTATAACCTAATTATTGGTATTGGTTTTGCCCAAGCCGATGCTGTTAAAAAAGTATCTGCACAAAACCCGCAAGCTAAGTTTGCGATCATCGATGCCGAGATCAAAGCCCCCAATGTTCGATCTATTTTGTTTGCGGATCACGAAGGCTCATTTTTGGTTGGCGCTTTAGCGGCCCTAAAATCACCACAAAACACCATCGGTTTTATTGGTGGAATGGATATCCCTTTGATTCGTCGTTTTGCTTTGGGCTATTCAGCAGGCGCCAAATACATCAATCCTAAAATAAAAATTATTGAAAATTTTATTGGTGTCACCGGCGATTCATGGAACAATCCTGCCAAAGCCAAAGAACTAGCTTTGAATCAATACAACCAAAATGTGGATGCTATTTTCGTGGCGGCTGGGGCTTCTGGCGCCGGTGTTTTTGATGCGGCAGAAAACAAAAAGAAGTTGGCTATCGGTGTTGACTCCAATCAAAATTGGATCAAACCCGGCTTTATTTTAACCAGCATGTTAAAAAGGGTCGATATCGCAGTTTATGAAAGCATCAAACAAGCCAACGAAAATAAATTCAAAGCCGAAGTTGTACATTTAGGTTTGGCCGATAAAGGCATTGATTATGCTATGGATGAACACAATAAAAACTTAATCAGTGCTCAACAAATACAAAAAATAGAAAAAATAAAATACGATATTATTGCCAAAAAAATTATTGTTCCTGATTTTTATAAAAAATGAAATCAAACACTGCAGTTGAATTTATCAACGTTAGCAAGTCCTTTGGATCCAACTATGCCAATCAGGATATCTGCTTTAAAGTTATAAGTGGCCATATTCATGCCTTGGTGGGCGAAAATGGCGCTGGCAAATCTACGGCTATGAAAATGCTTTACGGCATGCAAACCCCAGATCAAGGGAACATTTTAATTTATGGTGAAAAGGTTTATTGGACCCAATCCCACCAAGCGATCAATGCTGGCCTTGGAATGGTTCACCAGCACTTTATGCTGGCAGAAAAATATACTGGCTTAGAAAATATATTATTGATGACTCCGCACCAGCTGGGCCTGCATATCAGGCCTGATCAAAATGTACGCAATAAAGCCTTACAGCTTTGCCAAGATTTGAATTTTGCTATTGATTTGAACAAAAAAGTTTACGATTTGCCCGTAGGTCAGCAGCAGCAACTTGAACTGATTAAAGTTCTTTATCAAAATGCCCAGATTATTATTTTAGATGAACCCACTGCCGTTTTATCTCCACAAGAAATTGAAAATTTACTACAAACATTAAAAAATTTAAAAAAAATGGGAAAAACTATTTTATTGATCACCCACAAATTGAAAGAAGTTTTGTCGGTGGCAGATCAAGTCACCGTTCTTCGTTCGGGAAAATCTGTAGGTACCTATGATTGCTCAGCACTGAACCAAGACCAACTTGTGGAACTGATGATTGGGCGAAAGTTGAATAAAACTTCTCAACGTCCTTCTTTTTCGGTGAAGGAACCGGTCTTGAGCTTAAGCCATATCACAGAAAATAAAAAAAACCAGCAGGACTCTTTGAATGATTTATCATTGATAGTTAACAAACATGAAATTGTTGGCATAGCGGCATTAGAAGGTCAGGGTCAAAATACTTTAATTAAATACATTCACCAAATATTTTCTAATAATATTCCCAGTTTCCCTGAAGATCGTTTACGTTTTGGCGTTTTCGCCGAAGAAAATTTGCTACAAAACTTTATGCTGGGGCATCAGAATTCTCAGACCTGGCGCAAATGGGGATTGTTTTTAGATTTTAAGAAAATAAACTCATGGTGTTTGTCATTGATTGAAAACTTTCACATCCTTGGGGCTTCGCTGAATAAACCCTTAAAAAGTCTTTCCGGTGGAAATCAACAAAAACTAGTTGTAGCCAGAGAGCTTGACAAAAAATCAGATTTTATTCTAGCCTCACAGCCCACTCGAGGTGTAGATGTCGGTTCCATTGAATTTATTCATGAACAGTTATTGCAAAAACGCAAACAAGGTCATGGAATTTTGTTAATTTCATCCGAATTGGATGAGTTACTCACCTTAAGTGATCGTATTCTTGTTTTGCGCCAGGGCCACATTCAAAAAGAATTTCATCGTGATGAATTCAATGAATTGGCCATAGGGGCCGCGATGCTTGGCCGGAACTAAACAACTAAAAAGGATTACTTAGGCGAACACAATCATTGCTTTTATAGATTTCACCAAAAGTAGCATTTCCTTTGATTTTACCGAAACCATTAGCTTGGCCTTCTTGAAATTTGATTTCCACTTTTGTACTATTTGCATACGGCGTTTCATCACCAAAAATGTAAGTATAAACATCATAGCCGCGATTTTGACTAAAACTGGTTTTTACAGCAGAACCACGACGTTGCAGTTTATGAAAAGAAATTTGACTGCGATCAAA
>JBMOJS010000408.1:0-1561 GCA_049315665.1 Pseudobdellovibrionaceae bacterium | reverse complement strand
TTCGCTCTGAAGGGAATCTTTTTTTCGCTCTGAAGGGAATCTTTTTTTCGCTCTGAAGGGAATCTTTTTTTCGCTCTGCCTGCGCGACGCTAAGCGACGTATAAACAATAACTATTGACATGGTTTTATGCATAAAAATCCAAAAATAGATCATCGATTGTTGCGCTTAAATTTCAATATTTAAAAGTCTCACAAGGCCCCTTGTGGGCTTTAAAAGCCCACCCGCCAGCCCGGGCGTGCAAAAGAAAAAACAATTAAACACGATAAAATTTAAACACAAAAAATCGCTTATAAAAACCCATGCTATAAATCATTTGAATTTGAAAATAACCAAAGGACTAAGAATGAGCCATTTACAGCAAATGAATTTTCGTTTTTTACAAGACAGATTTTTAAAAAGCAAACAGTATAATTCTAATAATTCTAATAATTCTAATAATTCTGGCAGCAATAATAAACAAATAGAAAACTCAGATTTAACAATATCCCTGCAAGGCAGTACATCTTCACTTGCGCAAAAGAATTCAATAACATCTACAGAAAAAATGACAGTGTCACAAAATGGGTTTGGGGCATCAAAGTTGTCAGTCTCAAATCCAAATCTAAAAGTCCCACCGGCGCCAGTGCAAAAAACCTCGGGCTCAAAACCTCACCATCCTATCCATGAAGAGACCCTGCAACTGGTCCACCAAGAAAGACAAATCACCGGCCAAGTGATTGCCAATTTGCAAATCATTGCTGAGAAAAAATTGTATTTAAAAATCGCCTATGGCAGTCTGTTTGATTATTGCACTCAGTATCTAAAATACTCGGAGTCTTGTGCTTACCGCAGAATCGCCGCAGTAAAAATAATTAAAGAAATGCCAAGTATTATAAAACCCTTGAATGAAGGATCTTTGTCCCTGACCAATTTGACCCAGGCACAAGTTCTATTTAAACAAAAACCCACGCTCAGTACAGAAAATAAACAACAAATACTACAAAGCTTAGAAAACAAATCCAAAAAACAGGCTGAACAGATTTTGCGTCAGAACATGCCAGATACAAAAGTCACGGCTGATCAGGAAAGATTCATTGATGCTGATCATTTGGAATTAAAAATCTTGATCCGTCATGGCACTCACCAAAAATTGCAAAGGCTACGTCAATTAAGATCGCATAAAAATCCCCAGATGAGTTACGATGAATTGTTGTCAGATATGGCGGATTTATTATTGAAAAAAATGGATCCATTGATAAAGTCAGATCCTGAGGTAAAGAAAAATAACCAAGACACTGCAATTAAAAAAGATTCCATGCCAAATTCACAGCTTAATAAAGGCTGGTCGTTCAATCAAGAACAACAAAGCACGACTTATAATAGCTTACAAAATAATTTACAGATTGAAAAAGCTCAGCGCAATATAACTATAGTCGCTGGTCCCGCCGGAGCGAAAGTTTTGCGTCAGAAAAAAATGAATCCATATATTGCTTTTGAAGAAACGGGTCTAACCCAGAAAGTCGCAGGCCTTCCGCAGAACAAAAAACCTCAGCACATCCGCTTTATTCCACAATCCATAAA
>JBMOJS010000012.1:0-28218 GCA_049315665.1 Pseudobdellovibrionaceae bacterium | reverse complement strand
AAGTCATTTCTTCGGCAGTGAAAGTAAGTTCCACCCGAACTGAATCATCTTGCTGGATGTGGGTGCGAGTAGGTTGCTGCGGTTTGATATCTAAAGCTTTTGCTAGAATCTTTTCAGTTTGCACAACAGATTGATTTTCGATCTGTTGCAAAATCTGACTTTTTTGTTCAGGGCTGACGGTCTTGCCTGTTTCTTTGCGGGCTTGGCGGGACAAGCTTTGCAGTTTAGAAATCTGCGATAAATTCAAATCCCCGGCTTCAATTTTTTGCGCCACTTGTTGGGATTCTGTTTGCGGCAATTGGGCCAGCAACCGAGCCGCATCGATGCGGCGTTGCGCACTGGCCGGGGCATAACCCAATCCTGTCACGAGGTATTCAAAGAAACTGGGATAAGCCATTTGCAAATAAAGTTTGCGTCGGTCCACTTCAGCCAAGTGCCATAAAATATGGGTGGTTAATTTTCTTTCGCGGGAGGTGAGTTCCACTAGTTTACCGTGCAAGACTTCGCTTTCGAGTCTTTGCAAGACCAAAGGAATAGTGGTGTTGATGGTGTAAGATGTGTGCATGGGGCCTCCGTAATTTCACTAAAACTACCACAGCTTTTCAAACGCCATTTTTAGGGTTTTTTGAAACAAAAAATATGAATTCACAAGCGCTAAAAACGCCACTTAAGGTCACCGCAAAAGGCCTTTAGGAAAGCTTTTTTGCCGCCGCGCTAAGCTTGGCGTGCTAAATATTTTTTTGCAGTATAAACAATTCTAAACGCATGATTTTAGTGTCAAGAATTTATTTTCAATGGATGCTTAGCGATATAAACAACTGGTGATTTTAAAGCATTTTTTTCGCTAGCGAAAAACTTTCGTTTGAAATTACTGCCAAAGAAAAAATTATGCAAGTTGCAAGATCTAGCGCTCGCGCCCGCAACAACACTCAGCTCGCCATAACAATATATTGCGGCATCACTTCCATCTGAAACCCAAGCTGTTTATCAGTCTGTTCATTATGATTTTATTGTAACTTTGCAAAAGAAAGATGTGTTTTTATGGAATAATGAAGTCGTCCTTTTGTTCCGACTATAATGCTTTCGGCACTCACCTGGGGATACTCAGAAAGTCGCACTGGCGCGAAAACTCACTGTACAACTTTTTGACAGTTGCTATTAATAATTAGGTTATTAAACATGATTACTAATAGAGGACTATTTACCATCTGCTACAGTTGAATTTCAAATTCTTTGGTGTCTGATAAATAAATTTATTTTTATTTTCATAAAAATATGTTAAACTCAGCTTCGACTTTTTACTGAAAACCAATAAATAAAAGGATAAAAAATGAAAGCAAAACCCGTTTTTTCTAAACTTGCTTTTGGCCTGATCTTAGCCCAAGTGGCCTACGAACAACCTGCGATGGCTTCTTTGTCAGCTGATTCTTCAAAAACATGGGATGATAAGTTGGCCACAGCCAAGCCAGAAGGGACTTTGGTATTTTCAAAACTATCATTTCCTACAGATCCAGCTCTTAGAGAAAAAGCTGAAAGTTTGGCTAAAGATATGATCACTAAAGGCCTGCTTTACGTCACTGATCAAGGGCAAATTGCCATTTCGACTTCAGTTTTTCAAATTTTAAAAGATTATGGTGATGTGCAAGAGACTGATCAAACGGAATTGGCCTTGAATTGTGATACCCCAGTCCAATGTGGCGGTGATGGCGGCTGATTTCACTTAGAAAGTATTTTAAATGATAAAAGTTTTAAAAAAATACTACAAGGCTTTGGCAGTTTTATGCATAACCATAGTTTTAATCGGGAGCTATCCATTGTTAAATTCTAAAATAACACCAATCCCCACTCTTCGAGTTTTAAATGGTTATGAAAAAAGTATTTATTCTGTTGAGCCAACTAGAATCAATACTATTGATGAATATAATATTCTGCGGAGTCTTTATGGTCAGTTACTTTATTATGATCATAATAACGAGCTTCAACTGGATGTGCCATCAGGTGTGACCTGGGAAGGCCTTGATTTGGTTTTTAAGTTTGGTCAACCAAGAAAAGCCATCGACGGCACTTTGATTGGCGCTGAAGATGCTTACCTATCGTTAAAACGTGTGATGTTTTTAGAAAAAACCGGGCACGGTGACCTGCGAAAGTTGTTGTGCCCCAATCATAAACTGAATCATATCAATGATCCCTGTCCCGGCTTAAAGTTGGATGGTGATCGTTTAATTTTAACTGTGCATAACTCTAAGCTTCAGCCCTTTTTAATGCCTTTTTTAGAGAATGTGGATATGAGCATTATACCTAAATCCAGCATTGATTGGCAGTCCCCGGCACTTCCAATTATTGATTATAAACAAACATCGGGGCCTTACGCGGTGGTGGAAGATAGCCCAGTGGGCGAATGGGTATTTGCAGCCAACCCACACCATCATTTTTATGATCAAAAAATGCCACAAAAAATTCAGTTTGTTATACAATCAAAACTTGGAATGTTTTCAAATGGATCTATAATTGATAAGATAGCGCTTGTTGATTTGATACCAACCTATATACCAATTAAAGCCTCTCAAGCCGAAGAAGTAAAAAAAACCGGTAAGTTCAATCTGCATGAAAGTTATCCTATTCGAGTTGAAATGCTTATTTTTACACCTAAGGCTGTCAAAGATTTTACCCCGGCACAACGACGTCATGCCGCTAAGCTTATAGTTGATCAAAAAATTTATTTAGATCCACCCTACAATGCCAAAAGAACGGTAGAGTTTTTTCAAACATTAAGTGATGGAACTTTGGACAATGGGCAAAAAGTAGAATTGGAAAATTTGCGATCAGATAAAACCTATACCACATTCAAAAGACCTATTACCACAACCATTAGGCCTGGTCGATTTGAAGACTATAAAAATACTTTCAAGAATCAATCAGAATTGCAGTTTACTAAAAGACCAACTTTGAGTGTATTGGACCTAAAACCTGGAGATAGGGGAGATTACTATTATATAAATAATGATACAGCTTGGACAGAGAACTTAGGGTTATTGTCCTACAACTTTGGAGTTCAATTTTTTCATCTGCCTGGTCTTGATCCAGACAAGTGGTTGGATGATTATATCAACACAGAAGACAAAGAAGAGCGCATGAAAAAGTTGCGAAAATTGCACTATGAGATGCTAAAAGAAGTGGTGATTTATCCATTCGCGGTCAGCCCCTATATCGCTTTTTCGGCCAAGCCATGGACCATGAATTTTTCCAGATACAATGCGGGAATTGAATTGTGGCGCATGCGATATCAGCCTTAAGTTGGCTTTATCAACAAGATGATATTCAGATTACATCCAAGGATCTAACTTGGATTCAAAACGTATTTCCTGGTTGGGTGGATGTTTTTTCCAAGATTGAAATCAATGGCACCTCAGTTTCAGGCTGGGGTGCGGATCAAGATCCAACCACAGCATTAACTAAATCTATTGCTGAATGTTTAGAACGCTACGTTTTACACAAAAATAAAAACTTTTTAACTTCCAATGGCATGGCTGCCCACACTGGTCCAGAAAAAGCGCGTCTAAATGCAGGCTTTGAACTTTTAGAGCGCGATTTATTTTTATGTCACTTTTATACGCAAACACCCTTAGCTCCTTTTGCTGAACAAAATTTAAATGCTTATCCGTGGATATCTTCAGCTAAAAAATTTGCTGAAGATATTCGTTTTAGAATGACCTTTTACCGCCTTGGTCCATCGGGGGCAGTGTGCACCCTGGATTGCATGCAGTCGAATGAACCCCTAGGTTATGTCATTTCTTCGGCCTACAAATCAACAGTCGAAGAATCTTTGCGAAGTTCATTTATAGAATCAGCTCGCCGTGCTTTTTTACTGAATGACAAGGATAAAATAAATTCCTCGCCATCTATCACAGCGCTTGCACTTGCCGATTTTTTACAAATCCCGCAACCCACTTTCGGTGATCATGGTCGGCTGGCCTTGGATCCCAACTATGCCTCGCAATACTTAAATCCACTTTTCAGAAATTTAGATTCCGGTCCGCAAATGGATGTTGTCGAAATCCATTTTTCAGATTTAAATATTGAGATGATACCTTGGTGTTCGCCGCACTCATCGCCCTGTCCATTTTATTTTGCTCGGGCCACAAGTACAAAGGTGCAGAATTTGTTTTTAGGACAACCTACCAACAATCAATTGAATCAAGAACGGCTGATGCAATTTTTAAATTTAAAAAATCCACGGGCATCTTTAATTTTAGCTCCACATCCATTGGATTAAAGGGGACTTTGTGAATTCATCTCTGCAACAGGAGACTAAAAAACTATTTAAATACTTTTTGTTGGGTTATTTTATTGTCACGTCGGTGGTGGTTGTATCCATTTTGCTTTACTATCACTGGGACAAAAGAAAATTGGCCTTGGCCTATGGCCAATCTGCCAAATACAGTCTTTTGATTCGCGATTTAAGACAGGCGACCCATATTTTAAGTCCATCATTAAATTCAAATCAGTTCACCCAGGTTCGGATTTTAGATGATCAGAAAAAATTGATCACTTCATTGGCCCGACCACAAGATACATTTTTAAATTCACTGTTTTGGATTACCTTGACGGAAAGTTTTTATTTAGAAAATTCAAATTCTTTGCCAGTTTCACAGGCTGCACCCCTGGTAACCATGGAACTGCAGTACTCACTGGCCGAGCCCCTGTTATTTTCTATGCTAATAATTTTGATTCTTTTAGTTGTTATGATTTATTTTTTTAAGGTTAGTCGCAGAAAGCTATGGCAAAATTATCAAATCCTACTTCAGCAAAAACAAAACGAAATGTTGCTCGCTGTTTCAGCCCAAGTGGCTCACGATATTCGCTCACCGCTAGCTGCGCTGAACATGGTGATGGGGGCAACCAAAGAGCTGCCTGAAGATAAACGGATTTTAATTCGCAATGCTGTTCATCGTATTAATGATATTGCCAACCAACTTTTAGAAAAAGGCAAGCAAGCTAAAACCACTATTAGTCCTTTGCATACTGCGGACAAAAGCACTGATGCAGGCCTTTCAGAAATGCCGGCAATGGAAGTGCAGTTATTGGCGCCACTGATGGATGCTGTGGTTTCAGAAAAAAGGGTGCAATTTCGTGAAAAACAAAATGTGCAAATCGAAGTTATCTTGGATCAAGCTTATGGCTTATTTGCCATGATTCAACCTTTGGAGCTGACCCGTGTGCTGTCTAACCTGATCAATAACTCCATTGAAGCTTTGCACCGTGACCAAGGGCTAGTGACAGTTCAACTTTATGCCCAACAAGAAAAAGTCCTCATCAAAGTACAAGACAACGGGCAGGGCATCCCTGAACATATTTTGAGCCAGTTGGGACAAAAAGGCTTTAGCCATGGCAAAGACAATACCAGCGCCAATAGCAGTGGCAGCGGCTTGGGGCTTTATCATGCTAAACAAGCCTTGTTGCAAATGCATGGAGCATTACAGATTGAATCGATGCCCGGTCAGGGTACCACGATTATTTTAAGTTTACCCAAAGCTACGGCCCCGGGTTGGTTTGTAGAGGAGATTCAACTTGAACCCCTTTCTTCAGGAAGCTATTTAGTGGTTTCTGTGGATGATGACTTAAGCATTCATGGGATCTGGCAAGGCCGCCTGACTTCAAAATCCAACCCGACAAAGCAGATACAACATCTGACTTTCACTTCGGGAAGCGAATTTAAGTCCTGGGTGGAAAGTGAAAAACCAAAAGCTGATTTCAACCCTATTCTATTTTTGGTCGATTATGAATTTTTAAACCAAACACAAAATGGTTTGAATTTGATCGAAGATTTAGGTATAGCTTCGCAAGCGATCTTGGTCACTTCGCGATTTGAAGAACCCTCGGTGCGCAGGCGCTGTGAAAAGTTGGGTGTAAAATTGATTCCGAAAAATATGGCCTCTTTTGTGCCCATTCAAATCATGACCGCACAATTATTTTTTGATGCTGTGCTGGTCGATGATGATCCATTGGTGGAAATGATTTGGCAAATGGCCGCCGAACAGCAAAACAAAAAAATGATTTATTTTAAAAGTGCAGATGATTTTTTAAAAATGTCCAGTGAAATTGACAAGCGATCTAATATTTATGTAGATGCTAACTTAGGATTGGACCGGCAAGGCCAACCTATACGTGGAGAAGAAGTCTGTCTAAAGCTTCACCATTTAGGCTTTGTTAATCTGTATTTGGCCACCGGCTATGAAGCAGAAAGCTTCACCCATGTTCCATACATCAAAGGTATCATTGGCAAAGATCCCGTTTTTAAGTCTTAGCGGTATCACCCACTCTTCGCGGATAAGGGGCTAAAAGCAGCCCGCTGATTTTCGACTTCTTACTAACGGCGAGATCGAGGTGCTGGCCCTTGTTTTTTTGCTGAGTCTGGATTCTGGCGCGAGCCGCCTGCGCTTTTTGAACCAGCACCATGACCAGGCCCACCCGAACTTTTCGAAGAAGCTGGCTTACGATGTTCGCCAGTTGGTTTCGAATAAGCTGTCCTGGGCTGAAAGGCAAACGCAAAGTTTTTTTCCAGCTGTACTTCTTCTGCGCCAACCAAGTACTTTTTTATTTTTTGATATTTTTTTCCGTCCGATGTTGTCACAAAAGTGATGGCTTGCCCATTTCTGCCGGCCCTGGCGGTACGACCTATCCGGTGTAAAAAATCTTCGGCATCAAAAGGCAATTCGAAATTAATCACATGATCCACATGGGGCACATCAAGTCCGCGGGCCAGTAAATCTGTAGCGACAAGGACTCTTAATTTTTCTTCTCTGAATTCTCGCACCACACGATTGCGCTGTCCTTGTGATAGGGCTCCATGAATCAAATCTGTTTTGTAGCCATAGTCTTTTAAATACTGCCCGGTTTTTTCACAACTTTCTTGGTTGCTGCAAAAAACAATAACGCTGCCTTGGGCCGCATTCAATTCATCCAAAAGTCGATCGTCTTTTTTAGCACGATCAATAAATAAAACTTTTTGTTTTAAGCTGTTCACGGGTTTT
This sequence comes from Pseudobdellovibrionaceae bacterium, assembly GCA_049315665.1. GTDB lineage: Bacteria > Bdellovibrionota > Bdellovibrionia > Bdellovibrionales > Bdellovibrionaceae > JBMOJS01. The sequence goes on along the minus strand of JBMOJS010000012.1, from coordinate 21,187 downwards.
TCAGCAGTTTCAGTGCGAATCATCACAGGAGATTGATTCATAAAAATCTGTGCGACGGATTCAATGGCGGGGTTGAAGCTGGCCGAAAACATCAAAGTCTGTTGCTGGCCCCGCAAAGTCTTTTTGATATTTTGCAGCTGTGGCAAAAAGCCCATGTCTAGCATGCGATCCGCTTCATCGATCACAATATGACTTAGATTTTGCAGCAGCAATTTATTGCTTAGCAGATGATCATTCAAGCGGCCTGGAGTCGCCACGATCAAACGTGGATTCTTTTTTAAGGCGCTGATTTGTTTAGCATTGGGAATGCCGCCAATAACTAAGCACGAGGAAATGGTTAGATCTTTGCAAAGTACATCCAAAACCTTGACCGTTTGTTGGGCCATTTCGCGACTGGGAACCAATATCAATGCTCTTCCCTGAGGATGGGTTGTAGACATAGCGGTTAAAATGGGTAAAGCATAGGCCAATGTTTTACCACTGCCTGTTTGAGCCACCGCAATCAGATCCGACCCTTTTAAAATTTCGGGAATAGCACAGGCTTGCACATCGGTGGGTTTATGCACCTTCATGGACTCAATAGCTTGTAGCAATGAAGTCTGTAGGGCCATTTCTGAAAAATTATTTGTGCGTAAAGTGGATTTGTGAAATTTCATAGGGGTATTTAGCCTTTCAGCAATTGCAAAGTGAAAATTGTTTCGACGTTTTCTTGACTGCTGCAGGTGATTGTTCCGCCCCAGCCTTGAAGGATTTTTAAAGAAGTGGCTAAGCCCAGCCCCGTACCTGCATTGACATCTTTGGTTGTAAAAAATGGAGTGAACAATCTTTTGATATTTTCAGTACTAACTCCGCAGCCATTGTCTTTAATACTTAGAAAGATACAGGAGTTGTTTTTAGAAGTACAAAAAATTTCAATGAGTCCGTCCAACGCTGGATCGTCGTTTTTTCTTTTTTGAATGGCATGAATACTATTTACCAGCAGATTTAAAAAAACCTGAAATAAACCGGTTTTTACAGCCATGACTTGTATACCTTCTGCAATATCAATATTTAGATGGATTTGATTTTTACTGAACTCATGTTGAATCAAATCTTGCACTTGCTTCAAGACCTCGATCACCAGGACCGGTTGTGGTTCTATGGCTGTTGGGTCCTTTGCTAGCCCCAATAATGACCTTATCAAATCAGACACTCGATCAATTTGCTGAATGATGATTTGACTGTTTTTTTGAATCATTTCTGGATTTTGTTTCAACTGATCCAAAAGCTCGGCACGTCCTCGAATAACCCCCAGAGGAGTGCCAATTTCATGGGCCAAGCTGGAAGACAGCAAGCCCACGGTGGCTAGGCGATCTTGTTGCAAAATTTTGGACTCCATGATGGTGCGCTCAGTGATGTCTTGCAAAGTCATAATATAGGCGCGGTGGCCTTGATGAATAAAAGGCTTCGAATTGACCGATAAAATTTTTCCGTTTTGCAGCTGTAGGGTTTGTTGAGTGGCGGCAAAAATCTGCATTCGCCCTTCGAAAAGATCTTCCACCGTCTGGCCTATCAAAGAGGACTGCGAAGATGAAAAAATCTGTAGCGCCGTCGAATTGATTTCTAAAACCTTGCCATCAAGACCGTAAACTAAAATACCTTCAAAGGCAGAATCCAATAAGCTTTGCATTTTTAACTGCAACTCTTTAACCGGGGTGATATCGTGGCGGATAGAAACATATTGGTAGGGTTTTTTTTGTTCATCTAAATAAGGTACAATCGTGGTGCTGACCCAATAATGACTGCCATCTTTAGCGCGATTGCGCAGCTCGCCCTGCCACACCTGACCTTTAGAAATGGCGCTCCACATTGTTATAAAAAAACTTTTTGTATGGTAGCCCGAATTGACCATACGATGGTTTTGCCCAATAAGTTCTTCGCGATTGTACTTAGAAATCTGACAAAATCGATCGTTCACGTAGGTGATATTGCCCTTAGGGTCGGTGACAGCCACAATAGATGACATGTCTAGGGCATATTTCATATTCTGCAAATCTTTAAGGTCTTGTGTTTGTGTAGGAAATCGCGAAGACATGATTCTTAGTTCCTAGAAAATAGTTTGCCTCTAGCCAATAATGTAAATTTTTGCTACAAGTAGGGGATGATGTCACGAATATTAGTTATAGATGATGATAAAGAGATGGGGTCCATGCTGAAGGACTTTTTGGGATCTTTGAACTTTGAAATTATTACTTTTACCTCTGCCGCTTTAGCTTTAGAAAGTTTGCTATCTTTAAGCCAGGGCAAAGCTTATGGGCACAGCGTGGATTTAATTATCACGGATTTACGCATGCCGGGAATGGATGGCTTGCAATTTATTGAAAAATGCAAAGCCGATTTTCCGTCCATTCCAATTATTTTGATCACAGCCTTCGGCTCTATTCAATCAGCCATTGATGTTATTAAAAAAGGAGCTTTTGATTATGTGGTGAAGCCTTTTAAATTGTCCGAAATTGAAATGCATGTGCAAAGGGCCTTGCAGTTTGCCAATTTAAAAAAGCAGAATTTGTTTTTGCGTAAAGAATTTCAAAATTCTTATTCCTTTGCAGGCATCATTGGCAAAAGTGAATCGATGCAATCCGTTTTTGATTTGATTCAAAGAGTCGCCCCATCTTCAGCCAACATTTTAATTCAAGGCGAAAGCGGCACTGGAAAAGAGTTGGTCGCCAAAGCCATACACCAGCAAGGCAGTCGCGCTGACAAAAGATTTGTGGCCATCAATGTGACGGCCATACCAGAATCTTTGTTAGAGAGTGAACTTTTTGGCCATGAAAAAGGATCTTTCACCGGGGCCTTACAAAGAAAAAAAGGTCTTTTTGAAGAAGCCCAGGGTGGAACTTTATTTTTAGATGAAATTGGCGATATGGATTTGCACCTGCAAAGCAAATTGCTTCGGGCCTTGCAAGAAAAAAAAATCAAACCTGTGGGCAGCAATCAAGATATCCCTGTGGATGTTCGAATCATTGCGGCTACTCACAAAGATCTGAAGGTGGCCAGCAAAGATGGCCGTTTTCGTGAGGATCTTTATTACCGTTTAAGCGTAATTCCTATTTTGTTGCCGGCTTTGCGTTTTCGCACGGATGATATTCCATTATTAGCCCAGTATTTTTTGGATAAATACAATGCGATCAATGGCACTCAGGTGCAAGGTTTTACTCCGGAAGCTTTGCAAGTGTTAGTCAGTCTTCCATGGGATGGCAATGTTCGTGAGCTGGAAAATGTCATCGAACGTTCTGTGATTTTATGTCGTAATAAAATGATTCAGGTCGAAGATTTACCAAAAAGTGAAGGGGCGTCTGAAAATCATTTCTACGCGCAAGTGATGCAAGACCTTCCTACGTTGGAAGATATGGAAAAAAAGTACATGCAGTTTGTTTTAAATAAAACCGGGGGGCGCAAAGAAAAAGCGGCCCATATTTTAGGGATCAATCGTCGAACCCTTTATCGTAAGGAAAGGGATTATGGCTGGGCTTCGCCTGAAGAAGAAAATCTAGAAAATAGCCATCACAGCAGCGATGAAAATCAGTAAGGCTCCGCCGGCAGAAGTCCAGTTTAGGGATTCATTTAAAAAATAAAAACCAAACAGCAATGCAAAGGGACTTTCTAGTAAAAAAAGCATGGAAGCCGTGGTGGGATGCAAAACTTTTTGTGCTCGCACTTGAATATAAAAAGCTATCAAGCTGCAACCTATGGATAAGATCAATAGACCTAACAGAGCCAGCAAAAATTCGGAAGGCCATGGGGTTTTGTTAAGCCAAAAATCAGCAGAAAGTACCATGCTGAATAAATCTTGTTTTTGAAAAACCAACAAGGGCAACAGACCCACCAATGCAAACAGGGATTGCCAATTGTTGTAGTGAAAAGCATCGGCACTTTTTTTAGCAGAAAAATCAATCCACAAAATATGAAAACTGCCAATCACTGCGCAAACTAAAGTTAAAAGATCGCCCTTGTTGATTTCATTGAATGTGGCGCCGGTCAAAAACCATAGTCCCAGCAAAGACAGCATTAAGCTAAAAATATATTTTATATTGAAGTGGCGTAAGAGCAGTGGAACAAACACAATATATAAACAAGTGATAAAACCACTTTTTCCGGCCGTTGTATAAAGCAAACCTTGAACTTGAAAAATTAAAAATGCACACAGCATAAGCCCTGCTAACAATGGACCTAGCCATGGATTTGTAGAAGTGAATCCAGAACTTTTTTTAAAATAGAATTTTTGCAAGCCAAAACCAACCACAGATGCAATAGCGAAACGTAGAAACAAAACCTCAGCCGTGGTGAAAAATTTCAGCGACCAAACGGCAGCAACAAAACCCATACCCCACAGGATGGCCGCAAAAAAAAGTTCAAAGAAAGCTCGGTTTTTTGTCGTAAGGGGCTCCTAGATTTTCTTTACTGAGGAGTCCCACTATTGATCCAATTTTGAACCATGTCAATTTGACTTTGTGGCAAGATGCCCCCTGTGGGCATGGGGTTGGAGGTGTTTTTCATTCTGGATAAAATAGTGTTTGCTTTGGCTTGGGCTTGGGCAAAATTGGTTAGATTCAAACCCGCCCGTGGATTGACGGCCCCATGACAGCCAATACAACTATTATTAAAAACTCCACCCGCAGATGCCAATTGGGTATAGGTCACTCGTGTGGGGGATCCGCTATAAGGGGTGATGGATTTAAAAGCAATGGCTACAGAGTCAGAATCTTTTGCGTCTGGCTTGTAGGCAAAAGCATTGGCAGAAAGTGGGGCCAGATTTAAATCGCTCACACTTGTGATATTTCCTTCAGCATTTAGATAAGTTGTAATGTCTGAACGAAGTAAACCATTCACATAAATATCTACTCCACGAACTGTCTTCATGGCAGAGCTTGCTGATTTTAGACGAAGCATTGGATTTCTGAATTCATAACCTTGAACGGCACCTCCGCTGACGTAGGCTCTGACTTCAATACTAAAAAGCATGGCATATTTTCCCTGATCAGCCGGGGACACTTCGACTTCGGTATCCCAAGATATTTTTTTCCAATTTGTATCGGCAAAGGCTTTGCTGATAATTCCTGTAGGCATAGATTTAGCGACTGTCATAGCTGCAATAGTTGTGTTTATTCCCGATCCGCCACTATTGCCGCCGCCTGCATCACTATTTAAACTGGCTTGCATTTGACAAGTGATATAGTTTTGTTCTGCCGCAGCCCACTGGGGTTTAATTTCATCCTGCTTAGCTTGATTTTGTGGGCCAGTGAAAGGGGGTTGGTGACTGCTATCGATCATCCGCGCATTGATTTTAGTTGGGCCAACGCTCATAAATGTGGCAAATGAAGTATTGATTTCATCGGTCGCAAAAACCCCTAATCCTCGACCGCCAGAGACATGGCAAGTGTTACAAGTGCTGGTTAAAAATGGAAAGTAAGTTTTTGCATAGACCGCCTTAAGTTGGTCTTCGCAAGCTCCGTTGGACAAAGAACTTAAGTCAGACATAGAGTCTCCTTCACGAGGAGAATAAAAACTGGGACTGCAATTGTTAAAGCCAATGGCAATAATAAAACCGATTCCAACCAATTTAAACCATCGATTCAAAACGTGCATCATAATAACCTCTACGCGAATTTTAAAACTTTGGCCATATTGGCTTTATCAATAAATCTTCCGGCTAGGGCATCAAACTGATCTAGTTTTTTATTCACTTGTAAATAATTGGCAAACACGGCGCAGGCCGCAGCCTCTGGATTGGCTCCTGTAAAAAAAGCATCATCAGCCGCCTGATCATTGGTGAATTGGCCAATTTGAAAATCACTTGTAGCTGGTCGACCTGCAGGATTGAAATAAAGCATATAGCTCATGCCCGCTATACCTCGATCACTGTTCCATGGGGCTCTGCGGTCGTCGCTCACCGGGGATGTAACAGCGCCATCGGAAGATACATAAATAAATACTGGTTTATTCAAAACTTGTGCGGTTTGCAATATGCGTCCCACAGTTCTTCCCGCAAGAAGGTCTTGCCTATCGCCAGTGGTTCTTGTGTTGTCATGATAATCAAATCCAGACATATCTATATTCACAGCGCCACAATTTCCTTGCAAAGCATTGAAGGCAAGACTGGCAAAAACTAAAGCATCATCGTTAACAGATGTATTGGCATTGATATTCCAAACGGACGAGACTCCAGCATTGGTTCTTGGGTCAACCACTGCGCCGCCACCAGAAATAATCTGTGTGTTTTTTAGACCTGCGCACTCAACCACTTTTTGCATGTCTGAACCTGAACTTACTGAGGCCAGTTTGCGAGATTGGGCCATGTTCAAGCGTTGGACAAAGTTAGCCAAAACGCCGTGCTGGTTTTTATTAAGGGCAATACCAAGACTAGCGGCATAACCTAAAGAATTTGAAATATCATTGAAATTATTGACCACCAATGGTGCTGACGGCGGCAACACCGCCGACCTTTGCTTGCTGCCTGTGATAGAGTCCACAGTGCCTAGTCGTGGTAAATTAGTACCTTGCAAGCCCACTTTAGTCAGTAGACCATCGATGGAAAATGGATTTTCGCTGGAATCATCCCGGGACCGCACACAGATTCCAACAAAGCCTGTTTTTTGCGTGGCTGTTGGGGCCATTTCTCTTACACCTTGTAAAAACTTACTTAATAAATCATTGTTGTTTCCATTAATGGCTCCGGCAAACGGGACATTGCCAAATTCTCTGGTTATAGGCACATTGCCATCGCCTAAGCCCATTTTTGAGTAGGTTTTTAAAGGCTGCCGGGCTTCATCGTGTGGTAAAAAGTTGGATCCCAATCCTGCTCCACCGGAAAGATTTACGGTTATAAAAGGAATAAGATTTGAACTGGTTATTATGCAATCCGCATTTTGAGCTTTTGCAGAACTTGCAAAAACCATTTGTAACCAGTGAGGCGCTAACATTGTAGCGGCAAAAGGGATTGCCCCTGAGGCTAAAAATTCACGACGAGTCACCGGAGCTTTATGCCCGGTGCGCGCCCAAAGTGGTGCCTCTTGCTGTTTGTTTTTTGTTTGACCCAATGGATCCCCCTCGTAAAAATAAATCTTTTAAAAACTTAAAACATCAAAGCTAGATAGCGTAGCCGTGCAGCTCAGTAGCGCCCAATTTCTTGTGCTTCTAGCATTGCTTAGATCAGAAGCGCTAAGTGTGGCTGTGAAATCTTTTAGACTATCTTGGTAAATTTTTATTTCTTCGTCATTCGGTGACCTGGCCCAAAAATTTTGCGCAAAATTTTGATAAACAAGTTTCAAATTAGCATCGCCCTGTGCTGATAGACCTTTATTAAAATCTAAACTAGAAAAAAACTTACGTCCTGATGTGGATCTGCTTTCTTTATTCACTAAATTTAAGCAGCTTTCACCGGCTAAAGTGGTTGCAGCCAAAAGCAAAGGAGACGTGGTTAGGTTGATGTTGTTTTCAACAGCAAATAGGCCTCTGCGACTATTATAAACATTCATTACTGAGTTCTGATTTTCATTTTCGGTGTCTGTCAACTGACTGTAGCTTTTAAGAATTTGTTCTCCGGTCAATAGCGCGATGTTAGGGTTGTTTTTGCCAATCACATCTGTCCCTGTTGCGGCGGGGGTGATGATTCCAGTGGAAGCTGTAGAAGCCAAATTAACTTCACCACTTGTTTGTGATTCCCAGGAAGAGGTTAAAGGAGTTTGTGAACAGGCCTGTCCAAACACCACAACCACTGCGAATACTGACAATACGATTTGCAGTATCTTTTGATTTTTATTGTTCATGCTGATCCTCCTTCGTAGACTTGCAATTTGTAATGGACCCGTTATCCATTGCAACGTGGATCAATAGCTACAGTTTCAAAAAGTTTTTTCAAATTATAATTATTTTTTTCTAAAGAGTTCGCAAAATCTTGCAGCATGGGCATATTGTAAATGGCTTGAACTTTCGTTTTACAAACGGATTCATAGACTCGTAGTGATAGGCATTGGCTGTAGCGTTTAGATTCCGAAAGTAATTTTCCAAAATCTTTCACACCAGTGCCTTTAGTTGATTCTCCGCCACGCCAGCCGAACATCAAATTGTTATTGCCTCGGTTGGCATTGTTGACAAAAGAGTTATCTACCATAGTGAATCCAGCTGGGAATACAGTTGAGTTTTGATTCATTTTACGCATCACTAAGTCTTTTGGCGCTCTATTGGGTTGTAAGGCTTGGGAATTAATAATACCTTGCCCATCAAAATTCCAGTAGGCAAAAGCTCCACGAAAGCCATCCATGACAGTATGGCATCCCATGCACGAAGATAAAAACTTTTGATGATCACCACCTGGAAAGCGATCAATATCCCGACCAATGCGCAAATCCGAAGCATTGGTGTCTGCCCATTCTTCAATTTTCACACACATGAACTGGCGAAATGAATATTCAACCGGGCGGCGATTAGTGCCGGCAACAGAATGGGCCGCCATAAAGGCCCTTGAAGTTAAAACTCCAGCTGGATCTGGATTATTCATCAAAGTTTGTGGATCATCATTGGGATTTAATAGTTTTTGTCCTTCCATACGTATTAAAGTCTGTCCTACATCTATCGTTCGATTGTCTTCAAGGGCTTCATAGTGGCGATTGGTTCTTACAACATCTTGTAAAATATCAGTTGGAAAACTTGCAGGTAACAGGGTTGGATTTCCCATATAATAAAAATTACCGGTCAATAGCTGGCGTGCATCTGTTTGATCACGAACAATGCCCATGACTGATGCTGCAAAATCATTGAAAGGAATTGCAATAGATTCTTCGCGAGTAGACATTTTTAAAGCCATTTGCTTGACTGTGATATTTAAAAATTGGGGATCCTGGGTGGCAATGGAGGCGGCCTGAGCAGGGGATTGCTGGTAGACTTGAGCCATGGCTTGTACTTTGGGATGATTGAGTGATGCCTTAACGCCAGCCAGTCGCTCATATAATTTTCTGGCTTTTTGCTGTGTTTCGATAGATTGAGCTTCTAATAATGACGTACTAAAAAAACATAGGACAGTTACAAAAAACTTTATTTGTATCAAAAATAGATTTTTTTTGATCGTGCCCATAGTCCCCCTGACTACTTACTGAACAGTTTACTATCGTCATTTGTCCCCATATACAAAAGACTTCAAAAGTAGTGCCAAGGGTGTTTTTTAATCTGTAGCGATTGTGGCTATTATTGGATCTCTGATTAAGAATTTATCCTAAAGTGAAACACAAAATCTGTTGATAGTCTGTTCGAATGTATAGAAGTTCGATGGTATTCACCATCTGTACCCAAGACCCAAGCTCCATAGAGTTCGAGCATTTAAAAATAATCCGCCAAAAGACTGATGCAAGACCCAGTTATTTGAAAGTTGTGTATTTAATTGGGCTTCAAGAAAAGCATTCACGGGCGAGCCCGACACCGCCTTGATGGTGATGTTAGAATTGGTCGCTGATGTAGCTGCAGGCCAAGTGATGCTTCTAAAAAGCCCACCTAGGCCTAGCGATAAGGCAATGCTTGGGGAAAGGTTCCACTTTTGCTGCAAACTTGTGTAGGCGCCAAAACTTGCAACTTTAAATTGGCTGTAGCTTAGCCCACCTGTAAAGCTGGCCGTCACAAGTCCCGAAGCCGTTGCTGAAAATATTCCCAAGTCCAAGTTTGAATTTTTTAATAGTAAATCTTCTTGGGACCAAGTTAAGGCTGTGGCCGCAAATGTAGCATTGCCTTTTTCGGTGCTTGTGCCGTTGTCGGCTTCTAAATTTTCTGTCCAACTTAAAGTTTTTAAAAAGATGGCCTGTGATTTTTTTAATATTTTTCTTTTTTTCGTGCTGGTGTTTTTATTTTCTAAATTTAGATTGGCTCCAGATGCAGATTTTGCTTCCTGGGCTGCCCAGGTATGACTTGCACAGCACAGCAAACTGCCCATCAAGATTTTTGCCAGCCAGCGATTTAAGCTTCCACTACCATACAGCATGAATTTGTCCTTGCAGGCTCCAAGTGTCGGGACTGCCATCTTTGGTTGAGATCACACGGTTATGCACAAGATCTGTGCGGGCTTCAATGCGGGGTAAGGGAAAGGTCACAGCCCCCACAGAGACGCGCCAATTATTAGGACTGTCGGGTTTGTATTCGCTATTCGACACTTGAAAATTGGTTTTTAAAAAATATCCGCGTTGTAATAAAACCATGGATTCTAAAAAACCATAGCCGCCGGTTTGACTTGTGGCAGTGGCTTTTACTTTATTTTGTACGACGCCGTATTCAGCCATTAAGCTAGAACCTGTGGTTATTCCCCAGCGACTGTGCAGCGCAACAGCCTGACGTTCTGTGCTGTCGTTTGTTGTAGCAAGCAAAGACAAACCCAATCTGGATTTTTCACCCAAAGTTTTTTCGCTCCACAAACTAAGACCTTTATCTTTTTGCTCTTTGGTCAAGTAAGGTTGCCCGGCGAACAAGCTGATGGCCCATTCGTAATCGTCGGTGGACTTGTGTAAAGTCGCGCCCTCAGTTTGATCTTTTTGCGTATTGCCAGTGAGAGTGCGAGTGTATGAGGTGTGATCCACATGACGTATACCAAAGGCTTTGTCCATCAAACCCAAATACAGCCATAGCTTTTCGGCGATGGTCAGGCGCAGATAATATTCTCGAGCTAAGAAACGATTTAAATTTTGTGTGCCAGCCATTGTCGGTGTTGGAGTGTAACCACTGGTGTAGGATAAAAGAATTTTTTCATTTTCAGTGAATGCCGAAGTTAAATTTAAATCCACTTGCATATGGTAATATTTTTCTTGCGTTTGACTGGATTTGGGTTGGGTCTGCAGCCACAGCCCACGGTATTTGATCGTGGGTCGAAACCAAGCGGGTGCAGGCCAGGATCCAAAAAAACCAGAATGTGCAGCTAGTTCTTCAGGCGTAGAGTTTTTAAATAATGCACGGGAGGTGATTTCTGCGGCCCATACGCCACGACCGTAGTCACTCAATGGTCCGCCGCCCAGGCCATTGTTATGACAGGTCATGCAGCTGCTATAACCATAGCCAATAAACTCCGGATAAGCTGTTCCTTTTTCTAAATAAAAAAAACTAAAAATAAAAATTAAAAAACAACTGAACTTCAAAATTTAATTCCCCACCCTGCAGCTAAGCCTAGCTGCTGTACAGAAGCCGACGCGCTTGGGGTGTAGTAGTGATATTGTACATACAAGGGAACCAAATATCGCCCCCAAAAAACATCGTAACCCGCGGTTAAAATAAAAGCTTGGGTGGAAGTTAAACCATTAAGGTCTAAAGCATTGCTGGATTTTTGCTGGGGGCTTAGATAGCTAAACCCGGCACCAACATTCCAAGGAAACACCACATAAGCTTTTAGATGACCTTCGACGCCAACATATTTGATGTCCACATTGCACTGCTTGCTGCCTTGGCATAAACTGGCGGTAGCGCTGCCATCAGCCTTTAAGTTGCGCATGACAACTTGTCCTTGGGCCGTGAGCTTTCGATTGATTCTGTAGTTGTAAAACAATGCAACATCGGGGTGGCTGCCGGTGAGTTTGACTTTTTCTGTGGAGCTTAAGTCTGTATTCACTTGATCCTGCAAGTAGTTTATTAAAAGACCTGCAGATTGTCTTAATACCGCTTTTTTCTGATTTGGTTTTTTATCCGCAACAGATTTAACATCATCTTTAGCCGCGTTCAATGCTTGCGTATGTGTGGCCCAGAATAAAAAAATGAATATTATGCATTTATTTAACATCGTAGTCTAAGGCTAGGTTGAATTTAAATCAGAGTCGAGCTTTTTTATTCTTTCGGAGCTTTCATCCACCCTTTGCGATAGATCCAAGCAAAAATAGATAAGCTCATAACAATCATAACTGCCAATGTAATAAAATAGCCGTAGGGGTGTTTAAGCTCTGGAATGTTTTCAAAATTCATTCCATAAATGCCGGCGATAAAATTTAAAGGTAAAAAGAAAATCGAAAAAATAGTTAACACCCGCATCACTTCATTGGTGCGGTAGGATCCTTGGTTGGTTTTTTGTGACAGTAAAGAAACATGCAAGTTCAATAGCCCGCCAATATTTTCAATCACATCATCCGCATAAAACAGCATCACATCGATATGGTATTTCAGTTCTGCAAAGTCGCTCCATACCAATGCTGGACGGTTTTCAAATTTAGTTAAAACCTCTAAAGATATTTTCAAACTTTTTTTATAGGCCGAGGCCCGGCGTTTAAAATTATAACCTTCTCGCAAAATTTGCGTCTGGTGATTTTGACTGTAGACGTCTTCTTCTAGATTTGCGGTATTCATTTCTAAATCTGTCAGTGTCACATCGTAGGTATTAAATACAGAAGTAAAAACATATTTTAAAAATTCTTTTTCTCCTACGGCCTCAAAGCTGCATTTTTGCAGTTTGTCGCTCAAAAATGGAATGTGCTTGCGGTGCAAAGTAATGATTTGGTGGGGGCTGACAAACAAAATAATTTTGGTGGTTAATTCTTGAATGGAACCTGCAGTTGGATCTGCATCGGGGTCGCAAACTCGCAGCACTATAAAATCATAGTTGGATGTAGATTCAAATTTGGGCAGATGTTCGGGATCCAAGCAGTGGGCCAAATAAGTCAAAGGAATATCGTAGTCTTCAGAAATATCTAAAAGATCTGCATGATGGGGGTCTTCAAAATCAATCCACTCAAAATTTTGTAAAGTTCTTTGATTTTTTTTCACAATCCATCCTTGGGTGTGTTGATCTTAGCGGATGACTTTAATTAAGCCTAGTGGTTTTTAGAAAAAAATCAAGGATCAAAAACCAATTGGCAGCTGTTTGAATTTTGTGGGAACAATATAATTTGCGCCGATCCCGATGGATCAGGGCGAATTGTATTTTTGTTTTTTTGGCTGGGGTTGAAGGGCAAGATCTCAGCGCTAGGGGACGGGTTAGAAAGCTTGACAGATTTTTTAAATTTTTCTCCTATGCTTTGCATGGCCGCCTGCAGTTGTGTTTCATGCAAGGATTGCTGTATTCGTAATATTTTTTGAATGGGTCGATCTAAAATGGAATAGGATTTGCGAGGAATCATAGCATCGATGTCTTCTAGATGTGTAGTTTGAAACATCGGTCCATCAATGCCCTGATGTTGCAAATAACGAATGCTGGTGGAATTCGTTGTTGGTTTATTTTTGCTGTCGTAAGAAATCACAAAATCCAAGCCTCTAAAACTTAAAATTTCTGGAAACAGCCGATGTCCTTCAGCAAAAAATTGCTCGGGATTTGCATTGTGGTGGTTATTTAAATTTTGCAAAGTCATTTCTGGGTCATGGTTTGAATTACCTCCAAGCGCTGGATTGTCAGAAAAGTACACTCTATTGGGGTCTTGATCTTGAATCATCTGAAGTACAGGATAAGCACCTTCATTCAAAACAATGTCTATTTTTGAAAGTAGGGTTTGAACATTTGAATCTTGGGCCGGTTTGGAAACCACAGGTTTTAACAAGCGCAAACTTAAAGTTCGACCACTCAAAGACGAGGTCACTTCTGCTGGCCCACTGTACAACCAATAACCTTGATCATTTTGCTGCAAAATATTGAACTGGGTGGGAGCTTTTTGATTTGCCATTTGCGATTTTTCAGGGGCTGCAAAAATAATATCAGGATTTTGACTTTTTAATTTTATATTGATTTGGGTGATATACTTTGGCTGTTGGTTGTCTTCGCGGTTTCTAGCCGCTTGTGCCGCGGAGGTGCTGCTAAGAATAGCAAATGCCAGGGTCCAGGTTTTTAATAGAGTTCTGTTGTTGGCAAAATTATAGGCTTTAAACATAAAATCTAACCCCTGTGTGGTGATAAAATTCAAAAATCCAAGATGGCCGATGCCATCAAATATTTATCCTTATTTGCTGCTAATAAATACCTTGCTATTTTTATACCCGGTGAGGTGCGTTTGCTTGCGTAAGCACGTTGACAGGTCTGTCGAACTTTTGCATTGGACCTGTTTGAAAGGCCCTTTTAGGTCACCGTTTCTTTATGATACAGCAACGGCTTGACTCTGCTGCGGGCCGTTTGTATTCATACTTGCATATCATCTTTTTAAAGCCCGATCTAAAGGACACCTAAAGTATGTTTCAAAACTTATCCGATAAAATGTTAGCCACCCTTAAAAAAATCAAGGGTCAAAATAAAATTTCAGAAAGCAATATCGAAGAAGCTTTGCGTGAAATTCGCCTGAGTTTGCTTGAAGCCGATGTGAACTTTAAAGTTGTTAAAAGCTTTATCGAAAAGGTGAAAGTCAAAGCCCTGGGGCAAGAGGTCTTGACCCATGTCAACCCCAGTCAAATGTTTGTTAAAATTGTGCATGATGAGCTGATTCAAACCTTGGGCGGTGGAGCCGTTGAAATCAGTGTGCGGCAAACTCCCAGTGTGCTATTTTTAGTGGGCCTGCAAGGGGCGGGAAAGACCACTACGGCAGCAAAGCTGGCTTTGTTTATTCGGCAAAAACTAGGTAAAAAACCGGGACTGGTGCCAGCCGATATTTATCGACCTGCCGCTATCGAACAATTAACTATTTTGGGTCGTCAAAACAATATTCCAGTATTTCCCTCGCAAGCGGGGCAAAAGCCAGAACAGATTTTAGAACAAGCCAAAGCTTGGGCTAAAAACGAAATGGTTGAAGTGGTGATAGTCGATACTGCGGGGCGCTTGCAAATTGATGAAACTTTGATGCAAGAACTGCAAAATTTAAAATCCATTTGGTCTCCGGAAGAAGTGCTACTGGTTGCCGATGCCATGCTAGGGCAACAGTCTGTGAATGTGGCCGAAGGCTTTCATCAAAAATTGGGTCTGACGGGTTTGATTTTGACCAAAGTGGATGGCGACGCCAGGGGTGGCGCTGCCTTAAGTATTCGTGAGGTCACCGGTATTCCAATTAAATTTCTGGGTGTGGGCGAAAAAGTGGCGGCCCTTGAAGTGTTTCACCCGGATCGTTTGGCCGGACGAATCTTAGATATGGGTGATGTTCTGACCTTGGTAGAAAAAGCTCAAGAAGTGATTGATGAAAAGTCAGCGCAGGATTCAGCTCGCAAAATGATGCGCAACGAATTCACCTTGATGGATTTTTTAGCACAAATTCAACAAATGAAAAAACTGGGCGGAATAGAAAGTTTAATGAAGTTTTTACCCGGCATGGGGCAGATGTCGGCGCAGATTAAAAACATGAGCCCCCCCGACAAAGAAATGAAAAAAATCGAAGCTATTATTTATTCGATGACCCACCAGGAGCGAAATGATCATAAGGTTTTGAATGCGTCGCGCCGTGAAAGAATTGCTATGGGCAGTGGCACCCAGGTTCAAGATGTTAATAAATTGATCCGTCAGTTTGAGGATACGAAAAAAATGATGGGTCAGTTTATGAAAATGGGTATGGGTAAGGGCATGCCCAAAATGCCGGGCATGGGTGGAATGAAGGGTAAAAGCCCCTTTGGCAAAGGCTTTCCGTTTTAATTCTTGATCTTCAGAGTCAAAACAAGTAAGTACTGGACAATATTGCGGGCTTAGGATCAAATCTAGCCTTCGTTCAAGTGAGGTAATTGGAAATGGTAGTTATTCGTTTAAACCGTATTGGAACAAAACACGCCCCTAAATACAGAATCACAGTGGCTGATTCACGTCGTTGGTTGGGTGGAAAATTCTTAGAAGTGATTGGTTCTTACAATCCAACTCCATCTGGAAAAGATGCTAAAGTTGTTTTGGATAAAGCCAAATTCGAAGAATGGGTTAAAAAAGGCGCTCAAGCTTCTGACCGCGTAAAACACGTGGTTCGATTGTCTGAAAAACAGTCGGCAAATTAAATCCTTACAGCTTTAGTCGAAGGGAGTTTCTGTGGCAGATCCAGAAAGCTTAAAAGAACTTGTTGAATACATGGCTAAGTTTTTGGTTGATAAACCAGAAAATGTTGAAGTGGATGAAATTCCAGGTCAACAGACCATCCTTTTGGCTCTTAAAGTGGACAAAGAAGATCTTGGTAAAGTTATTGGTAAACAAGGTAAAACAGCTGCAGCTATGCGAACTATCATTCGCGCTGCCGGTACCAAGTTGAACAAAAGATATCATTTAGACATCGTTGAGTAGCTCACAATCTTCAGAATTCAAAATTGTCGGTAAAGTTAAAGAGCCCCATGGTCTTAAGGGGGATCTTTATATTCTGGTATTTTCTCATCAAGCTGACTGGTTTAAAAAAATAGATGCAGTTAAAATTGGGGATAAAGACTACAAAGTCACTTCTTCTAAGACTTTCAAGCAAGGTCTAATAATACAAATTCAGGGGCTTAACGATAGAACTTCAGCCGATGCTTTTAAGGGCTTGTCTTTTGCCATTCCAGCAAATCTATTGATTTCTAAACCGGGTGAAACCATTTATTTATCCGAAATTTTGCACTTTGTTTTAAAAAATCAACAAGGGCAAATCCTAGGTGTTATAGAAAATTTTTCTTCCAATGGGCCCCAAGATCTTTTGGTTGTAAACCCTAGCTTACTATCTGATGGGCCCGAAACAGGCTTGGCTCAATTAAAGAACGATAAAAATCAAAGCAACAAAACAAGCAACAGTTTGATCTTTGAAGTTCCGTTTGTATCAGATTGGATTATTGCAATTGATTTTGAACAGAAGTTTGTCCAAATGGATCTGCCTGAGGGTTTGGTCGAAGTGAATATTCCAGAAGAAAAGGCCGTAAAAACTGGCGCCAATAAAAACTCCAAAGTAGAAAAATAGTAGACCATGAAATTTGATGTATTAACGGTCTTTCCTGAAATCATTAACAGTACATTGCAATTTGGTGTTGTTGGCCAAGCCTGCAAAAAAAATCTTTTGCAGGTGCAGGCCCACAACTTAAGGCAATGGACCGAAGATGTGCACGGCAGTGTGGATGATCGCCCTTATGGGGGCGGTGATGGCATGGTTTTTTTGCCAGAGATTTTAACCAAAGCTCTGGTGGGTTTAAAAACAGCTGAAAGTCATGTGGTGTATTTGTCTCCACAAGGTAAAAAATGGACAGCCAATAAAGCTAAAAAGTGGTCTAGCCAAAAGCATATTATTTTAATTTCAGGTCGTTACGCAGGAGTGGATCAAAGATTTATCAATGAGCATATTGATGAAGAAATTTCTGTCGGTGATTTTGTTTTGTCTGGGGGCGAAGTTCCAGCCCTTGCGATTATAGACTCTGTAGCTCGCTGGTTGCCGGGGGTTTTAGGGCACGAGAGCTCGGCTGAAGCAGATAGTTTTTCGAATGGCTTATTAGAAGCGCCGCTGTTTACAAGACCACAAGATTGGCAAGGCCGGCTTAGTCCCGAAATTTTACTTTCAGGTCATCATGCTAAAATCACGGATTGGAAGACTCAGGTGTCTTTGCTGGTGACGGCGCAAAAAAGGCCAGATCTTTTTCGCCAGTATTTGGCCAAGCTGTCATCGCATGAAAAAATATCTATAAAACAAAAACTGTTTGATTTTTATCAGGCTTTGAGTGACGCCGATAAAGGCTCTTTGGGCTTGGATCCAGATCCACAAAAATGGCGCTGCTGGTTGCAAAAACCATTGGTGGCGGTGGGCTTGGTTCATTATCCTATCCTGGATCAAAATAAAAAAATTGTGGCTACCAATATCACCAATTTTGATATTCATGATATTGCTAGGGCTTGCCGGGTTTATGGGGTTGATC
Source organism: Pseudobdellovibrionaceae bacterium (assembly GCA_049315665.1). Taxonomy (GTDB): domain Bacteria; phylum Bdellovibrionota; class Bdellovibrionia; order Bdellovibrionales; family Bdellovibrionaceae; genus JBMOJS01. The sequence goes on along the minus strand of JBMOJS010000012.1, from coordinate 3,454 downwards.
AATATTATATTATTCATCCTATGCGTGAACAGTTGATGTTTGTGGAAAGGGTTTTGGACCACTGGCGGACTGGTCGAGGGGCTGCTTTTAACCCAATGCGTCGAACGGCTTTGGGGCTGGTTCAGACCAGTGAAAGTTTAGAAAAGGCCATTGCTGATTGGCACCTGCAAGTGGGGCCTGGTCCGGTAATAGCTACTCATGCTCGCCCGGTAGAAGGAGCGCCAAGTATTGATTTTACCTGTTTGCGCGAAAATATCTGGCAGGGGCAAGGGCATTTTATTGTGTTTGGCACTGGTTTTGGCCTTACAGAAGAAACCATGCGGGGTTGTTCTGCGGTTTTAGAAAGTATTCAGGGCTCGTCGATGGATGATTACCGTCACTTGTCTGTACGTTCAGCTGTAAGTATCTGTCTTGACCGGCTTCTGTCGCCATGATAGCTATCATGATCTTTAATTAAAAATGCAAAAGGTAAACGGGGAAATTTATGGCAAAAACCACTAAAAAAGCGGCAAAAACTAAACCAGCAGTTGAAACAAACTTGATCCGTCGTGTGAGCATACGACCTGCGAATAAAAATATCGCAACTTTCAATACTGGCGATACCGTTAGCGTTTTTGTTAAAGTTAAAGAGGGCGAAAAAGAGCGTACCCAGGTTTACAAAGGTGTTGTAACTAAAATTCAAGGTGCTGGTGCGGCTAAAGCTTTCACCGTGCGCAAAGTTTCTGCGGGTGTTGGAGTTGAAAGATCTTTTCCATTTGCTAGCCCCTCTGTTGAAAAAGTTGAAGTATTTAGCACAGGTAAAGTGCGCCGTTCGCGTTTGTTTTATCTTCGCAACTTGGATGGCAAAGCAGCAAAAATCGAATCCAAATTAGCTGCTGTTGTAAAAAAAGATGCTGCTGTTGAAGCCGAAGTGGCTTCTGAAGAAGCTAATTAATACTCAATTTTATTATTGAATTTGCAAAGTTGAGAACTGAGGAACAGTCCTTGATTTTGCAAGAAGACCAAGGAAGATACCCCAGGGGTTTGTGGTTTCAGGATGAAATTAAAAAAATGAAAAACAACATGGGTCCTGTTGACTACACCTTGTTTCATCCACAGCCAGTGATTGGTGTGGATGAAGTCGGCAGAGGTTGTTTAGCCGGACCAGTTTATGCGGCAGCCGTGATCTTATTGAACAAGGTCGGCGTAGATCAGCTGACAGACTCCAAAAAAATCACTCCTGAAAAACGCGAAATCTTATCTAAAATCATTCATGAAAATCATGCTGTGGCCATTGGCTCTGCTTCTGTAGAAGAAGTGGATCAAATCAATATTCTGCAGGCCTCTTTTTTAGCCATGCGCCGGGCTGTAGAAAGCTTGTGGCTTAATTATAGCGGATCAAAAGTAGGGTCTATTCTTGTCAATGAAGATCATCATGGGATTAAGAAAATATTGACCACAAATAATGATTCACACATGGCAGCCCATATTTTGGTGGATGGAAACTTTGTGATTCCGAATCTCAAGGGCTTTGCCCAGACGGCCCTAGTTAAAGGCGATCTAAGGGCTGCACCGATTTCTGCAGCGTCGATCGTGGCCAAGGTGGCCCGGGACCGTTGGATCACAGAATTAGACGCTAAAATGAATTATATTTATCGCTTCAGTGATCACAAAGGTTACAGCACGGCTTTGCACAAAAGCCTGATTGCAAGACATGGTCCTAGCCCTTGGCACCGAAAAACTTTTGCCGGAGTCAAAGAGCATCTTGAAAAACAAAGAACTGATCTTAGCCCATAAACAAGGTCTTGAAGCTGAAGAGTTGGCCATTCAGCACTTCATTCAAAGGGGTTATAAACTGGTTCAGCAAAGAATCAAAACTCCTTTTGCTGAAGTGGATGCTTTATTGCGATCTGCAAAAGGCACCTGGCTGATGATTGAAGTTAAAACTTTAAGTCAGTCAGAAATGATCGAAGCGCGTTTAGCTTCAGCACAAAAAAATAGACTGGCTAGGGCCCATCAATATTTACAGCAAAAATATCCCCATTTGGAATTTTTGGTGGTGTTTGTGCATCAACAAAAAGTACAGACTTTTTCTTTTGTGGATTTTTTGTGAACCACTGAATTTATTGTCATTTGAAAAAAAATAGACAATGATGGTCACATCAATAATTCTTACCAGGGGATGCAGCATGGATTTTGATTTTTTAAAAAAAGCAGATTTTGTAACAGTGCAATTAGAAAAAGCCAAACGTGCGGTTGAAAAAGCCAAAGCCGATTTAGATTCGGCAAAATCTGAATATGAAGAAGTTTTTGCTCAGGCCGAAACCCATGGATTCAATAAAAATAAACTAAAAAAAATCACTGAAGATCGACTTCAGTCATTGATTGATTCGGGTCTGTTAGAAGCCGTTGGCGGCAGTGGCTTGCTAGCAGTGACTGCGGCAAAAAAAGATAAGCCTGTGGTGGCAAAAGCAAAAGTCAAAAAAGAATCTTTGGATGAAGAAAATAAAACTTCAGAAGAATCAGCGACGGCCGAAGATTTGATACAAGCTTCGATTGAACAAGATTTGATTTAGATATATAAAAATAACTTCGCAATTTATACTAGGTTTGCCACCGCCATTACGAGTGCAGAGCGGGTATTGTAATTCATTTCAAGCTACTTTCGGCCGGGTCAATAACTATTCAAGTTCATTGGGCAACTGGCTCTAAATATTAAACGGCTTTCATCAATCCACTTTCTACCGCAGCCAAATGATTGTCGGCCTGGCAATAAACTCTAAGATTGTCTTTGCTGTTTGTTCCATCCAAAGCAATGGGTTGGATATGGTCTACCTGTAAAAAATTTGTAGCCTCACATCTTTTTTGACTGTCTTTACAAACATACTGACATTGAAAATCAGCAGCGCGAAAAACTTCAGCTTTTAACGATTTACTAATGTAGGGTCTTTGTCTTACTACCAATGCCCTTTCTGATTTTCCAACTTCCATGGCAACGGCCAAAGTTTCGGTTTTTTCGGCTTCTTCAACTTTGACTAGATCTGCCGCCGGAATGGCGGTGGCTTCTGTGAGTAATTGCTGTTGTTCTAGTTCTTTTGCTTTGTCAGGCGCTAGATTTTTTGTTGAAACTACTTGCATTTGTACTATTGTTTTTCTTTTTTCAAGCGGTTGTTCTTTATCTAACGTAGTGCGCGCTGCCGAAATAGCGGTAGTATTTATTGCTGTACTAGCAGATAGATCAGGGTGGGTAGTATTTGCGCTTGCCGCTGTTTGCCTAGTAGTAGAATTAGAAGTATTGGCTTCCGACTTAACAGGGCCTTTTTGTTGCAGAACTTTTTTGGTTAGATACAGTAAATAATCTTTAAGTTCTAAAGACCTGACTTTGTTGGATAAATAATCCTGGGCTTCTTTAAGCTCTTCGTACTGCTCTTGACTCAAGGTCAGGGTGATTTGCACTTGGTTGTCTTTGATGGGG
>JBMOJS010000407.1:0-1571 GCA_049315665.1 Pseudobdellovibrionaceae bacterium | reverse complement strand
GTGATCCGAAGGCATATTTAGTTTTTCGTGCAAAGTGGCTGGCGTATCAATAGGTAGGCCAAAAAAGTCATTATAACGAAGTACTTTTGCACTGTCTTTTTTTAGACAATTTTGCAAAGGTGTATTTAAAAAACAGTAATCCAGCTGACGGCCATCGGCGGCAGGTTGATCCGCTGTGGAATTCGGTCTAACTTGGTGAAAAGTGATGCGCTGCTGCTGCGGAATATTGGACAAATCCAAAACATCCTTCAAATCTGTTGTTGAATAAATGGTCTTAAACTCTTCATCTGTTTGCTGAGGGCTGGCATTGCCATTAAAGTCCCCGGCAACAATCATCGGGCACATGGGATATGCTTTTAAAAGATCCTGATAAATCTCTAATAAGGTTTTTAATTCAGCCTGGCGGCGTTCAAAACCACCGGCGTCAATACGCTCGGGATCCAGGCGGGATTTAAGGTGAGTCAGTAATACAATCAGAAAGGGTTTTTCACGGTCTTTTTTGAATAGTTTAAGTTCTGCCACGTCGCGAGAAAACTTATGACTTACTTGAGGGGTTTTGCCAGACAAGGTGCGACGCTCATGGGGATATAAATAATTGATGGGTCGATTTTTGTTGCTTTGTAAATCAAAATAAAAATCCAAACCCTTGCGAATTAAAAAACCCACATCAATATTGCGTTGGGAGTTGCCTTCCATGAGGCAAACTGAGTATTGATCCTGCAAAAAAAGTTGATTGAAGTTTTTTAAGGATTCATAGCCTCCAACTTCACAGAGTAAAATGATATCAGCGTCAATTTTTTTTAAACTTTCAGCCAAGCGGCGGGTCTTTTCTAGGGGTTTGTTTTCGTACAACGAGGAGGAAAGCTTTTGCCATTCATCCTCGTTCAGATCTAAAATCTTCTGTGTGGGTGGAGTGTCAAATAATAAAAATAAATTTTCAGCATTGATAAGGCAAAATTTTAAATGAATAGTAGAGTGTGTGTTCATAAAGTTTCTTCATGGTACAAAGTTCAATCTTCAGATGCAAACAGTAGCTTTATAAAATAGATAAAGGAATGTATGAAATTAGCTTCATGGTTGGCGCAAGCTCAGGTGCAAAGAGTCAAAACAAAAGATAAAAAAGAAGGTCTTGTTGGAAATGTCTTTTTTTTACCCTTGAAAGAATCTTTGACACTGTTGCAAAAGATTGTTGAAGAACACTGTTTGTCTTGGCAAAAAGACAACCTTATAAAAAACAATAAAGAAATGATTTATTTTGTTGGTCAGCAGGGGCCGGTTTGGATTATTCAGCCCCATTTTTTTTCAAAAACAGATTCGATGTATTTGCAAGGCCGTGACCTTATGGGGCAGGCCGTTGGCTTTTTTCGTGCACATCAGTTGCAAAAGGTAAAAATTGATGTCGCCAACACCAATGAAGATTTTTTATTGGGTGCTTTTGTTGGTCTAGATTTGGCGGTTTATCAGTATAAAAATTTTGAAAATAAAAACCCTTATCAAGATCAGCCTGAATTGGTGATATCCAGCCATGAAAAAATCAATTTTAAAAAAATTATGGATCAGGCTATATCAAT
>JBMOJS010000163.1:0-6896 GCA_049315665.1 Pseudobdellovibrionaceae bacterium | reverse complement strand
AAATACTGATTTGAAAAAGCTTGCAAGCTGCTGTTTTGCGGATCATTGACTAAAATTCGAACCGTCGCTGATTGAGGAATTACAAAAACATATAAAAGCAATCCTAAGAACATAAATGATGCAAAAATAATCGCCGACCAACGCCACAATTTTTTGTACATTTGCACTATGTGTAGAAAATTAAATTCCTTATTAGAATCTGATGCTTTCATTTACGCTCCCCAAAGAAGTAGTAGCAGACTTTATGCCATAGAAAATCATTCTTTGGGCACTTTAATTAGATTTAAGTGCAGATGTTAGATATTTTTTTCAGATCTGTCGCAATATTAGACACTGTGATGTTTTTGATTTCAAAATGGAACCAAAATAAAACAAATCTTAACAAGATCAAAATAATTTTAGTTGTTCTTGAAATACGGATTCATTGGCGGTGGACACTTTAAGACCAACCATACCGCTTGTGACCTCGTGCTTAATGAATTGTCCTTGGGCTGTATCAATAATAAAAAAACGAATCTTTGAATGTTCTTGTTTTAACTTTTTTAGCTCCTCAAAAATCAATTGAATATTTTTAGGATCATCATCCGAAATTCCAAAGCGATGATGTTCACTGTAACCATAAACATCGATGGCTTTTTGAAAGCTAGCTCTTAACGCCTGTCTTTTTAAGTCTGCAGTGGACCAATTAAGATCTACATCACCCAGCAGTTGGCGTGTCGCTGGGTGATTGACCGGAAAAATACTCAAGTAGTTTGGCGCAATGGGCAGAATTTTTTGTTGCACAAACTGATCGATGCCTTCGGCCAATGTGTGCGGAGCATGACCGCGAGCCGTGATCAAAGATACTGGGCGCTGATTAAAAACAGCATGATAAAAACAATCCCACGAAGGGCCCTTCCACTGAAATTCGGGAACGCCCAAAGCGTGTAAAACATCTTCAATAAAGACTTGTTTTTTTCCATTCAAGGCTTCCAATTCATCGATATGTTTATCGCGATAATTTCTAAAGCTTCCAGCTACAGGATCCCAATTTATCACATAGTCAGCATAAATACCCTTGACTCCAATATCGTGATGATTTTGAGCAAAATCACCGCTAGAAATTTTTAATTCTTGTCGATGCGTTTTATGAAATAAAATCATCGGCGTACTTAAATAAGCAATATTGTCGTCAAAATCAAAAAAATAAAAGCTTCGACCACCTAGATGATGATTGCGGTCTTTTTCTTGCGGGCGCTCTAGACCCAATTCCAACTGTGATTTAAACTCAAAAGTTTTTGTCATGGCTAAAAAATATTAACACAAATGATGAATTTTTAATTGGCTGTTTAATACTTTCAGTCCTCTTTGCTATTTTTTCATGACTGACTATATTTTAAATAGCCTTATGATTTTTTTCGCGTGATGACTTTAGTCACACCCAAAACCTGGGCTTTTTGTTGCGGCGTCGTGGCCTGTTTTAAAGCCAAAGCCTTGGCCGCAGATTTTTGCGCCTGGGCTGACTTTTTAGCGGGCTTTGCTTTTGGGGCTGGCTTTTCATCAGTATCAGAATCTGCTTTTGCTCTGACCGCCTTTTTACTTTTGGCTTTCCCACTGGATTTTTTTTCAGAAACAGTTCCGCGTTTATCATTCAATAAACTCAAGGCTTGTTCTAAAGTCACATTTTCTGGAGTTATCCCCTCGGGCAAAGAAACATTGATTTTTCCAGATTTGACATAAGGCCCGTAGCGCCCAGAAAAAACTTGAACCGACTCATCGGACTGGGGATCTTTACCAAGATCTTTCAAGGCGGCAGCAGCACCACGGCCTTTTTTAGGCAATGACAACATGGCCCAAGCCTTATCAAAACTCAGTTCAAATAAATTTTCACCTTTAGGGATCGATCGATAATCCCCATCACAAACCACATAGGGCCCAAATCTTCCCAAGCCCACTTTGATATCTTTACCACTGCTTGGATGCTGACCTAAAAGTTTAGGCAGTGATAAAAGCTCTAAAGCTTTGCTTAAATCCACCTGTTCCACTGTTAAACCTGGTGGCAAAGAGGCCCGCTTGGGTTTATCTTCTTCCGATTTGATATCACCCAATTGCACATAAGGTCCAAAGCGTCCATTCAAAACATAAATAGGTAATCCCGTTTTTGGATCCTTACCTAAAGCATCGGCACCATTGATTTTTTGTTCGATCAATTTTTCAACAATCTCGACAGTGATGTCTGCGGGACTGCCACTTTCGGGCAATGAAGCGCTGACCTCTTCACCGTCTTTGATTGTACTGACATAGGCCCCATAGCGTCCCACATGAAAATGAAACTGATCCAAGCCTTCAATGTCCACAGTGCGGGCTTCTGCGGGATCAATTTTTTCAGTCTGTTCATCCACCTTGTGTTTTAAACCCTGATCCCCATGATAAATACTGTGTAAATACTTTTGCCAATCCAAATCACCATCAGCAATATGATCCAAGCTCTCTTCCATACCCGAAGTAAAATCCAAATCCACGTATTCGGGTAAATATTTACTTAAAAGTTTAGACACCACCATGGCTGTGAATGTCGGGGCCAAAGCGTTGGAAATTTTTTTCACATAACCACGATCCACAATCGTGCTCATAACAGCGGCGTAAGTGGAAGGTCGCCCAATGCCTTCTTTTTCCATGGTTTGAACTAAACTTGCTTCTGTGTATCTTGCTGGAGGTTTAGTTTCATGCGAAGTCGGCTGTAATTTTTTACAGTCAATGCTGTCTTTGACTTTTAACTGTGGTAAGCGCACTTCGCGCTCGGCCAGTTCGGCATCAGGATCATCGCTGCCTTCAACATAGGCCCGTAAAAATCCCGGGAATTCAATAGTCATCCCCGAGGCCGAAAAAACTCCGGGTCCTGCTTGTAGTTTTACACTGACTTGTTTTTGCCTTGCATCCACCATCTGACTGGCCATGGTACGCATCCAAATCAATTCATAAACTTTCAACTGCACGCCCATCAAACCCGTCTGTTCGGGATCTTGAAAAACAGTTCCAGCCGGGCGAATAGCTTCGTGGGCTTCCTGGGCCCCTTTGACTTTTTTGCCTGCGTACAAGCGCGCTGATTCAGGCAAATAGCTTTTGCCATATTTTTTTTCAATGCAGGCTCTTGCTGCACTCAAAGCCTGTTGCGATAAAAAAGTGGAGTCCGTACGCATGTAAGTAATAAAACCCTGTTCATACAATTTTTGCGCCACCTGCATAGCTTCGCGGGCACTCAACCCCAGCTTTCGACTGGCCTCTTGCTGCAATGTGGAAGTGATAAATGGCGGTGCTGGTTTTCTGGTGGTGGGTTTTTCTTCCACCTCGATGACCTGCAAGGTTTGGCCACGAATCTGTTCGGTGATTTTTAAAGTCTGCTGTTCATTCAAAACCAAAACATCTTTGCCACTGGATAATTTTCCCGTGGTGCTATCAAAGTCTTTGCCGGTGGCAATTCTTTGCCCCGACCAGGTGTGCAATCTGGATTCGAACTCAATGTTTGTTTTTTCTAAATGCGCGGACAATCCCCAATAATCTGATTTTTTAAAACGAATGCGTTGGTTTTCTCGCTCAACAATCAAACGCACAGCCACCGATTGCACGCGACCGGCGGATAAACCATAAGCCACCTTTTTCCACAACAAAGGAGAAATCGTATAACCCACCAAACGATCCAACACTCTTCGCGCTTCTTGGGCGCGCACTAGATTTAAATCAATCTCGCGGGTTTCATGCAGGGATTGTTCAATGGCCTCTTTGGTGATCTCATGAAACACCATGCGCTTGGTGGGCACTTTGGGTTTTAGCACTTCCAACAAGTGCCAACTGATGCTTTCTCCCTCGCGGTCTTCGTCCGTCGCTAGGTAAAGTTCAACGGCATCTAGAAGTTTATCTTTTAAATTTTTAACAACTTTAATTTTGTCTTTAGGAATGCAATACAAAGGTTCAAAATTTTTATCCACATTCACACCCAGCTGGGCCCATTTTTCTTTTTTTACTTTTTCTGGAATATCTTTGGCCGACTGAGGCAAATCACGAATGTGCCCCATGCAAGACTCGACAATAAAATCTTTGCCTAAAAATTTACGAATGGTTTTGGCTTTAGTGGGAGATTCGACAACAACAAGTTTTACAGCTTTCATCAGATCTAAAATGCGGTGCAGATTGTTTTCACGCAAGATTAAATTTTTGACTTTACGGGTCAATGGCAGAGAAAATAGCTTAAGCCCCGATCGGAGAAAAAAAAATATGCGACCAGTGACTGAATTTTCAGCAAAAATAAAATATCTTCTGACAGACATTGATGACACCTTAACCGATGAAGGACTTTTAGGACCAGAAGCTTACCAGGCTTTATGGAATTTGCAGCAACACGGAATTTCAGTGATACCCGTTACGGGGCGCCCCGCGGGCTGGTGTGAAATGATTGCTCGTCAATGGCCCGTGGCTGGGGTGGTTGGCGAAAATGGTGGATTTTATTTTCGTTATCATCAAAAAAAGATGCATCGGCACTTTTTTTTTGATGCCGAAACACAAAGTTTGCACCGCCAAAAATTACTGCAATTAGAAAAACAAATTCTACAACAAGTCCCCGGCTGTGCCTTGGCCAGTGATCAATTTTGTCGCTTGATGGATTTGGCCATCGACTTTTGTGAAGATGTACCTACGCTACCTGTGTCGGAGGTACAAAAAATTGTGCAGCTATTTGAACAAGCCGGAGCCCAAGCCAAGATCAGCTCGATCCATGTCAACGGTTGGTTTGGTGAATACAATAAACTGTCGATGACTTTGCAGTTATTAAAAAATGAATTTTTATTATCCCCTAGTGAGGCCGCCTTGCAATGCGCTTTTTGTGGAGACTCTCCCAACGATGAACCGATGTTTGCTTTTTTCACCCATTCTTTTGGTGTGGCCAATGTGCAAAACTTTGTGCAACACATGAAATCACCACCCACCTATGTGGCAGCACTGCGCGGCGGTCGGGGCTTTGCCCAGATCGCCCAACAGATTGTGGATATGACTTAGAGCCTATCTGTGGGTGATCTCATCGCAGGTCAAAGATCGCTCCATGCGCTTACTGCAGAACAGCGGCTTCAATCTTTTGCAATTGGCTTGGTACAGCCTCAGCACTGTCATCTACAATAACTAACGTGCGGTAACGCAAATCTTGTTTTACATTGCCATCTTTACCCCGACGCAACCGACCGCTGCGATCGATCAAAGGAACCGGACCTTGCCCGGCAGCCGCCACTAGATTGAATATGATTTGTGAATCTTTTTCTAGTACACGAACACAGCCGCCAGAATCCCTTTGCCCTAGCAAAGGCTCCTTGGCTGGTAAAGCAGCATGCATGGCAATCCCATCTTTAAAAAAGATAGAATTTTTCATATCCACCTTCCATAAATTTGAATAATGCAAAGGCTCTAAAAAGGATGGCGTAAAATAACCCACAGGTGTTGTGGCAAAATATTTTTTAGCATCTTTATTTTGTCCAGGCGCTACAGGTGGAGACTTCCAATCCTCCAAACCTGTAGACACTTTGGTTTTTAATACCAATTTCCCTTGGCTATAAACATAGACCCGTTGACCAACTTCTTTATTAGCAACCGTGTTCACCGATTTGTTGATGTAAATCACCACTGCATATTCACGTAAGGCTTGCGAAAACTCATCATTGGCTGGTGCCGGGCGCGGTCTTGGTGCAGGCTGCGGTGCCGGCGCTGGAGCTGGCGTTGGCGGTTTCACCGGCTGTGGTTTCACGGGTTCTGGACGAGGCTGCGGCTTCACTGGCTGCGGCCTTGTGCTTTCTTCCGGTAATTTTTCGATGAATGGATTACGAATATTTTTGCAATAAGCGGTGTTCACAGACTGGTAGGTCCAACCTTGTGGGGTTTGTTTTTTACAACCCACATCGCCGTTGGAATCTTTCACCCAATTGTATTTAAATCCGGCTCTGGCTTCGCAAGTTCTGTTGTCTGCGATTTCTGGAGGACAGTAAGGGGCCTCTTCAGGATCTGCAGGATTGCAATCCGCGCGCCCCACAGATATACAAACAGCCCCGTAACTAGCATCTTGCTGCCAGTAAATCATCTGCTTTGCAAAAGCGGTCGAAGTGGATAGAGTTAATAATAAGACAAACCATTGAATCATAAACACCTCATTGGGGGGAGCAGCCAACAAGGGCACAATACCCTAGTCTGTAAATTGTCAACAGTGTCTAAATTTTTGTCAGAAAAAAAGTTCAAAGATACCAGCTCGCTTTTTATTAGACCAGTGGCTTCTCACCCAGCTTTGACCCCATTCTCTGCTTGATAGCGAAGGATATTATGACTTCGGCAATAAATTCTTAAGTTTTTTGGATCATTGCTTCCTCCAACAAACTGGGGTTGAATGTGATCCACACTTAAAAATTTTCTACTTCCACATTGAAGTCCTGTCTTTGGATCATGATACTGACAGCACTGATCGCGTTGGAAAACTTGTCGTCGAGTTGTTAATGATCGCACGCCAGATTTTGATTTATTTAAGTCCACACTTTCTGACTTTTCAAAGCTTTGTATTTTTATTTGAACTTTGCTTCTTGCCGCCTGTTCTTTACTCACCAAATTTCTTGCCAAATGCACCAAGGTTTCTTTCAATCCACCACCAGTGCTGTTGGACAAAAGATCTTGGGCTTGCTTGATCCAAGTCATCTCTTCTGCAGAAAAAGTAAGTTCCACTCGAACTGAATCATCTTGTTGCACGTGGGTACGAGTAGGCTGTTGGGGTTTGATATCCAAAGCTTTTGCTAAAATTTTTTCAGTTTGCACAACAGATTGATTTTCGATCTGTTGCAAGATCTGACTTTTTTGTTCAGGGCTGACAGTCTTGCCCGTTTCTTTGCGGGCTTGGC
>JBMOJS010000406.1:0-1593 GCA_049315665.1 Pseudobdellovibrionaceae bacterium | reverse complement strand
ATTTCAGAACATTTGGAATCTTTGATTATAAAACTAAAAGAATCAGGCTTTAAAGTCGACTCTACAAAAGAAAGCATCACTATTTACCCTGCTGCGATATGGAAATCTTTGGATGTAACTACGGCCCCATATCCACTTTTTCCCACGGATCTTCAGGCTCAAATCATGGCATTGATGGTGGTGGCCGAAGGGACCAGTGTGATCACTGAAACTGTTTTTGAAAATCGATTTATGCATGTTCAAGAGCTGAAAAGACTAGGTGCAGACATTACCCCAAAAACCCGCGTTGCTGTTATTCGTGGAAAACCCAACGGCCTTACTGCTGCACCAGTGATGGCTACAGATTTACGAGCTAGTGCTAGTCTTGTTATGGCGGGCTTAGTGGCTAAAGGCGAAACTGTAATAAGTCGCATTTATCATTTGGATCGTGGCTACGACAATCTTGAGGGTAAGCTGACTCAGCTGGGAGCAAAGATACGCCGTATTCATAATAGCTAATAAGCTAAGTTAAAAACTCACTTATTCAGTGTTTGAGCCTTCACAAGACCTAAATAAAGCGTTTTGAATTAGTAGTCGTTTATGCAAATAAATAAACGGACTAAATATAGGGATAGATAAATTGGACTGGGTGGTTTAAAAAAACTAAAGCCTCGCGGGGAGGGGACCTTTGAGGCTTTATAAGACACTATTCAAATTTACTCGGTTTGTGTCTCTGCCAAGGAGGGGTAACGGGCAGAAACTTCACCGCCATTAGTGGACATTTGTGATTTTCTTGTTGCTATCGATATACCAAGTACAGCCAAGATGTAGATAACAATAAGAGTATTTTTAATCATCAAAAAATCCTCTAACTGAGATTTTGTATAGCAATCTATGTGCCATATTTTATGATGATCAAATGCAAATAAAAGGTGTTAAAAATTTTTACAGATAAAAAATACTCGAAATAGTGATTCCAATATGGGTCTTGCGGTTCCAAGATGAGACCTTGGTCCTGACAAAACAGAAGTGCAATTTCTTAGCTCCTCAATCCAAATTGAAGTCCGTTATACTAAATTACGATGTCAAGAATTCAAACAACATGGGTTATTAAAAATAAAAAAAACCAAATCAAAGGACCTTTTCCTACCGAGGTTCTTTTGAAAATGATTTCTGATGGACAGCTTTCCGGAGAGGAGCTTGTTGCGTCCTTGCCTGGTGGAGTATGGAAGCCGATCACTAAAGAAGCTGACTTTTATGATCATCTGCTAAAAGTGATTGAAGAGCAGCAAAAAATCCCTGCTGAAATACCAAAGATCAATGAGCCTCAAGCACTGGCTGAAACTGTAATATTACCTCCAAACAGTTCAGGCACAGCGCAAAGTTTAGTTAAAAAAAACAAAGATGTTTTCGAAAAAACTCAAACACAAAAACAAACCTCAACAGCAGTGATCGATTTATCAGCTATAGAAAAAGTAAGTATCAAAAACTTTATGCAAGAAAAAAAAAGTATATTGTTTTTATTTTTAAGTGGTTTTTGTATATTGATTCTATTTCTTACGCTGAACCAAGCATCACCAGATGTTGAAAAAATTCGCCTTTTGTTGCCACGCC
>JBMOJS010000011.1:0-28790 GCA_049315665.1 Pseudobdellovibrionaceae bacterium | reverse complement strand
TATCTTGGTAGTAAGGGTCTGTGCGACGATCAACAAAAAATTGCTCAAGTCGTTTGATCGGAAACAGCAAGCGAGTTTGCTCTTTCAAACTTTCATTTTTCATCTCATGCAGTTTTTGATAAACATAGCCGCGCAAGATGGACCCACTGACTTTATCGCCGTTAATACGAAACTGAGCCGTAATGTATGGAGCCAGCTCGACCTTGTGCAGGTGTGAACTGCTAAGTTCCAGCTGAGCATTGTAGTACAAAACTAGATCTTTGCGTAAAGGTTGCAGAGCCCCTTGGTTGATAATGAACTTGCGATCAAAAGTACGAACCTCTAAATTGCGATCCGCTTTTAACACTATAGCCACGACCCTTTTGTTTTGATCCGATAAAATCTTAATCTTATCTTCAGGGCTGTATTGAGTTTTCAAATAACAATTCGTCGCGTCAATTAAGTCGCTAAAACTTTCAATTTCGATCAGCTGAATGTTTTGTGGAAACTGAATTAGACTAAGGTCGAATTTTCGTTGGTAGTAGTTATTGAAGTTTTCTAGTAAAAACTGCACTTCATTGCCCAGTTGAACTTTGTTGGAAGCCCAGTGGGGGTAATCCAAACATGAATTGAAAAATAAGGTGATAAGTTCAGCAGTTAGGGGCTCTTCGGGGTCGGCAAATCCCTTCAAAAAATTAAAAAAAGACAGGCGAGTAGGGGTGTTTTGCGGGTTCAAATCAGAGATAAATTTTAGTAACTGTCCGACTTTTAACATATCCTAACAAGTTATGAATATTTGAAATTTTAGTCCAGAGAAAATATCATAAAAACAGTGGCCATTGATAGGCCCTAGCACCAGCATTATCTAGCACCAAGGAGGGTCAAAGTATGCAGCGTGAGTTAAATCCTGATTTATTTGGCGAAGGTCGAGCGCAAACTCAACGGTCCACAGAGGCCTACAGTCCTGCGTATCATCAAAATTTCACTGCCCCCATAGCCGCAGCCCCTTCTGATTTTGAAAAACAGCTTTCTGACGTAAAAAATCAATTTCAGCAGGTTTTAGATCAGATGCAAAAACTGAATGGGGCTTGGAGTGAGTTTTCGCAGCACACGCATTTTAAGTTTGAAAAAATTCAGCAGAATGTTTCGCGCCTAGAGCAAAATCACAATGGCTTTGTGTTAGACTCTGGACAAAAGCTGACTCAACTGAATGTACGACTGAATGAACGTAAAGCTTTAGACCTAAAAATTCAAGAGATGGTGGATCGCCATAACAGCGTGATCAAAAGTTTTGAAGTGCGCATGAATCACTTACAAAAACTTTTGTCAGAAAAAGAATCACAAATGATTGCCACCCAATCGGCTTTGAATGAAGCAAAAATGGAAATTTCAAGATTAAAAAGATTATAAAAGTGCAAGGAGTCCCTATGTCGCCCGTTGTTTTATCCCGATTGTTTTATTTTTCTTCCATACTTTCAGCTTTGCTAGTTACGGCCTCCATGGATGCTTTTGCAAAAGCCACTGCTTCATCTTCGGCGCGTAGTCCAGCTGGAACAGGCCCGATTATTCGTTCGAACTCTTTGGATTTTGCCCAAAGATCTGTGCAAATCAAAAAAGACGCGGTTACGTTGTGTTCGGGATATATCAATGCAGAAGGTTGGGTGGTAACAGCGGCACAGTGTTTTAAGGACAATGTGAGGGATAAAAACTTTCATCGGGTGACTGTGCGTTTTGGCGTCGAAAGTTTAGGTGAAACTTCAGACCGTGAAATCAGCAAAGTCATCTTTCATCCTAAATACAGCAAAGATAAATCTGAAAATGACCTGGCCTTGGTGCAATTCACCGGAGACTTGCCCTCTTTCGCTGTAAAAACTGATGTATTGCCCACCGCTTTCAAAGTAGAAAAAGGGTTGGAATTGTCTATGGCGGGTTTTGGCGTCAACCCCAGCGAAAAACTAGATGAAGAAAAAAATAAAGCTGGATTCTTACGTCGCACATCGGGTTTAAAATTTGAAAAAAAATCCACCCTCAATCAAATTTTGGTGCAAATGAATAAAGAAAGCCGCGCCTGCCATGGTGACACCGGAGCCCCGTTGATGGTTGTGGACAATGGTGCTTACAAAGTTTTAGGCATTGTGGGAAGTATTTCTAAAGATTGCGGCAGTGAAGCCTTATTGCCAGCTTTAGAGTTAGCTCCATACACCCCATGGTTTGCTGATGTGGCTAAGTCCAAAGGGCAAAAAGGATTTTTAGCCTACGATGTAAAAGTATCTGGGGCAAAACCCGCCCGCGATGTCTCTGGCTTAAGAAAATAAGCAGCTTCTGGCACCTAAACCTGGCGGCTGACTTCGATGGCGATTTCGACTTTATTGAAGGGGGCGCTGATTTGAAAACCCGCTACATGATTTTTGGCCATACTCATGGTGCGAACCGCGATATCAATACCGCGCTTAATGCTTTCTTCTTTAGAGTCTCCGGCTTTTTTCATTTCTTCTACAACCCAATCAGGGACAGAAACACCGGGGACTTCATTCTTTAAAAACTCGGCATTGCGCAAGCTCACCAAGGGCCAAATACCCATAATGATCGGGATTTTTACTTCGCCCAGTTCTTGAAAAAATTCTTGGTAGTTTTCAAAATCATAAATGGGTTGGGTGATGGCAAAGTCGGCCCCCGCTTCCATTTTGTATTTAAAGCGCTGAATTTCAAGCTGACGGTTTTTAGCTGTGGGATTTAAAGCCACGCCAATCAGAAAATTTGTTTTTTCGCCAGTGCTGGCCCCACCAATATCCAAGCCCATATTCATTCGGTGCACAATATGGGTTAAGCCAATGGCGTCCACATCGTAAACAGCCGTAGCTCCAGGATTATTGCCCAGCTTAGGAGGATCACCGGTCACTAATAAAATATTACGCACGCCATTCACATAGGTTCCCAAAATATCCGATTGTAAGCCGATTAAATTGCGATCCCGGCAGGTCAAATGGGGTATGGGTTCTAATTTGAATTTACTTTGAACATAAGATGACAATTGTAAAGAACTGATTCTAGAAACAGCTCGGGCGCCATCGGGGATGTTGATGAATTCAATACCACCATCTTGCAGTTGCTGGCAGCAGTCAGAAAATTTATCAAATCCAGAAATAAAAGGTGGCACAACTTCTACCGAAATAATTTTTTCTTTATTGGCTAAGCGCTTTCCCAGAAGGCTGCGTTCTGCAATATCCGAAACTTTTTGCGCAGCCACTGGCGTTGCATGGACTCCGCGCACAGCTGCTGCCGTCAATGGATTTGAAGAACCAGAAGTGCCCAAGGAAGAGGTGTTGCCACCCGCAGCTGGTAAGTCCTGGACCATACTTTGGTTCATTTTAATGGCATTGGAAATCGCCTTAATATGAGTTTCATAAACACCACAGTGACCACCAATAAGATTGGCACCGGCTTGTATATAGCGTTTGGCAAATTTACCCATATAATCAGGGCTGCATAAATAAATATACTGATCGTTGATGTATCTAGGAAGACCCGCATTGGGTAAAATGTAAATGGGTTTGAATGTCAGAGGCCGCAGTTGTTCTAAAGCCGTTAACATTCCGCTGGGGCCAATTTCGCCACAAATGCCAATAGCCGCAACATTAAATTCTTCCGCCAGTTCAACAAATTCTTGAATAGTGTAACCTTGACTAGTTTTTAAATTTTCTTGCAGGCCAATTGATACAAATATAGGTTTGTCGAAGTTTTTAGCTGCGATCAAAGCCGTACGCAATTCATTCAAATCATGCAAACCATTAATGGCGATTCCATCGACATCTAAGTCCGCAAAAATTTGAATATTTTTTTTGAACAAGACTTCAGCTTCATCAACTCCAGTAGGTCCCAGGGGTTCAATCAATAAACCCAACGGGCCTATCAAGCCTAAGACATAGCCATCTTCACCAACAATATCCCTAGATACTTGTACTGCAGATTTTATGATAGATTCTAATTGATCTTGAATTCCATACTTGGTCAGTTTTGGAATACTGGCCCCAAAAGTATTGGTGTGAAATATTTTAGCACCTGATTTTTTAAAAGACTTAACTACATCGCCCACGGCCTGGGGTTCAATTACTGAAAGCTCTTCAAAGCTGCGATTGATATAAAAGCCCGCATCATACAAGGCTGTGGCCATGGCACCATCCATGACCATAACTCCGTCACTGGCTAAAGCATCAGCCAAAGATTTTTTTGTATGTATATCTTTGGCTGAGTTTTTGTCAGTCACTGACTCAATTACCTAGTCTGAACTTCTGTGCGCAAACGAATGGCCGCAGAGGTCATTTTAGTTAATGCTGGTTTGATCTCGTCCCATTTTCTAGTTTTTAAACCACAATCTGGATTGACCCAAATTTGTTCTGGAGAAAGAACTTTCAAAGCTTTTTTCAACAAAAACAACATTTCGTCTTCATTAGGAATTCGTGGAGAGTGAATATCATAAACACCGGGACCAATTTCATTGGGGTATTTGTATTCAGTGAAGGCATTTAAAAGTTCCATGGCCGAACGAGATGTCTCAATAGAAATAACATCTGCATCCAAATCACCAATGGATTTAATAATATCGTTGAATTCACAATAGCACATGTGAGTGTGAATTTGTGTTTCGTCTTTAACGCCGCCAGCACTGATTTTAAAAGATTCTACAGCCCAGTCCAAGTATTGAGCCCAGTCTTCCTTACGCAATGGCAAGCCTTCACGCAAAGCCGGTTCATCAATTTGGATGATTTGATTTCCAGCAGTTTCCAAATCCAAAACTTCATCGCGCAAAGCGAAAGCAATTTGTCGGCAAGTGACAGATCTAGGTTGATCATCACGCACAAAAGACCACTGCAAGATAGTCACTGGACCAGTCAGCATTCCTTTTACTGGCTTAGTGGTGCAAGACTGTGCATATTTCCACCAGTCAATGGTCATTGGTTTTGGTCTAGATACATCACCAAAAATAATCGGTGGTTTTACACAACGTGATCCATAGCTTTGTACCCAACCATTTTTAGTATGGATGAAGCCATTCAATTGCTCACCAAAGTATTCAACCATGTCGTTGCGTTCAAATTCGCCATGCACCAAAACATCCATATTGATGTCTTCTTGAAAACGAATAGACTTTTCAACTTCTTGTTTTAAAAATTTGTTATAATCTTCATTGCTTAAACGGCCAGCTTTATTATCAGCACGGGCCACACGAACTTCATCTGTTTGGGCAAATGAACCAATGGTGGTTGTCGGGAACAAAGGTAAATTCAAAGCTGTTTTTTGTTTTTTCTGTCTAGCGATATAAGGGCTTTTGCGATCTGCTTGGCTGCCTTTAATGCTATCCACACGACTTTTAACTTTTGGATCATGTACTTTCGGAGAACTTGCCCGAGCCGCAATTGCAGCTTTGTTATCTTGCAATTCTTTAGCAACAGATTCTGGGTTGTTCAAAGCTTTGGTTAATACTGAAATCTCTTCTAATTTTTGTACGGCAAAGGCCAACCAGTTTTTAATTTCTGGATCCAAAGCTGTTTCCACACTCAAATCCACAGGGCTAAACATCAAAGAACAAGATGGAGCCACCAACAAACGGTCTTTACCCACTTTTTGTACGGCTTTGTTTGCTAAGTCCAAAGCTTTTTGTAAATCGGCTTTCCAAACATTTCGTCCATTGATTAAACCTAAAGACAAAGTTGCAGTGGCTGGCAATCCAGCAAGAACTGCATCCAATTGCTCAGGAGCGCGAACAAGGTCAAAATGAAAACCGGATACAGGCAAAGAAAGCACTGTTTGCAAGTTTTCACGAGCAGCGCCAAAATATGTCGCCAATTGAAATTTCAATTTGCTAGAAACTTGAGTCAATTTTTTATAGGCAGCAGTTAAGCCCTCTTTTTCTTCATTGCTTAAAGCTAAAATGGCTGCAGGTTCATCGATCTGAACCCAGTCTGCCCCAGCATCAGCCAACTGAGATAAAACCTGTTCATAAACAGGCAGTATTGCAGTCAATAATTTTGTAAAGTTTAAAGAATCAGATTTGATTTTTCCAAGTTTGATAAAAGTCACTGGGCCCAAAAGTACAGGGCGGGTATGAACTCCCAAGTTTTTAGCGGCAACAAAGTCATTCACAGCTTTGTCGGTGCTTAATGCAAATTTTTGTCCGTCTTCAAATTCAGGTACAATGTAATGGTAATTGGTATCAAACCATTTGGTCATTTCCATGGCTGTGCCGCCGCCTTTTTCTCCGCGAGCCATAGCAAAATAAGTTTTCAAATCCACTTTGCCGCCAGACCAGCCATAACGTTGTGGTACGGCACCAACCATCGCAATGGTGTCTAGAACATGATCATAAAAAGAATAATCGTTTGAAGGAATAACATCGATGCCTTTTTCTTTTTGTAGCAACCAGTTGTGTTTTTTTAATTCATTGGTTTCCGCAAGCAAAACTTCTTCAGAGTTTTTACCTGACCAGAAGTTTTCTAAAGATTTTTTATTCTCGCGTCTTAGACCAATGCGTGGAAACCCCAAGTTGGATGATTTGATCATATTTTATAGTTCCTTTTAAGATGTGTTTTTATTGCCCCATAGATCTATGGAAGAACAGGGGCGCTGTCAATAATACAACAAATATAATGCTTTGAGTTTTGGGAGCTTCAAAAACAAGAAAGACCCAAAATGGGTCTTTCTTTATCTAAGCTTGAGGCCTTTTATCCAGTATATGTGGCTCTCACAAGCTTTTATTTGGGTCGTACCAAAAACTATTTGGTGAAACCCAATAGAGTTTTTGGGTAGCTCCAACCTAAGCTGCTAGAACGGCTTTCTTTGCTTAGGATTTGCTGGGCAGAGGCCCCGCCGTAAACCACACTGTTGGATTGACGATCCACTTGCAAAGAAGACCCTTCAACCGTAGCGCCAGCAAATAAACCACGGCTTTTAGAATAGCTGTAGATCTCGTTGCGAAGTTCGTAGTCGATACCTGCTTGGGCATCACGTCCTACTGGACCTGCAGCTGCCGATAGGCCAGCTCCGATAGTGAATCCATCTTTGGATAAGTTTTCGATGGCTCTTGAAGTTGTAAATACCAAAACTAGATCTGAAGCGGCTAGGCCAATTTGCGCTCCATAACTAGCACTGCGTAAAGATAAAAAAGAAGGCTCACTCCACCCACCAGGCACGCGGCAAGACACCACGCCATCGCCAGAACGGACTCCAACGATAAATCCAACTCTAACAACATCGGGAATTGTAGCAATACAAGTGGCCTTTTTTAGTAGGCTTAGTGGAATAGTTTGTTCGGCATTATTCATAATATCAGTAAAAACATAGGCCGCATTTTGCGCCCGTCTTTGCAAATCATCATTGGTGCCTGCAAAAGCCAATGCGGGCAGTGACATAGCTGCAAGTAGAACAGAAATCCATTTGCTTTTGAATTGTAGAACTGTTTTCATAAAACCTCTTTCTGTTAAAAATACTTTGTTTAGAAGCCCTGCAACATTTATTGATTTCAATGGATTTAGTCAAGGTCTAGTGAATCATCTTTGGGCCGCGTACTGGCTCTAGCCACTAAAATCCAGTCAGATCGATATCATCAGGATTTATGCGCCTTGTATAAATAGGCGATCCCAAAGCTCAATGTTTTATATTCTGAAGACAAAAAACCTGCTTGGGTAAGTAATTTTTGAAAATCTTTTTCATCGGGAAACTGGGCCGAAGATGTTTGCAAGTAATTGTAAGCTTCTTTTTTGCCGGTGATCCAGCCCCCAATTTGCGGCAAAATTCTTCGACTATAAAAATTGTAGAGTTTTGAAAGAACTGGTGTTTTCATTTGGCCAAACTCCAAAACCATCAAGGTGCCTTTGGGTTTAAGCACCCGATGCATTTCAGCAAGAGCTTTGACTGGGTCCGATACATTGCGTATGCCAAAAGAAATACTCACAATATCAAAAGTTTGTGATTCATAGGGCAGATTGATGGCATCGGCAATTTCAAATTGTATCTGCAAGTTTTTTTCTAGGGCTTTTTGCGGAGCCGTCTTTAGCATTTCTGCAGAAAAATCGCTGCCAATCACTTGACCCGTTGGTCCCACGACTTGCTTAAAAGCCAAGGCCAAGTCTCCGGTCCCCGTGGCACAGTCCAACACTTTTTGCCCAGGCCGAGCTTGGCTCCAGCGCACTAATTTTTGCTTCCACAGGTGATGGATGCCAAGTGACAAAATAGAATTGGCTTTATCATAACCAGGGGCCACTTGATCAAACATCGAGCGTATTTTTTCAGCTTCAGGTCCTTGATACTTTGAGGGTTCAAATGCAGTCATAAAAAGGCCTACCCATTTCATTTCAAACAAGTTTATAATCAAAGTCTTCTGTCTTGAAGCGATCACAATACATGAATGATTTTCACATGACAAACTTTTTAAAAGAAGGCGCATTTTATCGTCATGGTAAAAATTGGTATTTATTTTCTGAGGGGCCTGTTCACGGACTGCGTGAAAGAACCCAAGATATAGAATGGCCCAGTTCTGATCTAAAATCACAAAGCTGGGTTTTACCCATGTCTTTTTTTACTCACAAGCCGAATTTGATCTGGCAAAGCAAAGCTCCTTTGAAGTTGGACAACATTCAAATGCAAAATCTATTGCAAGATTATTTGCAATCTTCGCAGCCCGTTTTAAAACAAAATGCGGGGCCAAGTTTAGATGTTTCTGCTTTTTTATTGGTCGGCGAAAAGCAAAAACAACAGACTTTGTCGGCTACAACTTATGCTGATTTTAGTGTTGATTTTGAAAATATTCAGGCTCGAATTCAGTCTAAAAAAATAGAAAAAGCAGTGCCCTTTATCACTGAAGAGTTTGAATATTCTCCCACTTTGTCTGACAAGGCTTTTTTTCTTTTACAATTGTTAAAGTCGCCGGAAAGTCTATACCCCTATGGGTTTTGGCAAGAATCCCAGGGGATAGTGGGTTGCTCTCCAGAATTATTGTTTCGTCAGTCCGAGGCTTTAAGTCTACAAACGGCGGCCTTGGCGGGAACAGCCTTAAAACACCAAGGCAAAGCCGATAAAGATTTAAATCAAGACAGCAAAGAAATTGAAGAGCATATGTGGGTGGTTAAATTTTTACAGTCCACCTTAAGTCCATATGGGGATTTGACTAAAAAGGGTCCCTATATTTTAGATATGCCTCATTTGCAGCATTTAAAAACAGAAGTGGATTTGCGTTTGCAAAAACCTGAGTCTATTTTAAAGTGGATCGAACTTTTGCATCCCACATCAGCTTTAGGCGTTTACCCAAAAACCAAAGAAAATATGAAATGGTTTATGACCTTGAATCAGCAACAATCCCGTCAGCAGTTTGGGGCTCCATTGACTTTTGTATCTGAACAAGAGGTTCTATCTTTAGTGGCCATTCGCTGTTTGCAGTGGGATCAGCATAGCGCAAAAATAAACACGGGTTGTGGAGTCATTCAGCAAAGCCAATGTGAAAAAGAGTGGCAAGAACTTTTGCAAAAAAGATTCTCTGTAAAAAAAATGTTGGGTTGGACCCTATGACCAATCTACTATTATCCAAACATTTGATCGAATCCTTAGTGCAAAATGGAGTTCAAGAATTTATTTTATGCGCCGGCGCCCGCAACAGTCCTTTGCTTTATTTACTAGAAAATACAAAAAGTCTTAAAACATATCATTTTTTTGAAGAACGTTCCGCCGCGTTTTTTGCTTTAGGCCGTATTGCTGAACAAAAAAACCCATTGGCCGTGATCACCACCTCAGGCACCGCCGCAGCAGAACTTTTGCCTGCCGCCGTTGAAGGTTTTTATTCGGGATTGCCTTTGATCATGGTGACTGCTGATCGCCCCAAGACTTATCGAGGGTCGGGGGCCCCACAAAGCATTGAACAAGTGGGCTTATTTTCACATTATATTGAAGCCAGTTTTGATCTGGATAAACAAGATCATTCGCTAGATTTAAAAAATCTGTCTTGGCAAAAGCCTGTTCATATCAATGTATGTTTTGAAGAACCATTGATTGATGGCCCTACTCCAGAAATATCAGAACAATTTATATCTAATACAGCTGTTGCGCGCCCGTCCTTACCTGAAGACCTGCTGCAAATAAAAAATTTTTTGAGCAAACACAAGCCAGTGGTTATTGTGGGTCCATTGCCGGCAGCTGAAAAAAATATCGCCCTGAGTTTTTTAAAAAAGTTTCAAGGTTTGATTTATCTAGAGGCTTTGTCAGGATTACAAAATCATCCTGAACTGCATGACAAGAATCTTGTGCATTTTGATAAAATTATTTTTGAAGTTTTTAAAAATCAGCTTTGTGACGCTGTTTTTAGAATTGGCGGAGTGCCCACTTTGCGCTTTTGGCGTGATCTGGAAGAATCAATGAAGTCCATTCCCGTTTTGTCCATCAGTGCAAATTCCTTCACAGGATTAAGTCGACCCTCTTTACACTTTGATCAGCTGAATCTTTTAACAGAATTATCATCTGAAAAATTAACTTTTCCTGCGACAGAATTGTCCTCTGCAAATGTGATAGAAAAAAATCAGCAGATGTTGTTGAAACTGAACGAATTGTTTCAAAAATTTCCTAAAAGTGAACCGGCATTGGTGCACTCAATTTCTAAACTATGTCATGAGCAAAGTGTCTACCTTGGCAATAGTTTGCCTATTCGTGAATGGGATTTAGCCGCCGATCATCAGGTTCATCCATTGCGTGTATTTGGCAATCGTGGGGCCAATGGTATTGATGGTCAACTTTCTACTTTTTTAGGATGGGGCAATGGTGAAGCCGCAAATTGGGCCGTGCTGGGGGATTTAACAGCTTTGTATGATTTGTCTGCTTTATGGGTAACGGATCAGTTGCCTTCGGCGCAATGGCGTATTGTTATTATCAATAACCAAGGTGGGCAGATTTTTAAGCGCATGTTTAAAAAAGATATTTTTTTGAATACTCATCAGATTCAATTTCAGCCTTGGGCGCAGATGTGGGGCTGGGATTATATACTGACTTCTTCTGTGGATTCTTTAGATAAGAATCATTTTTCAGATCGACAAATCATCGAGGTTCACCCCGATGCCGAACAGACACAGCAATTTTGGGATCAGTGGGAACAGGCGTGGGTATAAATATATTTTTATTGCATGGATTTTTGGGGCTGCCCCAGGATATGGAGCCCTTGGAACACCCGCTGCGTGCGAAGTTTTCTGCCAGACAAAAAACTGATTCAACAAAGCCTGATCTTTTAGAAAAAAATCAAAGCAACAGTGTTGATCTAACGGTCAATAGAAATGAAATTCGTTTTATTCGTGTTTCTTTGTGGAATTTGATTTCTGAGGAAGACTTGAGTTCTGAATCTTCAGGCCATGGCTTTGATCGTTTTGCCAAAGCCTTTTTACAAAAGTTTTCTGCAGATCTGCCAGTACAAGACAATTTTCTAGTCGGTTATTCTTTGGGCGGCAGATTGTGTTTATCCTTGTTAGAAAATGACAAGCAGGGATTTTTTAAAAAAGTTTTTTTATTGTCCGCTCACCCTGGTCTTGTTGGTCCAACTGAAGTTATTCAGGAACGCCAGAATAACGACAAAAAATGGGCCGAAGTTTTTTTGCAAAAACCTTGGGATGAGGTTCTGCAAAAATGGAACAGCCAAGATGTTTTTCAAAGTGGTGCAACTGAGCCTGTTCGCATCGAATATGAATTTTCTAAAAATAAATTGGCCTATGCGCTGACCGCTTGGTCTTTGGCTTTGCAAAAAGATCATCGGCCACTGATTCAACAGAAAGCGGATCAAGTCAGTGTGTTTGTTGGTGAAAAAGATCATAAATTTTTGCAAGTTTGGTCGGATGTGCAAAAACAAATGGTGGGAAAGCTTTCCTTGCAAATTATTTCCCAAGCTGGCCATCGCCTGCATCTGGATCAACCGCAGGCCGTGGCTGATGCTATTGCGGACGAGGTGTTGGGTTAAATGCTTCGCAAATTTTATCTTATCAGCCCACTTTCGATGGCCGCCAAGTGATTGTGGGTCTGACAATAAACTCTTAGATTCTCTTTGTTATTTGAGCCATCACAAGCCAGGGGCTGAACGTGATCTATATGCAAAAACCTGGTGGCTTCGCACCTTTTTTGGCTATCTTTACAAACATACTGACATTGAAAATCAGCAGATAGAAAAACTTCTGCTTTTACCAACTGGCTGATATAGGGTCTTTGTTTGGTAGTTTTGGTTGGAGCGACTGCCGCAATGGCGGTAGCTTTTGGGTTGGTGGCGCTTGGTTTTTTCTGTTGCAGCACTTTTTTGGTAACATACAATAAATAATCTTTAAGTTCTGTTGATTGTACTTTGTTGGATAAATAATCTTGAGCTTCTTTAAGTTCTTCGTATTGGTCTTGACTTAGGGTCAGAGTGATTTGCACTTGGTTGTCTTTAATCGGCGAAATGGAATTCACTTCCTCTGGTGCAAAAGAAGGCAAAGCTTCGGCCAATACCGCTTTGCTTTGAAAAGTGTTTTTGTTTTTCAGTTGTGATAGAATTTCTTTTTTCTGGGCTAGATCCATTTTTTGGCTTTGCACTTTTTCTTCTTTGCGAATGGCAGTTTGGGCCATAGCCACTTGGGTTAGATTTAGATTGCCATTTTGCAAATCAGATTTTATTTCTGGCAGTTCCCGCAAAAGTCGGGCTGAAGATAATCTTCTTTGGGCAGCTCCTTCGCTATAACCCAAACCTTTATGCAGATATTCAAACATCGAACTGTAACCCAGCTTGGCAAAGGCGCGGCTGATTTCACAACGGTTGATCAAATCTAAAATCTGTTCCGTGATTTTTCTTTCGGTTTGCACCAGATGTTTCAATTGCAAATGTATTTCATTATGATTCATAAATTCCTACTTTCTTTGTCGCCGGTATTTTGCTGCAGGGCTTTGCCCTAGCGGCGGTAACTTTTTATTAAAAACCTATCTGGTTAAGAATTTCTCATAACCCGATCGCGAGTTATTTGATTTTGTAACTTTTAACCTGATCAATAAGTATCATGGATTATAAAACTGAGTTTTTGCTTATTTTTATTTGTAGATGTAAATCACAAACTCTAAAAAATAGGCGCATGATAAAGCAGTTATTGCCTCACCATTGGGTTTGTTTATTGAACACCAACCCGACCCGATGAGGAAAAAAAATTGTTCCTATAACGACGTTTAAAAATCAAAAATGGTCGTCAAGAGTTTATTTGCTGCGAAAATGCTATATAAGCATAAACAAAATAAATATTGGGAGTGAATTGGGTAAAATATTTGAACAATCTTTAAAGGTATAAATAAACGGTTAGTAGCTGGGGAGAAGATTTATTATTTTTGGATTTTTCGCGTTGGAGTTGAATGATTGGAATAGCCAATTTTCGAAGCGAGTATTTTTTAATTTCTTTTTTGCAGTAAGTAGGCCTGGACAGATTAATATCTACTTCCCATTGCGATGCCTTCCTTTAATGCCACATCTACTTTTTAGGACATTGAAAAGAACCAATGATCTGCTTAAAGTCTTCCGGAATATCAAAGCTTTTCTTTTCTAAAAAGGGTGCGACGTCATCACCTTCGGGATAGGTTGCTATTGCTTGAAAAATACTATTTTCTTTTTTCCCTTTGCATAAGATATCGATACTCCACCTTGTATATGGCATGTAGCCAACATCTTTGTTTTCATAAGAGTCATCAAGACTCCAATGAACAGCCCCTTGCAGTCCATGGATATCTATGTACTGTTTGTAAATTGTAATTTCTGATCCTGAGCCTTTCAGATCTGTTTTTTTAGTTTTACTATCATATGCAAACGTAAAAGAGTCGGCACTTTTAATAGTACTAGGTTTACATTTATCTGTTCGAGTAAATACCAACGAGGCTGAGTTTTTAATATTGATCCCTTCTTCGCCTTCTACCGTAGGCTCGACTTTAAAACATTTTGGATAGGATATTCTAAAATACTCATTGTCTAAATCTATTCTTTCATCTTTAGCTAAAGTATTTCTCCATTCAAGGACTTCTTTAGGCTCTATAATTAGCCCAAACTTCTTTAGCAGTTCCTTAGCCCTAGGAAAAGCCTGGTGGTATTCAGGCTTTTTGTGTTCATCCACTTTATCATTGGCTAAAGCCAAGCTTGTCATAAAAATAATTATTAGGTTTACAAAGGTCTTTTTTTTATTTCCCATTGCAGCTTCTTCCTTTAATGCCTTTAAAAGTGACTAAGGATTCAGCATAAATATCATCCACTTGAATGTCCAGACTAGTTGTTAAACTGCTTTTATTCCCGTCCAAATGATAATTATCCACATAAAGTATAAAATTCCCAGTATCGACATTAAGATCAAGTGTGATGCCAGATCTTGCCCAATCCACATAAATATAATGGGTTCTGCCAAAGATTTTAGTTTTATAAAGTTTTTTGACAGGAATGGATTTTACAAAAGTCCCTAGTTTTATTGTTATAAATTTATCAATTTTGTAAATGGATCTGCCATCTTCAAGATTGATTCGACCAGTAAGTAAAGCCTTGTCCTTTCTAGCTTGATCAAAAAACAAAGCTTTATTTATTTGAAGACCAGCATATCGAATCGGCAAAGCTTGAATACTGTGGTTTAGATTCAGTACAGCAGATTGATTGCCTTGAATCCGGCCACTGCGGTCAAAGATCTGATTGATGGCCCCGCTGGCATCATAGCTATAGGCCGTCAGTCGATAGTTGGTTATAGTCTTATTTGGATCAGCATAGACTTGCACCTGATAAGCGCCATCCAACGCCTCTAGCACTTCAAAATTAGCTTCTAGTGGCGTGACTGTGTTGTCGCCTTCGAGGGCTGATCCAATGGATTCTGGCAAAGTGTAGGATCCTGATGGAATACCATTTAGAGTTTGTTTATTCATTGGATCATAACCTGATCTATAGCCCTTAGGATCACTGATCATCATGTTAGAGCCACCGGTCAGATGAAAAAATATCATCGATGGATCAGATATTTGTTTGTAAAGACGATAGCCTTTGATTTTTGAAGTATTGTATCGAAAACCTTTTCTGATTGCTGGGTCATTCGTTATTAATTGTTGTCCATTATCCTTATCTACACCCATGCCAGTGGCTAAAACAAAGTGAGATTTACTTTTATCGTTTGGATTAGATATCGACGGAACTTTTAAAATAACAGGATTACCCTTGCACAGTTCTTTATAGACCGTTTTAATGGACTCCTCATTAAACTCATCGGATTTACCAATATAAGATATTTTTCCTTTGGCTTTGGTTTTACAAGCCGAAGCCTTGCCCCCAGCTGCAATGCAATTTTTAGCATAAGAGGCTCTGGCAAAATTAACTGCACCACCGGCTTGAACTGCGCCCGAAGCTGTATAACCACTGTACGCAGAATAATTGGGCCCAAGTTCACTAAATAGACCAATGGAATTTAAACCATCATTCACTGATCCAGGGTTGATATCTGCGCCTATTGTAGATTTAGAAATTTTGTATGCTTGCAATAACATGGCGAAGCTTGTGGTGTAACAACCTAAGGCTTTCATTTTTTGTGGGGCTTGATTTGCATAGTTGTCATTGGCCCAGGGGTTGGGACCCCCTTGTGCAAAGTAAGGCACAGTAACACCTTTGTCTTCCACATTGCACAACACATATATTTTTTGCTGAATTGTATTGTCTGCGATGTTTTTTTCTACTGGATTGTTGGCTGGGTTCACAGATGCCATTAAATTTAAGCTGCCAGCATCGTCAGATGTTAAAGTTATATCAAATGGAATAATAAGATTTCCGCCACTGGCTTTAAGTTGCTGCAATGAAATTGTCTTTTGCAACGTTTGTGATCCTACTTTTAAGTTTACTGTTGTGCTACGATTTTCATTTGCATCAAAATTAGAACCACGCACGGGCACATCCACACGCAATGCTTTATCTGGTGATACCGAAATTGAGCCATCAGCCGTTGGTTCTGAAGGCGTGATGGTTGGTTTTGTTATAGATAGATTCAAATCATCTTTTGGTGGTTCTGAGTTAAGATTAATACCAATCCAATATGATGGCCCATTCCATTGACATAGACTATCGCGATTCGCACCACAGCCTCTGTAATAGCAGGTCATGTTATAAAAATACAAACTAGGAGTAAACACGTTACTAAATGTCACTGTTCGTGCATTGACAGGGAATGGAGGTCCAAATGTATTAATTTTTGATCCGGAATATTGTTCTTTCACACTTTTAGGTACTTCCGGTGGCCACAGGGCATAGATTTCACCACTGATCATTTTAGCACCAGTTAAGTAGCTTGCAGATTGTATTATTCGCTCCAGCGATCAATTATCAAAGGTCATTGGACACTGATTTTTTTCTTGTATTGTGATTTCACCAGATGGCAAAGAAGATCTTTGCTCGATACCAACTACATTGCCCTCTCCCACTAAGATAGACGCTGGAAGGTAGCTCTGCGCTTTAGATTCGATTGATACTGCCGACAAAATAAAAAAAGAAGTTAATGCTAAATATTTAGACATCATAAACACATCCCCCGAACAATATAAAAACATATTTGTTTATAAATAGGTGGGAAATTTGCGCTTAACAGTATCTCGATTTTGAACGTCAAGTTTATATGCAAATAAATTATTGGATATTTAATAACTTACGAAATCTGTACTCATTTGTATCAATGATAATAATTAAATTGCTGGGTCAAAAGGAGACAAGTTTGCATGTAGTTTTCTAACGACCATCCCCTAAAACAAAAAGCGATGTTTTTGAAACACCGCTTTTTTAGATTTATAAATTTTAAGATAAAGTCCCACGGCGCTTGAATGGGAGTCTTGAATAATTATCCTGAATCCTTGGCTCCGTGGTGCGCTAGGCCTAGGCGCACTCACGGGCTCTCGCCACACGCCAACTACTGAAGCTGTTGGATACCTTGTTCCATCCAGTCTTTGTAAACAAGGGCATTGGTGTAGATAGAAAATTTATCGCAACCTTGCACTCCACGGCTAGTGATACCCCATAAGTATAAATTTTTACCTTGTTGTAAGAAAGCAGGACCGCCAGAGTCTCCATGGCAAGCCCCTTTGCCATTGGTTTGGTCTAATGCAATTTCAGTTGCACTGAAACTTTCACTGGCAATTTTAACTTTTACAGAGCGTAATATTTTTCTATCGTCTAATTTTTTACGTCGTGACTCTTGACTTGGAGTTGCACCATTGGACTGCTCTGGAGCTCCTGCGCTAGTGGTTTCTTTGCCTTGTTGTTCATCCGCAGCTACAGTGCCATCGTAGGTTGTGCCAAATCCTGCTAAAACGACAGTCTGTCCTGATTTTAAGACTTTGCCATCAGGTAAAAAAGTAGCCGGTTTGTAGCCTGCAGGCAATGGACCTTCAAACTTTAATAAAGCCACATCGCCGGTATTTTTTAAACCTTTGGGGCCATTAGCGGGTTGATAACCTGAATACACTATTTGCTTAAAAACTTTCCGGCCCAAACCAGATCTATGCAGTTCCCTTATGTCAAAAGTAGGAATTCGGTCAGAGAAAAAAATATATTGCCCAGAATTTTCAGGCACACAATGGGCTGCTGTTAAAACAATGCTTTCAGTGATCAAGGAGCCTGTGCAAATCGCTACTTTAAGTATTTGGCCCTGCTGTGATGGTGAGTTTGCCTTGCTTTCTAATTGTGGTGCTGATCCTTCAATGGTGTAAATCAAAATAGCCACTACGGAAGACTCAATGGGAGAGCTTTCCCGAACTTTTCGGCCGCCGACAATGGCGTTTTGGTCCTCAGATAATTCAGAAACAGAATGCGATGAGTGCAGGGCTTGCTGACCGCAGGCAGACAAGACTAAAGCTGCTAAAATAGAAGTTAAATTTATGATTTTGCTAATTTTACCTGTGTTCATGCAGCCCCTTTTCTGATGTCTAAATTTTAGACACTTTTGTAATCTGCACAGGGTTTAGCTCTTACCATTGACTTATGCAATTCGAATGTTTTTACAGGATCTATAAGCAAATCTTATGGGTATAAAACCCACGCCAGTATTGAATTACAGCCCCAAAATCCGAACGGCTTCAGTAGCTTTGATCACTCCGTGGCGAATGCTGTTTTCCGAGATCGAATGACCCGCATCTTCGGCCCAAGTGAAATCAGCT
The DNA here is from genome assembly GCA_049315665.1 of Pseudobdellovibrionaceae bacterium. Taxonomy (GTDB): domain Bacteria; phylum Bdellovibrionota; class Bdellovibrionia; order Bdellovibrionales; family Bdellovibrionaceae; genus JBMOJS01. The sequence continues at coordinate 10,631 of JBMOJS010000011.1, read as the reverse complement.
TCGGGCCAAGCTTGGTGCAGTTGCCAGGCTGAAATGGCGGGGCACACGATATCATAACGACCTTGCACGATCCATCCCGGGATGTGGCGAATTTTACTAATGTTTTCTAGCAGATAATTGTCGGTGGGAAAAAAGGCCTTGTTGATAAAATAATGGCACTCGATGCGGGCGAACTCCAAAGCGTGTTTAGTATCTTCAAAAGATTGCACCGCTTGTTGATTGATTTTTAGTCTTGATGTGCCGGCCTCCCACTGACTCCAAATTTTGGCTGCAGCTAGGCGGGTATCAAAGTTTTTATCGGTCAGGCGTTTGTAGTAAGCGGCAATAAAATCATGGCGTTCTTCTGTGGGGATGTAATTTTTATAGGTCTCCCACAAATCCGGAAAGATTTGCGAAGCTCCCTGCTGATAAAACCATTGCAGCTCACTAGGACGGCATAAAAAAATGCCTCTAAGAATTAATGCTTTTACTGCAGCGGTGTGAGTGATCGCGTAGGTCAAGCCCAGCGTCGATCCCCAACTGCCACCAAACACCGACCAGGTTTGCAGACCTAAATGCTGACGGATTTTTTCTATATCAGCGACCAAATCCCAAGTGGTGTTTTCTTGCAATTCGGCAGAAGGTTGACTTAGCCCCGCCCCCCTTTGATCAAATAAAATCACTCGATAGTAGTTGGGGTCAAAGTAGCGGCGGTTGTCCGCAGAAATTCCAGATCCAGGGCCCCCATGGATAAACAAAATCGGTGAACCTTTGGGGTTTCCCACTTGTTCGTAATAAATTTTATGTTTGCTGCTGACTTGCAAAAACCCTTTGTCAAAGGGCTCTATGGCGAGAAAGAGCTCGTAGTTTAGATTCATAAAAACAGACCTTGTTCGATCAATTTAGATTCTTCCAAAAACCAGGGGCGCCATTTTTGTTTTTCAGATTCGGATAAAAAACTGGCTTCTAAAGCCTGTTGATTGATGTGATTGAAATCTTGCAATTGTAAATCATGCACCTGGTGCAAAACAGAATAGTCATCGGTCAATGTGGTAGCAAAAATCCCCGGGTCATCGGCATTGATACTGACGGGAACTCCCAACACATACAATTTTTGAAAGGGGTGGTCTTGCCAGCGGGCAAAGGCCTGGGTCAGCTGATTGCTGATGGGACAGACTTCAAGCATGATATTTTTATCTTTTAAAGTTTGCATCACTGCGGGGGAGTGAATCACTTGCACTCCGTGACCAATGCGTTCAGCCCCCAAAATATCAATGCTATCGGTGATCCACTTTGCAGCGTCGGGGTGAGGGCTTTCGCCCGAATGAATGGTGACTTTTAGTCCGGCTTTGCGTGCCCGCTGAAAGGCCTCTGCAAAGGCTGCTGGCGCCTGAGCCAATTCATTGTCTGCCAGGTCCACGCCAACAAAATGCTCTTTGTGGTCAATGACAAAGTCCACAATTTGCGACGCTAGTTGGGGCGACTTTATTCTTTGCAAAGTGGCAATCAAACCCACAGACAGCGGCCATTTTTTTTGTGCCCGTTGAATACCTTTTACAAAGGCCTGATGGATTTTTTCGTAGCCCACAGAATGTCCTTCTTCGATGAAGCTGGGGGCGTAACGAAACTCGATCAAACGAATGCCATCATTGAAGGCGTCTTCGCAGGCCTCATAGGCCCAGCGTTCTAAAATTTCTGTCGAGGTAAATAGTTTCTGCGTGTTCAAAAATTTTTTTAGCACGGATTCTAAATCCTTCATCGGTTGAGTCACCAAAAACAGATCTTTTTGTTGTTGCGGACTTAACGGAATATCGATGCCCACCTGGGGGGCTAGTTCCAAAAGTGTACTTAGGCGCACGCTGCAATCCAGGTGGCGGTGCAATTCGACTTTAAGCAGGTTTCGCAGTTGATGGGGAAACAGCATTTAAAACTCCCTGTGGCGTGATCTTTTTTCAGTTTGCCTTTTTAAAGGCGTGCTAATAAATGTAAGTCATGACTACACTTTTTAGCAATCCCAAAAATCCGCCGCATTTTTCTAAAAACATTCAAAACAAGGCTGGGCAAAATATCACTGTTTCAGATCCAAAGGCCATCAGGGCTTTGGTGTCTTTGATGGATATGAACGCCGTACTTGGTGGAGCCGCCTGCCACTACGGTGGCCCTGCTGCATTGGCCGAATTGATGTCTGCGGTGCATGCGCTGATGTTTGAACAAGCCAGAGCTGTGGGCCAGCAGTGGCATCAGCTTTTTCATTTTGTGAATGATGCTGGTCACTGCGAAAATGGCTTGTACGCTTTAAAAGCCAACTATGGTTTAGCCGATTTGGATTTCAATAGTTTAAAAAAATTCCGTTCTATTGAAAGTCCACTCACCGGCCATGGTGAAGTTCATTGTTTTCCAGAGGGAGTGTTTTTATCCAATGGCCCTTTGGGTTCTGCTGTGCCACAAACTCAAGGTTTGGCTTTGGGAGAAAAAATCAATGGCAGCAACCGCACCACGGTAGCTGTGATTTCAGATGGCGCCAGTATGGAAGGCGAAGCCAAAGAGGCTTTTGCGGCGATTCCTGGTTGGGCGCAAAAAAATCTTTTGGCTCCTTACGTTTTGATTATCACGGATAACAACACCAAATTGAGCGGCCGTATTTCTGAAGAAAGTTTTGATATGGCCCCTACCTTTGCTTCTTTGCGCACTTTGGGTTGGCATGTGATTGATCTGCCTGAAGGCAATGATCTGGAAAAATGTTATCAGACTTTGCAGACGGCCATTGAAACCGCTCAAAAAAATCCCGCGGTGCCAGTGGCAGTGCACGCTAAAACCATCAAAGGGATTGGCTCTGCGCAAACAGCCAAATCTTCTTCTGGGGGGCACGGCTTTCCATTAAAAGCCGCCAGTGAATTGCCGGCGTTTTTATCTGAAATCTACAATCAAGAACCTTTGCCTGCAGAATTCATCGCTTGGATCGCAGAACTGCAGCAACAAGAAAAATTTATGGCTGAACAAAAGCTAGCGAAGTCCGAAGCTGCTAAAGCCGCTGCCAGCGCTGGCGGGACCACATCCTTGGCTTGGTCGCAAGTTCAAGGTCCTTCAGAAAAAATTCAAAGCGGGGTCGCTAAAGCTTTGATCAATGCTCGTAAAAAAGGCCACGCTGTTGTTAGCATCACCTCTGATTTGCCGGGCTCCACTGGGGTTGCGGCTTTTCGCAAAGAATTTCCTCAGGCGTCTTATGATGTTGGCGTTGCTGAAAGCAACATGATTTCTACAGCGGCAGGTTTATCGAAATTGGGTTTGATTCCGGTGGTGGATACTTTTGCTCAATTTGGTGTGACCAAGGGGGCCTTGCCATTAACCATGGCGGCTTTGTCTGAAGCCCCAGTGATTGCGGTTTTTTCTCACACAGGATTTCAAGATGCCGCGGACGGAGCTTCCCACCAGGCGTTGGCTTATTTGGCCATGACCTGTTCGATTCCACATGTGGATGTTTATTGTTTGTCGTGCAGTCAAGAGGCCGATGTTTTGTTGACCACCGTGATTGAAGAATTTGCTGCCGCTAAAAAATCCGGTCAAGTACCAAACAGCGCGGTGTTCTTTTTAGGTCGCGAAAACTTTCCTTCTAGCTATGGATCTTTTGGTTCTGATTTTTATCGACCACGTCAAGAGCAGGTGGTCGTGCGACAACCGCAAATTTCATCAGCTAAAAATAAATTCCCCGTGGTGATTTGCACTTCTGGGTCTTTATTGCCAGAAGCAATTAAGGCTTCAGATATTTTGCAAAAATCAAATATTGCAGCAGCTGTGGTGCATAAGGCCCATGTGAATTATTTCTCTGCACAGGAGTGGCACAAAATTTTACCACCACAAAGTTTATTGGTCACCTTGGATGATCACCAGCGGGTGGGGGGCTTAGGGCAAATTCTAGCTCATGCACTATTGACCCATGGCTTTGAATTTAAATTATTGAGCCTGGCTGTAGAGCAAGAATTTGGTCGTAGCGCTTATAGTTCTGAAGATTTATACAAGGCCCATGGTTTGGATGCGGCCTCTGTCGCTAAATCCATTCAGCAGAAATTGGTCTAGTTTTTTCATTTTGCACCAAATAGCAATTTTACCATTTGGTGCAAAATGCAAACCATGCTATATTTTGCACCAAACAGCAATTTTACCGTTTGGTGCAAAATGGAATTTATAGGGCGAAATACTGAACTTCAGCTTTTAAACCGATTATGGCTAAAAAAAAGAGCCTCTTTAGTTACCGTGCAAGGTCGACGAAGAATCGGCAAAAGTGCATTGATCGAACATTTTTCCAAAAGCAGCAAAGTTTTTTTAGAATTTCAAGGCCTAGCCCATCGCCCCGGCATGGGTATCCAAGACCAGTTAGATCACTTTTCAGATCAACTGCAAGATCAAATAGAAGACTTGCCCCAACTGAAATTTGAAAATTGGACCCAGGCCTTTTCTTTTTTAAATAAACAAATTAAAAATATTCCCACTGTGATTTTATTGGATGAAATATCTTGGATGGCCGGGCAAGATTTGGATTTTGTTGGTAAATTAAAAACAGCTTGGGACACCCAATTTAAAAAAAAGGACAAATTGATTTTAGTTTTATGTGGAAGTGTTTCGTCCTGGATTGAAGACAATATTATAAATGACACTGATTTTTTAGGTCGCATTTCTTTGACCCTGAATTTGCAAGAATTGCCTTTAGATGTATTGACCCATTTTTGGCAAGGTAGACTGAAGCAAACCAGCTCGTACGATATTTTACAAGTTTTAGCAGTCACTGGCGGGGTGCCTAGGTATTTAGAGGAAGTACAAACTTCAGTCAGCGCCATGAAAAATATTGAAAGTATGTGCTTTGATAAAACTGGAGTTTTATTCAATGACTTTGAAAAAATATTCAACGATGTTTTTTCAAAAAGGGCCAAGATTTATAAAGAAATCATGCAAACATTAGTTGCAAATAAAGCGGGTGTACAACAGATCGCAAAAAAAATGAAAATGCAAAAATCCGGAACTCTAAGTAAATATTTAAAGGATTTGGTGCTGGCGGGATTCTTATCAAGCTCTCCCGCCTATGACTTTAAAAAAATCAGTCCAAAGCTGCAGATTTATAGAATTAAAGACAACTATGTTAGATTTTATCTAAAGTACATAGAACCTCATATAAGCAGCATACAAAACAACCAGTTCGATTTTCAAAAAACCAAAAGATTGGCCCAGTGGGAGCAGATGATGGGCCTGCAGTTTGAAAATATTATTTTAAATAATCTATTTGTTGTCTATGAATTGTTAGGTTTAAAAACAACAGATATTGTTTGGGCTGGGCCATACATTCAAACTAAAAACACAAAAAATAAAGGCGGCTGTCAAATTGATTTGTTGATACACACCCGTGACCAAAGCATTTATGTTTGTGAAGTAAAATTTCAAAAATCTTTGGGGCAAGAAGTGATTAAAGAGGTTCGCCGCAAGGTGGATGTGTTAAAACGCCCGCGCTACACATCGATCAAAACAGTGCTGATTTATGAAGGCGAGACCTCTTCTGCGTTGAAAGAGGCCAGCTATTTTGATTATATTTTTGATGGAGATCAGCTGCTGAATTTACAACCGAACTGAAGATGTGTATTGTTTAGGTAGCGATATTAGCGACATTTTTCTTGCAGCCAAAAAACCTGCAATGCAGGAGTCAAACTTAAATCAACACAGCCCAATTTAAATGCTAAGTTAAAAAACTCACTATCCAATATAGAGCGTCGGCGCCGCTCACCTCGTCGTAAATAATCGTCCGTTTTTAGCAGTGCAGATTTAAGTTGCAAGGCTTGAAAGAAAACCCCACTTTCATTCTTAAAAACTCCCAGTTGATCCCTGACCATGATTTGTAAGCGTGGATCTTCTTGAAGCATTGCTATATCCGCATCTTCTCCATAATAAGCTAAAATAAAAATCTGCAAAAAGGCAGCAAACATTTCTAGGGTGTTTTGCGGGTCTATATCAAACTGTGACCAGCGTCGTAAGCCTGATAAAAAGATATCTTGTTTTTGTGCATCCTCGAAGACCGCATGTAGGCCTGGTAAGATGACTTTTAGCACTCCTAAGTCATAAAGTTCGGTCCATAGGCTTGGGCTATTTTCTAGACGTAAAAATTTTAAAAACTCTTCCCGACGTCTAGGTAAGGCTGATTTTAAAAGCTCTTCAGATTTATCGACGATGGCAGAACGCAAAGATTCTTCTAGGCTGAAATTCAATTTTTGTGACAATCGAACGGCCCTTAATATTCGAATAGGGTCTTCAAGCAAACGGGTGGGGGCATCACCAATCATACGCAGGCAGCGATTTTCAATATCAGCATTGCCATTGCAATAATCGATAAGTTCGTTGTTTATAGGATCATAAAGCAAAGCATTGATGGTAAAGTCGCGACGTTTGGCATCTTCTTCGCGACTGCCAAAAAAATTGTCTCCGACCACTGCAGATTCTTCTTGAGCCTCTGGAGTTTCAACTTCTTCTGCGGTACCGCTACGTCTAAAAGTAGCCACTTCAAATAAGGTCTGTCCTCGTCGCACTAAAACCAAGCGAAAACGACGACCAATGATATAGCTGTTGTAGATTTTACGGCGCACCTGTTGTGGAGAGGCATTGGTGGCAATATCATAGTCTTTGGGATGCAGGCCCACCAAGAGATCACGCACGCAACCCCCAACCAAATAGGCTTCAAAACCTGCGTCTTGCAAAGCTTTAATGATTTGAATGGCAAAGGGGTCAATCCAGTTTTTGTGCAACTTCGGTGTCATTCATTCAGTTTTAAAAGAAGAAGCCCACTTAATCTAGGAAAAAGTCACGTCTTGCACGAATTCCAGAAAAAAGTTATTTAGATCCAATGACAAAATTAGAAGACTTTCATTATCAACAGTTCGGGATTTCTACGGGTCCACAAATGGTTTTTTTGCATGGCCTTATGGGATCTGCCAACAATTGGCGTAAAATTGTGTCGTCCTTTGAGTCACAATTCCAATGCCTGGTTTATGATCAGCGGGGCCATGGGCGATCTTTCCATCCTAAATCAGGTTATGCTCCCGAAGACTATGCCAGGGATTTGTTATTTTTAATTGAAGCTTTGAATTTACCGCCGTTTATTTTGATTGGCCACTCGATGGGTGGGCGCAATGCCCTGTGTTTTGCTAGTCAATATCCGCAGCATGTGAAGGCTTTGGTGATTGAGGATATTGGGCCCGAGGCTGCTCCAGAAGCCAATGTTTACTACGAGTATTTATTGGGAATGGTACCGACCCCTTTTGCCAGCCGTGAAGCTGCAAAAAATTATTTATACCAAGATTTTGTTAAAAATGTCCAATCCCGCGAAAATCCGCAGACCTTGGCTGCCTTTTTTTATAGCAATATGGAAGAAAAACCTTCGGGTCAGGTGGACTGGCGTTTTAGTCGCCAAGGCATCATTGACTCTGTGGTTCAGGGGCGCAATCAAGATCGTTGGCAGGATGTGATGAGCCTAAAATGCCCTACATTGCTGATCCGAGGTGCTGATTCTAAAGAATTTAAACATGAAACCTATTTAGAAATGCTTCAGCGACAGCCAATAATGAGGGGCGTCGAAATTGAGGGGGCTGGGCACTGGGTGCACTCTGAAAAACCTCAAGAGTTTATTCAATCGATTCAGCAGTTTTTATTAGATCAGAAATAGGTCATTCTAAAGCCAGACCAGGGACTCTTTGACTTTTGCAATAGATGCATATATCAAGGTTAGACAAGCAGCGTTTATGTTGACGCTGATCAAGTTCTGCATTTCCTGGAGTCACTGTTTTGAAGTTTTCTGAGCTTAATTTAGATCCCGTCATTTCTGATAATATAACAAAAATGGGTTACCAAGATTGTACACCTATTCAAGAACAAGCCATTCCTATTGTGATGCAAGGGCGAGACCTGGCAGGCCTCGCACAGACGGGCACAGGCAAAACAGCGGCTTTCTTATTGCCATTGATTCATCGTATTTTATTATCACGAAATAAAACAGATAGTTCTGCAGTTACAGAAGCCCCTTTGAATGCTGGATCCGTTGAGCCCATTTTAGCTGAACAGGCGCCGCCAATAGAAACAAATGAACAAGGGACGATCGGTGCTGATAAGCTGCATACGCAGCCAACCACTGAAGAAGGTTCTGACTTTCGTGCCGAAAAAGAGAAAAGCTATTCCCCATCTTTTGATTGGAAAGCCAGAAACTTTATTTTAATTTTAGTGCCCACCCGTGAATTGGCCGAACAGGTGCAAGAAAATGCTGATAAATTTATGGTTGGGACTGGACTTCGCAGTGTCACAGTTTACGGCGGCACAGGTTACGATAAACAAAAAGAAGCTCTTCGCAATGGGGTCGAGTTTGTTGTGGCCACACCAGGTCGTTTGATTGATTTGTTCAAAGATCATGTTGTGGATTTAAAACAAGTCAAAGCCATTGTTTTTGATGAAGCTGACCGTATGTTTGATATGGGCTTTAAAGACGACATGAAGTTTATTTTGCAAAGGGTGCCCCGCGATCGTCAGTTTTTAGTTTTCAGTGCCACCTTAAATTTTGAAGTTCTAAATACTGCCTATCAGTTTGGTGCAGATCCGGTTGAGATCAATATGAGTCGTGATCAAGCCAGAGCTGAAAATGTCAAAGATGTGATTTTTCATATTGGACATCAAGAAAAGCCTCAACATCTTTTGTCTATATTAAGCTTACACAAACCTAAACAAGCCATTATTTTTACAAATTTCAAAAATAGTGTGGAAGGCTTGGCCCAATTTTTAGTTAAAAATGGTTTCCCGGCCATGGCTATTTCAAGTTTGTTGACCCAAGGTCAGCGCAACAATGTTTTAGAGCAATTTAAAGCCGAAAATCATATGAATATTTTAGTGGCGACAGATGTGGCTGCCCGTGGTTTGGATGTTAAAGGCGTAGACTTAGTTGTTAACTATGAACTGCCTAGTGACAGTGAATCTTATGTGCACCGTATTGGTCGTACTGGTCGAGCAGGAACAACAGGACAAGCTTTCAGTTTGGTTTGTGACCGCGACATCGATGCCTTGTATAGAATTGAAGATTACTTAAAGCATAAACTGACCGTTGAGTATTTGGATGACCAGAGTTTAATCAAAGACTTTAAGCCTTTGGAATATAGAAGTTTTGAAAACAAAAAAGAATTTAAACCTTATCCTCAACGCTCGCAACAAGGACCAAGACCTGTTAGCCCCAACTACAAGGGCAATAAACCGCGCACAGTCGGTGGCAATGGTGATAGCCCCTACGAACAACGTGCAGAGCGTGGCGGCAGTGGATCAAATCACCGATCTGAAAGAGATGGCGGACGTGGTAAGCCTTATGAAGGGCGTGGTTCTGCACGACCGAATCCGGGTGCGACCACTAAAAATGTTTCGCGTTTTGATAAAACTTTAAAGGCCAAAGAGCAAACTGTGGGCAGTCAGCATAAGCGACCGGCCAGGGCTTATTCAAACACAGCTGCTAAACAAAAACTAGATGTGCAAAATCAAGGTTTGGGACAAAAAATTAAATCTTTCTTTAAAAATATTTTTTCTTCAGACACTGGTAAAAAACCAAGTTTGGCTCCTACAGCTGTAGCAAAAAGCAAGGCTCCACAAAAGCCATCAACAACTGCAAAACCAGCATCATCGACCACTAAAAAATAGTATAGCTATCCAATCATAAAAAATAAGTGAATCGGTCATTTTGGCCAATTCACTCAACTTGAGGTGGCCGCTTAGTTTTTAGCAAGACCTGTGATGGATTGATTGGTGCCAGTATATTCTACAAGTTTAGAATCAGCGTCAAAAGGCACAAAGGCTAAAGGTGTATAGGTGTCAATCGGTGATACACCAGAAAATTTCTTTATTATACTCATCACATTCTTTTTAATTACAACTTTTGCAGAGTCATTTTCCTTTTGGCTGAATTTTGAAACGACAATAGAAAAGTACAAGTCCCCTTTTTCTGTCGAAATCATACCTGCTAAGCTTGAGTATTTATTTAAAGTTCCTGTTTTTGCAATCAATGATGTATCTAGATCGTTATACCTTTGAATCGTAGAATGAATAGATCCATGTTCACCTTCAGAATCTGCTTCCGAAATAGACATCACATCTTCTAAATCAAAATATTTTTTTGTAGATTCGGCATTGTCATTTTTAGGAACACTCATCAACAGTCGTCGTAAATCCAAAACAATATTTACCACGGCGGTGCAGGAAGCCGAATTGTACAGTGAACCTTTTCTAGTTGGGACGTTATCACCAGATCCATTGAACATTTCAATATCATTTGTACTGTAATCCAAACGATCTTTAATAAATTGCTTATAACCAGCAGCCCCCCCTATTAAGTTGAATAAAAAATCGGCCACATGGTTGTTCGAAACCAAATTCATGGCTTTCAAATAGCGATACAAGGGTGCTGATTGCATTGTGAATGTTTGTAAGTTTTTATTGGATTCAGCGTCTTGTTTAAAATCTGCAGACGATTTAAAATCAAAGTTCTTCACCTGCAGTTTGTAGGTAGTTAAAAGTTGAACATCCGATTCAGAAGCCCGTTTACGCAGAAGACTGTACTGGTACTGATTCACAGACAAATGGCTTCTGAGAGTTTTTTT
>JBMOJS010000405.1:0-1603 GCA_049315665.1 Pseudobdellovibrionaceae bacterium | reverse complement strand
TTGAAATTTCTAGCGCCTCACATCCTTTTTATACAGGTAAAGAAACTATGGTTGATACAGCTGGTCGTGTAGAAAAATTCAAAGCCCGAATGGCTCAATCAAAGAAACCTGCAGCTAAAAAGAATTAACTACTTTTTCTAAAATCGTCTACTATATAATAGGCGATTTTATTTTTGCAAAAAAGTCAAAATTTATATATGGAACAAGATATTGAAAAACTAAAACAAAATCCTAAAACTCGTTTTTTTGCCGAGGAGCTTGTTCGTTTAAATAATCAAGAAAAAGAAGCTCAAGAGCTGGGAGCTAGCGATCCAGAAATGAAAGAAATGGCCGAAGAAGATTTAAAAAATATCAAAGATCAAAAAACTGCTATTGAAGCTCAGATTAAAGATATTTTAACTGTAGAAAAAGAAGAGGATGATTTTCCTAACGAAGTTATATTGGAAGTTCGAGCTGGCGCCGGGGGAGATGAGGCTTCTATTTTTGCTACTCAATTGGCTAATATGTATATCGCTTATGCTGAAAAACAAGGTTGGCAAGTTTCCCGTATTGATGAATCAACTAATGAGACAGGTGGCTATAAATTTGCCTCATTTGAAATTCACGGTCGTGGAGTTTATAAAATTCTACGTTTTGAAACCGGAGTGCATCGAGTGCAACGTGTGCCGGTCACTGAAAAGATGGGTCGGGTTCATACATCAACGGCATCGGTGGCTATTTTGCCATTGCGAAAAAATACTAAAATTGAAATTAAACCAGATGAAATTGAAATTGAATTTTCTCGTTCTGGTGGAGCCGGCGGTCAAAATGTGAACAAGGTGGAAACTGCTGTGCGTTTGATTCACAAACCAACAGGTATTGATGTGCGTAGTACTTCCGAGCGAAGTCAGGGTAAAAACCGTGAAAAAGCTATGGCTATTTTGATTTCTAAAATTGATCAATTGCGTCGAGAAGAAGAAGAAGCTAAATATTCGGCCAACCGTAAAACTCAAGTAGGGAACGCCGATCGTTCAGAAAAAATCCGAACTTATAACTTTCCCCAAAACCGAATTACTGATCATCGTATTGGCGAATCTTGGCACAATATTGAAGAAGTTCTACAGGGTTATCCAGAAGATATTTTTGAGGCTTTACAGGCTTTTTCTGAAAAAGAAGAAAGTGAGAATAAATAAAAAACCCTTCGCAAAAGCGTTGGGTTCTAAGATGAACATAAATCCATAATTAAGCCAATGATGGCTAGGGGAATCAGAAGCCAAAGCCACCAACCTCCAATCAGAAAGCATGCTACAATCATAAGCACAAAACGAGGAATGATTGCCGCGACTAAAAGAACAAAAACAAAACCGAGAAAAGTTATGAATGTCATTTGATAGAGCTGTTTGCTTCAAACCATACTACTTATTTATTTCAAGTCAAATTTTGCTTTTTAACTTAAAAACCTCCTTAATAGCTTTTTGAATCATTCCGCAAGAGTTACAGGGTTTAGACCAAATCACTATATAATAAACGATGAGGACGATGAAAAAAGGTATTAAGGAGGTTTGTCCTAAACTCTTGCCTAATTAAAGACTTTTTGCTAGACTGACCTCCACATGAATTCAAT
>JBMOJS010000404.1:0-1603 GCA_049315665.1 Pseudobdellovibrionaceae bacterium | reverse complement strand
GCAAAAGCGGCTGCAGAAGTGGGCACCCCCGAAGATTGTTGCGGTTGGGCCTTAATAATTTCTGGCAACTGATGTTTGATATCTAAAAGCTGTCGGTGTTTTTGAAAAGTATTTTCTACTTTTGTGTGGGCTATCGCTTCGTCCACCTGCTTTTGTGCTTTTTTAAGTTCTTTTTGCAGAAGCTGATCTTTTTCAAGTTTAAAATCATGAATCAGCTTTTCATACTTTGATTTTTCGTTTTGAGTTTTATGCATATCTGTGCGCAATTGTTTTTGCATTTGCGACAAACTTTCTTTGATCTTTTCGATTTCACTCAACCCTTCCAAGCGGGCTCGGGTGGTGGGGGACAAAAGCTCTTTAGCACGATGGACCACATCTAGATCAACGCCCACTCTTTCAGCGGTGGCAATAGCCAAGGACTCGCCAGGTATGCCTGGCAAAAACTGATAGGAAGGGCGACCTGTTTTAGTGTCATACTCCATACTGCCGCTGATCACTGCACTGTCTTCATCCCAGCCTGACTTTAAGGGTCCCAAGTGAGAAGTGATCATGGCAAACACTTTGTTTTTTTCAAGACGCTCAATAAAGCTTCTAGCTAAAGCACTGCCCTCTTCAGGGTCCGTGGATCCACAAATCTCATCAATCAAAATCAAAGTATTTTCACCCTGCAAATGAATAGCCTGTTGTAATTTTTTAAGATGAGCAGCAAAAGTACTAAGCTCTTCATCCACACTTTGTGCATCGCCAATAGATAAAAAAATCTGTTTAAAAAATGGCAAACAGGATCCCGGCTGGGCACACACCAAAAGTCCACAGCGGGCCATTTGTGCCGCAAGACCTAAGGATTTTAGCAAAACAGTTTTACCACCGGCATTGGGGCCGCTTAAAAGTAAAATTCCTTTTTGTTTATTCAGACGCAAATGATTGCTGGTGACAGATTTGTTGGAAAGTTTAAGCAAGGGGTGCACCACATCGATCAGATTCAGTTCGTGATCATTGAATTCGATGGGCTGTGCTTCTAAATGTATCGCTACTTGCGCTTTGGCAAAAAAGACATCGCAATCTTCAAGAATATGGGCTGAAGATTCAAATTCTGGAACTTGGCGAGTCAAATATTTAGACAACTCCATCAGCAGACGTTGAACTTCTTCTTCGATCTCGTCTTCAATTTGCGTCAAGCGATTGTTCAATGCTGTGGTCTTTTCGGGCTCAATAAAAACTGTCTGTTTGGTTTGTGATGATCCTTGAATAGTTCCCTGAACAAAATGTTGCATTCCACTGCGTATAGGTAAGACCCAGCGGCCTTGACGAGTTGTGACGTAACGATCTTGCAACATATTTTCTAACTGATGGCTTTTGACCAGCTTATCTAAAATATTTTGCACCTCTTTAGCCAGGCGCTCTTTTTCATTAAACAGTTGATACAGTGTTTGACTGGCATCCGAACGGATATCCCCACCAGAGGTCATGATTTGGTCAATCGCAGACAAGGGCTCTTCGGCCCGCATCAGAGCTTGTTTTTGAGCTTTAGCCCAGGGGTGGTCACAGCTATCTAAAGCTTCCTGTAAGGCCAAGACCTCCATGCAAAAGGAGCGCACGTCCC
>JBMOJS010000403.1:0-1609 GCA_049315665.1 Pseudobdellovibrionaceae bacterium | reverse complement strand
TGTAGACTGAGGATAATTTTCCTGATGCCCTGTGCATAAAGAGAGTCAATCAATAGGCACAAAAAGGGGTTTTCATGAATCAACGCAATCGGCTTTGGTGTATTCCCAACAACAGCTTTTAGTCGGGTTCCTAAGCCGCCTGCTAATATAATTATATATGTGTCTTTAAGGTCCATATTTTATCACTCTCCAAAATAGAATATGTATATTTTTTGTTTATATACATTTAGATTCACAAATTTCAAATCTAGTTTTTTATATGTTAAGAGGACTATCCATCAATAGCAATTAGTGCTATCAAATATAGCGAGGAGTTTTAATTGCAAAGTTCAATAAACCCAAAACAACATCTAAAAATTCTACATGTTATTACCTCTATTGATCGTGGCGGAGCAGAAAATCATTTGTTAGCCTTAGCACAGTCTCAAAAAAAGGATGGCCACGAGGTTCACATTGCCTATTTAAAAGGCAATCATGAACTCAAAACTGCCTTTAGTGATTTACAGATTTCTACCTATTTTCTGAATATTACACAGCTTGCGAATTATTTAAGTATTTTTGAACTCAAATCACTTATCAAGACACTTAGCCCACAAATAATACATGCTCACATGCCACCGTCCGAACTTATCTGCAGGTTTGCTTTAATCGGCAATTCTAAAATTCCATTTATTATTTCAAAGCATAACGATGAGAGATTTGCACCTTACATAAAAAATACTCTGCTTTTAAATTGGGTGGCGAAGAGGGCTTCGAACATTATTTGCATTTCAAATGCAGTAAAAAGATATTTCAGTAATAATTTAAGTCGGTCGAATCAGATAAAACTAAACGTTATTTATTACGGAATTGAAATCAGTAAGTTTTCTGATGCCATTTCAGCATCTGATTTAAAATTTGACCAATATTTTACCATTGGTACAATTTCCAGATTAACTAAACAAAAATCTTTGGATACACTAGTCAAAGTATTTAGTGATTTTAAAAAAATCCGTCCTCAATCAAAACTAATTATTGTTGGATCCGGAGAGCAAGAGAAATACCTTAAAGATTTGACATCGCAACTTGAAATTTCAAATGATGTCATTTGGACAGGAAGACGCGCAGATATTCCTCAAGTTTTAAAGTGTTTTGACGTATTTGCTCTCACTTCTATATACGAAGGATTTGGCCTGGTTTTACTTGAAGCCATGTCAGCCGGTGTGCCAATTATTGCATCCAATATAAGCGCAATTCCAGAGGTGTTAAACAATGGGGAATGTGGACTGCTTTTTGAATCACAAAATGAAGACGCTTTGCTGAGAGGCCTAGTTCAGCTGCAAGATCAAAGCCTTCGTCACAAACTGACTGCTAATGCATTAAATAGAGTTAGCAGTATATTTTCTATTCCATCAATGAGTAAAGAAATTGAAAATATCTATAATAAGAATTTATCTTTATGATAAATAGTGTTTTTCTATTTTAGAAAAATAATTTTCCCAAGATTTTTTTAGTGCGTGATCTAGGCAGTTTTTACTAAACTGAGCGTAACTTCCGTCAAGTCTAGAAATTATAACTTTCTCCATTTTTGTAGCTAATTTTGGCTGATGATTGTTTTATTAATATACAG
>JBMOJS010000010.1:0-28983 GCA_049315665.1 Pseudobdellovibrionaceae bacterium | reverse complement strand
ACTTTACGATCCTGACACAAAAATGGTGAAGTTCGGCGCTAGAACTTATGATCCTTCGATAGGAAGATGGATTTCGAAAGATCCGATACTTTTTGATGGTGGCATAAACTTGTATAACTACGTCGGCGGGACCCCGTGAATTTTATTGATCCGAGTGGGTTGTGGTCTATTTCAATCGGCGGTTATGCTGGTTTTGGCGGCGGCTTGACCTTTGGTAGAAACCCAGGCGGAGGCTTTTTTGGTGCTGTACGCGGAGGTATTGGAATAGGTGGCGGTATTAGCTGGGATAAAAATGGAAGTAGTCCTGATGGAAATAACTGTGGTGGTATTTCTACTGGTCAGTTTGCAGAAGCTGGTGCGAATTTTGGGCCTCTAGAAATTGGGATATCCTCAAGTTCAGGGTTTTCCCAAACTAATGGTCCATATGCGACACCATTTCCTCCGCAGCCGACTGGTGGTGCAACCCCAAGTATTGGTGTTGGCGCTGGGGTTAGTGGTGGATTTGAAATTATATTTCACTAGTATTTGAGGTAAAAAATGTATTTTTTTAATTTTAGTAAAGAGCGAGTTAAAATTGGTATTGGATTAATAGTTGTACTTTGGATATCGATGTATTTTGCTAATATTTTAAGTCCTTCGTATCGACAGGCAAAAAAATTTATAGAACAAAACGATATCACAGCTCAAACTATAGGCAAAGTAAAGGCAGTCATATTGTTACCACAAGGTCGAACATCATCGATGAAGCAAAATAACCTCGTAACATATAAGCTATTTGTTTTTGGTGAAAAAGAAACTGCCACCGCCAAATTAGACCTATCTAAAACTACAAATGGTTGGGAAATTCTTAGAGCTAATTTATTTTTGGGAGATAACGCTGAGTTGAATATTCTAAAGAATGATAATCAGAAAGAACACTAAGAAAGTTACAAATTGGTGGCAAGCCTAAATTCAAAAGACTCGTCTCTATTCCCTTATAATGCCGTATAACTTTTTAAAAACTCCTTTTTTCGTGGCCAAAATTTGGCAAAAAATTCCGTAAAATTCTCAAGAAACAATAAAAAAGGCGGCCCGGATCTCGGGCCGCCCGTGATTCTTGCAAAGCAAAAAGTATGATTCAAGACCCGATTTCAAAAGGGCTTTGAATCTCAATTGGCTCTCGCTCGGCTAATGCTTCAGCATACAAGCGTCTTGTATCAAAAACGTTGTCGTGCCCTAGAATTTGTTGAAGGCGTCTTATGTCGCCACCAGTGCGTAAGAAATTGACTGCATACGAGTGTCTAAGGTCCATCGGCGTCCATTTAATTTTGCAGCTTGTTTTGATTTTAAATTCATTGATAAGACGCGCGAGTTTTGTTTTTGTAAAAGGCTCTTTGTAGTATGTCATAAACACAAATCCAGTGGCCTTCTTTCTTTTTTCAAGAATAGCAATAAGCTCCTCTGAAATCTTGATTCTTCGCTCTTGCGATTTCAGAGTTCGTGGAAAATAAATTTCTCGAGTTTCAAATCTAACTTGATTCCACATCAAATCAACAATTTCGTTTGGCTTTGCGGCTGTATCTGTAAACATCTTTACAATTGGATAAAAGTATCCAGGACTGTAGGCCTTCGCACTTTCAAGTAAATCTTCTATTTGTTTTTTAGAAAGGATATTTCGTGCAGCGATCTCGGGCACAGTTTTTCGATAATAGACTGATGTCAGTGGCGATTCAGAAATGATTTCTTTTTTAATAAGATACCCAAAAAAACTATCAATATCGCATTTTAGACCACGCATGGTAATTTCTTTTAGATCATTTTCTTTTTGAATTTGATCAAGCCATATTTTAAGAACTCCGCGCGATACATCTTGAATTTTAAAGAGCCCAAAAGTCTCTGCAAAATCGGCCGTGTATCTTTTCATGCGTGTAAATTCAGACTTTGGGTGGTCTTGCATAAAAAGAACAATGAGATCCTCAACTAGTAGCTCTTGGTAGTTGGCTACGCGATTTCTTCTAAACTTTTCTTCGATTTTTTTCTTATAGGTATTGGCCTCTTCCTTGGTTTTAAAATACTCACGAATTCTTTTTTTTGAAAGTGGATGAAGGTAGCTTGCTAAAAAATTTCCTTCAGAGCTTGGATAAATAGCAACAATAAAATCTTGCATAAATAATTCTCCTAATATTCATAAGGTGATGGGTTTTCGATATCTTGGGCTTGAAGCTGCCCGTAAAGATCGACAGTTGTCTGAATTCCACGATGGCCTAAGATGGCTTGAAGTTGATACATTTCACCTCCTTTCTTTAAAAAGTTATAAGCAAAAGAATGTCTGAAACTGTGACATCCCCAGTTTTTATCGTTCGGGAAGTAATGCTTAAATTTGTTAATTAATTTACTCAGCTCAGAATGCTGCAGAGATTCATTCTGACTATTTATAATAACGTGTTCACATTTATGGGATTCAAGATGTTCTTGAAGTAGTTTTTGCAGGGAGGTGGCCATTCTAACAAAACGCTGCTGTCCATTCTTAGTTTCCTTGAGGTGAATGAGGCCCGTTTTAAAATCAACGTCTTCTCTACAAAGCCTGAGTACTTCGCCACGTCGTGCACCTGTATGAGCAATAGTGTAAAGATAAGGGTAAAGAATTTTTGCAGAAAAAGTCTTTGCATTAGCGAGTAAGCTAACAACCTCATCAATCGACAAAATAACTCTTGGCCGCCTGGGGTTATCGTGACGCTTGAATCTTATCTTTTTAATGGGATTCTTGCGGATATAGTCTTCGTCAGCCAGAAATTCAAAAAATCCAAAAAATTGCGACTTAACACCGTTCATAGTTCGTTCGCTTAAATTAGCTTTGTCTTTGCTTGCATTAAGCCATTCAAGTAGGTCATTTGTGTTAAGTTCCGACACTCGGTGGGTACCAAAACACTCAACGAATTCACGAAAATGATTTTTTCGAGACCGAATACTAGAGTTTGGAAATTTCTCCAGATAAATTTTTAAAGCCTGAGAAATTCTTAAATCTGTAAAAGCTGCTAGTCCCTTATTCTTAAGTTTGGCTTCAACTTCAAGCTTATGGATTTTTGCTTCTTTAAGGGTCTGAAAGCGCTTGCGCTTTCTTTTCCCGGTCTTTGGGTCCATAAATTTTGTTTGAAAGTGTTCACTGCCAGTCTTATAGATTTTAACTTCAAAACTCATTTGACCTCCAGTAGCTCTTCGCTATTGGGTAGATAATGTTCGTTTTCTCGAAATTTTTTGGTTTTTGAAACCAGCCATGAATCGAACTGGGCGGGATCGATCACGTATTTTTTCTTAAGGCCAATATTAATAACTGGGAATGAGGGGTCGGATTTAACGTGTTCGTATAAAAGCCAAAGGCTTATGCCATACATATTTGAAATCTCCTTAATCGGGTAGAATTTCTTTTCGCTCTTGGCCAATGGCCAACATGGATTTGGCCGTTCCGTCAATTCCTGATCCACGATCCGACACGGCCGTTCTAGATTTTCTGAATGTGTTTTATCCTGGTTTTTCATACCGATTGGCCCTCTTATTTTTGGATATTGTTGATCTGGCTTTGTTTGATTGAGGTCTTTGAAAATTGCTTTAAATTTTTTGGTTTCGGATTTTATTGGTCCAAGTATGTACACGTACTTATGCTTTGGTGGAACTTTTCTGCGCTCGCAAGAGGATCTATGGAATTGAAGGGCGAACTTTATTTGTGATATTGCATCATCGGGAATGTTGGCCCAAAGAATCTTGTCGCCTTTATGCCAGTGAGGTTGCCAATCAATTCCGGCTTTGATTGAT
Organism: Pseudobdellovibrionaceae bacterium; assembly: GCA_049315665.1. Classification (GTDB taxonomy): domain Bacteria; phylum Bdellovibrionota; class Bdellovibrionia; order Bdellovibrionales; family Bdellovibrionaceae; genus JBMOJS01. The sequence continues at coordinate 25,194 of JBMOJS010000010.1, read as the reverse complement.
TGCCTTTTGATGAAGCTCGTTTTTCTAAAAATCCGATCAGAAAAATATCCACGCTCGGGCGCTGATGGATCAAAGTACTCATGCTTCGCCCCAGAGTTTTGGCCCAAGTAGATAAAGTTGCAAGCCTGATAGATTGTCCCGAGTTCTCTTGCTTCGGTGTCACTGTAGGCTGTGAAAAATCGGTACGCGGTGTGTTTTGCCATCCAACGAATGGCGAACATGATCAGGGCTGAAGCTAAATTTTTTGGCGACCAAGAAATGCAAGCGCCACGGCTAATGAGTTTTTCTCGGTGTCGATTTTCTTTGCCAAGTAAATTAGAAAAACAATTGGGCGTTGCCATTACGACAGCGCCAGCTAAGTGTCCTTTGTGGGTGGCAATGAATCTATGTGTTGGCCGTGTTGGCATTTTACCAAGCCATTCGTGGCGCTTAATAAATTCTTTGATTTGACAACAATCCTTGGTGTTTTCCCTAGGAACAAAAGAAAGTTCAAAATCAGAAACTTTAAGCCCAGCCGCCTCAACTCGATTAAGACCAACTGCTTTTAAGTCCTTGTCAAGATTGTTAAGTCTAATTTCATATTGCCAGCAATGGTCTTGGTCATAGCCACGAGATCGAATTGAAGATTCTATTAGAAACCTCTTTTTTAAATTTAGAACTCGTGGCTATTGGATTTGTGTAGGCACACATTGTTTTGATGTGGCCTAGATTCGGGAATAAAAGTGAATAAAGGATAAGGACCCTATGTACCCACTCTGTCAAAGACGTGAAATTTGTGATGTTGAAATTCAAATTCAGAAAATACAAATACTTTCATGGCCATAGATAAATTTTAAAATTCTATTTTTGTGTCTGCGTCCCCAGGCTCTGGGTATCTGCCTGGGGAGCCTTCAGCAGAACAATGGAGTGGTTTTGGTTTGTTAAGACTATTGAAGCATTTGAATTTAAAGCGTCTGCTAGATTTGAACTAAACAGCCATTTTTTACCATCAGCTCGCGGAATGGCGTTTGCTTCCTCACACAAAAGATTGCCGAGACTGTTGGAGTTGACTAGATACCAAACCCATTTAATTTTCGAGTTACTCGAATAGTTTTGTAAGATGTCACGATACCTGCGCTTTGTTTTACTTACAAGCTCAAGCTCTAAGGCAACAACTTGAGGCCCTGACGGCATTTGAACCGAAAAAATCCCGTCGGGTATTTGGGATGTCTGAGTTACGCCTTGTGGATCTTTCTTTGAGATCAGTTGTTTTAACTTAAAGCCAGAAGTCCAGGATCTGCAAACACCATTTTGTTCAAGCCTAAAGCGGACTTCACTGATTAAAACATCGTGTTCAAGTTGGTTTTTGTTCACGTTAATTTCCAAATCCGAATCAATAATTTGGCGGCTTTTTAGTGCGAGAGTCCAAACCAGTTGACCTTTAGGAAGCCCCGAATGGGATTGAATATATTTTTTGTATTTAAGCTTCCTAAGTCTTGCAAGCGCAGTTGAGTTATCAATCTGTGGAAACACGATCATTAGGATCTGATTGGTCGAGAGCATCCCGTAGTCATTGATAACTTTAAAAAGCTCCCGGTCACGCTCAGTGAGCTCGATCTTCATGTGGTTTTCTCCACAACAACTTGTACGGCCTCTTCGACCTTAGCGGCGGCTTCGGCTTGAACTGCATCCTTTTTGGGTTCGAAGTTTATTTTAAGTTCAGCAAGCTGGGCTTCGAGAATTTTGTTCGCATCATAGTGATTGTTGCACCATGCGCGTATTTTGTTCAGGCTCTCACGCTGACTATCTAATCGTTCTTCATATTTTTTTAGCTTAAGGTTAACGTCGGTTATCCACTGGCGAAGGTCGATAATCTTTTTCTTTATCAACTCATAAGCCGAATACAAAACCCAACCGATAAGTAATGCGATTCCCAAGTAGAGCGATAACCACATCAGTTTGTGCAAAAGTTCATCCAGAACTTTTAATATGTATTCCCTTTTTTGGTAAATAATCCCAACGAGTATGCAAAATAGAAGAGGAAGCACTCCGGCCAGTGGATCGTTATTATTTTTATCACTCATGCATAAAACTCCTTCTGCGAAAATCGAGATGAAACGCCAGTACTCAGATCTTAAATAGACAAAAGATGTGCCAACGCAAACGTTGAATGGAATTTTTTCTAGTTAATGCTTTTTAGAAAGACTAGAATCGCCTTTGTCACGGCCGCTAATCGCTTGGCTTTGAATGAAATGGATGGGATGCCTGTGGCCAAAGGAGATCCCAGATGGAAGAACTTGTTTCTAAAATCATTCAAACCGTTTTTAAATTGGTTATCACCTTGATGATTGGTGGAACGCTGGCATCTGCAATGATTGACATTAAAAAGAAAGCCTTTCATTCCACGCGAACTGGTCTTATTAGCATGCGAAAAATTAACGAGCAGCTTGTTGGTAAAACCAAATAGAGAATTCAAAAAGACTACCACTTCATATAGATACGAAAGAATCTAAAGGCAACCGCCATGCCAACTTATCGACGAATCTTAAAATTTGTATAACCTAGTGGCCCGCCTAAGATTTTCTAAATTAAGACCGATTTTTTAGACATGTGAGATCAGTTCGTTGTTCTGAATTATGAACTGCAATAGTTTATATAAGCGAACAGAAGAGTATCATTTTCATTGGGTTTGAAAGACCATTGGCTAGTATTTAAAGTATAAATATAACATAATTTATTTCATTTGCCTCGATTGTGATTGTTTTAATAATATTTAATAGAAACTATTTATCTAGGAACTTGATGAGCAAAAACGTAATCTTAAAGTAAGATCTATTATTGGGTAATTATATGAGAAAGTACTGCGGGGCCAGATTTTGGCCAAAGTTTTTAAATAGAACAAGAAATTCAAAAAATTTGGTCGTCATCGTTAAACTAGAAAATAGGAAAAAGGTATTGAAATGAAAGAGGAAATCCAGATGACTAGTAAGTATGGAGATTTTCTTTGCTGTCCTTATGATCCTAGTATTGGTAGATGGATTTCGAAGGATCCTATACTTTTTGATGGTGGGGATACGAATTTGTACGGGTACGTCGGAAATGATCCTGTGAACTTTATTGACCCTTCAGGGTTGTGGCGTTGGCCTGGCGATATTTACGATGACGCCAAAAGAGGCGCAGAGCGAAGTCGACTTCCTGGACCTCATAACGGTCTTCAGGACGGATATCGCCATTGTCTCGCAAGCTGCATGATGACGCAGGAAAATGGAAACTTCCTTTCAGGACTGCTAGGCGATCTCAATGAAAAGCGTGGCGACTGGAAGAATAATCAACAGAGTGGTGAGAAGTGTATGGATCAAGCAAATAACAAGACTGGCAGAGACTTCGGCAAGAGTGGCGGAAACTGTGCTCAAAAGTGTATGGGAGCAGCTATGGGCGGCGGTCTTTCAACTTATCCGAGCGGTACAACACCTGGATATTGGGATTAGTATGAATAGAAAAATTGTCATAGGAATTGCAATAGGCTCATTGGTTTCTGTCGCGGCAGCATTCTTTGTGTTTAATTCAAAGTGGCAGTTTGAGAAGTCTGTTAAAGTGACTGAAAGCCCGCCCACTGCTTTAATTGACGGCTTCAATAGTTTTCAGAAGCAACAGGATGTAACTAATCAGCTCACATCCAATGGGTTAAAATGGGAAGTTGTCTCTGATTCAAAGTCAGCAGGAGATAACTTTAGGCCCGAGTTTAATGAAATGACTATTAGAATACCTAATTATCAGCATTTGGAGATACCAGGTACTCTTGATCTCGTCTTCAACAACAATCGGTTATATCAGGCCGTCTTTTACCCGTCTGATTTGGCTGAGTATCTAAAAAAATTTAGATCGAAATTTAATCAAGATATGGAAGTTGGTAAGAGAATTAAAGTGGAGGGCAATACTGCCGTAGAAAGCCAAAAAGACTACCATGAGAAAATATATATTCGATGGTCAGATGAGCGGATCATGAACGAAGTGTCTGAGTGGATCAAAAGATTTTCGTGAATAAAAAGATCCTTTTGTCATTGCCCCGAGGGGTTAAAATGGCAGAAGTATCAGATAGTCCTTGGAATCTCCAATTCTTCCTTATTTAGAGCCCCTAAGAAATCAACAAGGCGTGGAATTATTCGTTTAATGCTCTATATCCATACTTTCACTCCTAAAGTTTTAGCTATTCTGATCAACATAGGAAGACTAGGAATGCGCCGACTTTGCTCAATGAAACGGATGGTTTCTGTTGAAACTTCCAATTTTTCCGCTAATTGCTCCTGAGTAAGCCCCTTCTCTTTTCTACGTGCTTGCATACTAGATGCAATCCGAGAAATTTCTGATTTAACGTATTTTTGTTCTTTACTCGGAACTTTTGTAAATCCTCTAATTGACATGCCCTATTGTCATCGAATAGAACCATATGTAACAGTAACCATGAGTACTACTTTTTAGCAAAGGCTAAATTAATGCAAAAAAGTAAAAAATTAGAAAAAGCAGAGTTAATCGATTTTTTAGAATCTCCTTTAGCCCAGCCGATGCTTCGCCAGTCTTTATCGACATTTATGGCATTTTACGTGGCTTCAAGGTTGGGGAAATCATTAGACTCTACTAGGATTCACTTGCGACAGGTTGAAAAAAACTTAGAACTTACACTTAACTATGTAATTTCCGATCGTGGTGGTAAGATGAATAGTCCCTCATGTCAGGGGACATTAAGACCACTCTTGAGTTTTATTAAAGATTGCAAAAAGCAGGGTATAAAAGTTTAAAAACTTACTTCACAATGTCGATCCAATGCGTGCATGTCTAATCTTTTATCAACAAGTCAAAAAGATCGACAGCGACACTCCTATCCAGATTCCTGAATAGGTAGGAATTTTAATTTTTTAGAATTATTATAATAGCTTAAGTCTTAATAGCTAAATAGAATTCATCTGTTCATAAAATCGGATAAAATAAGAAAATTCTAATCTGTTTTGTTATAGATTCTTGATATAAGTAAAGAATTTGAATTTATCCCTGTTAAATTGGTCAGAATTCTGAACAATTTATTGTTGGAAGTTCCCTGAATCAGATTCAATTAAACCTTCAACAGCAAATATATCACGAATTAAGATTCGGCATGGGGATTGCTAAAAGAATTAATAGAATAAGAAGACAAAAAAACAAGATGAGTTCATGGGTTTTTTACTTTTTGGAGGCGTTTTAAAATGAGTCAAATAATATTAGTGGTCGACGACCAACCTCAAAATTTAGCTCTATTAAAGCTGACTCTAGAGCCTTCTGGTTTTACCGTTCATCAATCCAGCAGTGCTGGCTTTGCGGTTTCCCTTTTAAAGAAAAACCTGGGACAATACGCCTTAGCCATCGTTGATTACCACATGCCTGAAATTTGTGGCGATCAAGCCACTCAAATGCTTCATGCCATTGATCCACAACTGCAGGTGATTGCCATGACCGGCGATGACTCTGACGAGACTGCAGAGAAGTGCTTGCGTGCAGGGGCTTTTTTGGTTTTGCAAAGAGAAGTGTCCACCCAGCGTCTTTTGGCCATAGTAGAAAGCTACTGTGGTCGCCACAGCAAGCGAAAATCTGAAATATCTAACGCTACAGAGACACTAGATAGCAGGGACAACGAACTGATCAGTCGTCGTCCCTTAAGGAATGAAGAAAGACTGCAAGACAACCAAAAATACATTAAGTCTTTCGGGATGGTTGGCGCTTCCGATTCAAGCAAACATATTTGCAATTTGATTGAAAAATACGCTCCCAAATCTGAATGTGTTTTAATATCTGGCGAGAATGGTACTGGTAAAGAAAAAATAGCTCGAGCACTTCATCAAAAATCGACGTTTCGGGAAGGTCCATTTATTCCCGTGAATTGTGGAGCCATTTCTTCGTCACTTTTTGAAAGCGAACTTTTTGGGCATTCTAAAGGAGCTTTTACCGGCGCGATGACGGCAAAAAAAGGCTACATTCGTGAAGCCGAAGGTGGAACTCTTTTTTTGGATGAAATAGGTGATTTGCCGTTATCTTTGCAAGTCAAACTACTACGCGTTTTACAGGAAAAAGAAATTGTTCCCGTCGGTACCAGCCAACCCATTAAGTTCAATGCTCGGGTGATTGCGGCTACCAACGTGCGACTGCTGGATGCGGTGAAAAATGGCGATTTTCGTCAGGATCTTTATTATCGTTTAAATGTTTTGAATATAGAAATTGATCCCTTACGAAAACGCCTGGACGACATTGAACCCTTGATTGAGTTTTTTCTTTCTGAGTGGAATAGAAAAACAGGCGAAGAACGAAGTGTTAGCTTTGCGGTCGTTGAAAAACTAAAAGCATGGTCCTGGCAAGGCAATGTGCGTGAGTTGGAACATGTTATGTCGCGGATGTTGTCTCTACATAACGAGCAAATTTTAAACACCGAACATATTGAAAAAAAATATATGCTTAAAGCCAAGACGAATCACCTACAAATTATTGATAACGTCACAGATCTTTGGAATGAACATCAAAGAACTTCGACAGACGAAGAAAAAAAAGTTTTAAGTAAGATCATTTCTATGGCAGGAACTTTAACCAATGCCGCTCGATTAACCGGCATTCCCAAATCCACATTGCATAATAAATTAAAAGGTCTAGGTCTTCAGTTTATCAAACCCTTAGCAGAGGAAAACAAATGAAAAAATCAAAAATAACTTCAGTCATAGTCTTGATGTTGCTGGCTAACGTGTGTCAAGCTAAGTTATCGGACTTAAATGCATATGCAGATGCAAGAAGTCGACAATCAAAAAAACAAAGTCTTATGGTGCAAATGCAAATTAATAAGGCTTTAGCATTTTTAGTACAATCCGGCGTTTTGAGCAAAGAAGAGGCAACAGCTCGTTCACCACAACCAAGTTCTCTTATGGAACAGCTCCGACAACAAGGTATGGTCGAAGATGCCATTGTAGAAGCCTCGGCAATTTGTGCGTCGGAGAGACCTTAAATAGGAAAACATCGGACGTTGTAGCTGAGTCAAAATTATGAAAAAATATATTTGGATTTTTATCTTACCTATTATTACGATCATTTGTTTGGTCGTAATAATATTTTACCCGAGAGGATCAGACATGTCTTCTATTTTGCGCGTGGCTTTTCCAAAAAATTTTTCTGCCAAATTTTACGAGCCCACTCGTATTCATCTTGCACCAGAATATATTTTTTTAGAAAATACCTTTAGCCCTCTTATCGAGCTTTCACCAGAAGACGCATCTATCCGCGCTGGAGTAGCCGAAAGTTGGGAATGGAAAAAAAACGAGTTGCACCTTCATCTTCGCAGCAGTCTGAAAACATACAGTGGTAAGCCGATCACCGCAGAAGATGCTGCTTTTTCACTTAAAAGACTCCTATTGCGCACTCAGAATACCCATGGCAATCTTAAAGATCTGGTTTGCGGTGCCGTCGAAATCAAAAAAATAGATGACCCTTGTGAAGGCATTCAGATTCAGGGCAATACTTTAATCCTTAAGCTCAGTAGTCCATCACCTTTTATCCTGCCGATGTTGTCTGGTATTGATTTTGCGATCATTCCCAAGGCCTCCGTGGATTCAAGGACGCTGGACATTGTTAATTATGCTGAGACTTCAGGTCCCTACTTCGTCAGTCGTGACAGCGATAAAGGACACATTCAACTGTCAGCAAACAAAAATCATTATCATTATTCAGAAAAGATTCCGCAGGTCATCGAATTGATCCCCGTTGATCCCAAAAATAAATTCGGCTCCATTGAAATGTTTAAAAGGAACGAAGTTGATTTAATAACAACTATCGATGCTGCCAGCAGTGAAGAAGTCTACAAGCTTCATCAAGAAATATCGAGCGCGAATTTTCACAGCACGATTAAAATACGTACCTATGCTCTATTTTTTACTGAGCGCGGTTTGAAGGAATTAACTACCCAACAGCGTTTATCTATGGGAAAAATCTTAAAAGAATCTATCAATCCATATTTTTTAAATCTGCCTGGATACGAAAGCACTTCACAGTTTTTTCCTCAGCATGGGGATGGCTCTATTTCCGCAGACCTAGCTGATGAGATTTTGAAGGAAGCGCCGATAGATTCATCCATTTTTTCATTTCCTTTATCCTTATCAGTCGTGCGTGTGGGCCACTTGGAAGAATATCAAAAACAAGTTCAAACTGTTCTGCCAAAAGCGGCAGTTAAAGAAGGACTAAATTTACCTGGTTTTCAAAAATTCCAACATTTACAGGAAATACCCCATGCTTATATCGCCGGACCAGACACCGGCTTTAACGAAGATATTTCGTTAATATCATATTCCTTGACTGCTGGGTTTTTTGGCTTGGATCCGTCATCAAGACAGAAATGGCTGGCGAATTATATGTCCCAGGATAATAAAACAGACCGTATAGTGATGTTGCAAAAAATCCATGAGTCTTCTTTGCGTGGCGGACTTCTTGTGCCTTTATTTGCAGGTTCATATACAGCTTTGGCTAAAAATAATTGGTCCATTCATCTATCAAAAATCTTAGCGAACAATCCACTATGGCTGATCAAAAAGAACTAGCCATTTGGATTGCAGAGCATGCAAAACACTTTCAACTTAAAGTAAAGCATCTAAGCTGGCCTACTGAATTTGGACTATCTATTCAAGATGTATCGGTGCAAGTCACAGTTAATCAGAGAGTTTTTGTAGGTCGTGGCGCTGATGAAGATGTTGATATCGCGTTAATTAAGGCCACGGTGGAAGCCTTTGAAAGAGCTATTTGTTATGCCAACAAAATTTCAACGATTGGGGTTGCGGGTCATATTGCTCTCGCAAAAGCTCAAGAAAACGCATTGCTAGAATTTATTGAAAGAACCTCGCTCCAAAATCATTTTTCTAAAAAGCAGCCCATGCAGAAACTTTCTACACACGAACAAATAGTGCAAACGAAAGATTTTGGAAAAGTGGTATTTAGACTTCATCACTTTCAAATGCAAACCCCCAAAGGGATTTATAGCGTCTTTGCTTTGGCAGAGGCGTTTGATCATAAGTTAGGTGGTATTATGGGGCTAGCTGCGGAAAGAAGTCTTGACCAAGCTATTAAAAAATCTACGATTGAAGTTTTACGCAACCTCACCTCTTTGCAAGAACGCTCTATAAATCCATTGTCTTTAGCCGAGTTTAAAAAAATTTCTTATCCAACCGCTGAAGATTCACAAAGGTTACTTTTTGATCATCAATATACTTTAAACCTTTATAAGACATATTCTCAAGAAGATATTTTTGTACCCGCAGAAAATCATCCAATCAATGTGCAGTTTAAAAATCTTGAGTGTTCATTTTCAGAACTTAACAGCATTCCCCTTTATTTTGTGCAAGCGACCGACCATCAAGGGCAATCCACTCTGCAGCCAGAGTTTGTGGGGTGATATGAATGAACCCATGGCATCCGCATTAAAAAAAGTAACCTGGCGATTTCTTATCGCTGGGGGAATTTTACTGATCGCGGCCATTGGTTTATCGGTGATTTGGAATAGAGCCATTAAAAACGAACTTGCTTTGCAAGCCTCAAGTTTTATCCGTAAGGGAATTAGTAGCAAAGAAATGCGGGGGGTGGTCGAATACTTAAGTGGTGTGCAATTTTCGGCCTTTGATCACGTTTCCCTATATCTTCCCAATCGGGAGCATATTATTACTTTGCCGCCCATTTTTGATCAAAAATCACAGAAAGAACAAATCCATCATCAACTGCTTAAAACTGAAGTTCAAGTGCCCATCTTCTGGGATTTGAGCTCTCAGGAAGTCTTAGCAATAGCTGTATTCAGTTATTCGCGATTTGAGCTTGTGCCTTATGCCGTGCTGATTTGGATGATCTCATTGGCTTTATTATCCATTGTATTTTTGCAATCAAGAAATAAAGTGGCCACGGAATTTCAAAAACATTTAAAATTGCAAAAGGCTGAAATGATCGAAGAGGTTGCAAAAAAAGTCAGGCACAATATACGTTCGCCTTTAGCAAGTTTAAGGGCTATTTTCTTAGAAAGATCCCTTTCAGTAGAGTCTCATCAAGACCAGGGTATATCTGTCATTCATCGATTAGAAGAAATTGTGGATGAACTTAAACCTGAATTTTTTAACTCCAACGCATTCGCCACCCATCCTAAAAATCAACAAAAAGCTTTGTACAGTGTCATTCCTCTTTTATCGGCAGTGACCAGCGAAAAAAAATGGATTGCTAAAAATGTAACAATTGAATTTTCAGCTGATGAAATAGCTGCTAGCCAAGGTATTTATACCCCTATTCCAGAAGCTGAATTTAAAGCTATGCTATCTAATATTATTGATAACTCCTTACAGGCCATATCGGATCAAGGAGGAGTTGAAGTTCTTCTTACATATGATGAATTTTCATTTTCGATAGATGTGATCGATGACGGATCTGGAATTTCGCCAGAGATTTTACCTTTGATTTTTGATAAGGACTTTACCCACGGTAAGATCGCCGGATCCGGTCTTGGTCTTTATTACGCAAAAAAATTGGTTGAAAGTCATCTGGGCAATATCACGATGACCTCAACTGTGGGTCAAGGCAGCCGCTTGTCGATGATATTACCACGGTCGCCCACCCCGCCATGGCATGTGGATCAACTTCCGTTAAAAGATCACCAAAGAATAGTGGTCATTGATGACCAAGTGAATATGCACCAAATGTGGCGCATGAAGATCGCAGAAGCAGGTATAAACATCCAATCACATTTTTTCTTAAACTGCGAAGAAGCTACAGAGTGGCTGAAAACTGAAGATGGACTGGATAAAGGCACTTTATTTTTAGTCGATTACGATCTTGGCTCTGGAAAAATAAACGGCTTGGAATGGTTAGAAGATCATCCTCAGCTAGCGGCAAACTTTATCTTGATTACAGGACATTATGATGATCCAGCGGTGCAGTCTCGCTGTGCACAGCTGGGCTGCAGAATGCGGGGAAAGGTGTAGTTGTCATGATTTCGCGCGTATCAAAAAAAAGCGTTGTAAAATGTATTTGTCTAAAAATTCGACATTTGTGAATTACAAAATCATCAAGTATGTTGATGTGGTCATGCTTGATAAATTCTGATACAACTGTATCTATAACTGAAGATGGAGCAATAGACCCTATGAAAAATCTTTTTGTCTCGTTCGCTATAATTATTGTTTCGATAGCAGCAAATTCGGCTACTTTACGTGGGCTTAAGGATGAACATTACAAAGACACCTATATTTTGAAAGATTTGAAAGAAGGACAGTGTACTATAGCAGTCCAAGATGTAGAAAATGGATATATTCCCAATTTACCACTCGAGTCTGCTACAAAAGACTATGGTATTTTTTTTGGCGGTAGGTATCTTTCAAGTTGGGCTCACGACGATAGCAATCGCTCCGCACTTGTGTCGATTGAAATGCTGGGGGGTGATCTAGGACATATAGTCATCCTTGTGGGTGTTGTATTGGCGGACCGCCTTCGTGCTGACGGTTATGACGTTAGAAAGAATAGCCAGTTTGTTGTGTTACTCGACAAAGAATCTCAGATTAAGAACTTTGAGGAGCGTCTAACCTATCAATTCATAAATTCAAAAACTATTTCTTCGGTAAATGTGCCCGGAAAAAGTCGCTACGACAATGAGTTGAAATCAGTGCCACAAACTGTTGAAGTAAAGCAAGGTGTTGTTTCTTTCCAACGCACTACTGAGACTGGCTTGAAAGTTTCAGTTAGTTGTAGTCTTTAAGGGAATCAACGCTGGTCAAGCCCTTGATTGCAGGGAATCATATTACATTGACCTGGAAGAAGGGCAGACCCAGTAAAAGTTTACTTAGCAAATATGCATTTCTTTTTACCCTTGGTTGTTTTGATTAGATAATGAAATACAAAGTTTATTCTTCGGTAACTGAGGGCTTTCGATAGATCTAGGTCTTACTGTAAGCTTATCAATCTACATATTTTGAAAACACAATATTAAGTTCAAGGTGCAATAGTTTTTTAAATCTAAGTTTTTTGAAAACCACATTTCCCTGCAAAAAAAATTTAAATAAAAGTATGAAATACACTTTTATATTTTCCAAGCACATAGCTTCAATATAAACACAGAAAAAAATAAGGACTAAGTATGAAGAGTCCTGATTCCATCCCGTCCACTGAACAATTCCCCCGATTCACACCAAAATGCTGAACAACTTTCTAACCATCATCAACCACAACAAAAAATAAAATCCTTGTTCAAAAACCTGAACGATTTTGATTTCATCAAAAGTAAACATTTCCCAGATTTTCAACATTATCAACTGCTTGCGAATTCGCCACTGGCTGTGAAACTACTGGCACATGGCGTGCAATATATAGGGTGTAAGTAACAACAAAAGACTCTGATTAAAAAAATGATCCACGGATTTTATTAACAGCACAAAAGTGCAAGAACAGGAGATTTTATGGAACAAGCAATGAAAACGTTTAGTCTACGCACAAATATTCTAGACATTTTTGAAAAAATAAAAAAGAAAGCTTCTGATGTTTTTATCAAAAGTTTTTTCAGCTTGAATTTACATCAAAATGATTTTGGTTTTGAAGATTGGCAAAGGCTTGAATATAAAGCTCCGATCAAAGAACTACGCCATCCTTTGGATTATGGCCGCTATGGGGGGCATTGGAAATTATGAGCAGAAATAGTCTTTTGGCAGCAAGAATGCGCTATTTGCTAACAGCTTTACGCAGTCTCCGTAACAGTATTTCTACCAAGGAGCTGAATACTAATCCTCAGCTTTTGCAGCATTTTGAATTGCTTGAGGTTCAGCTTTTACAAATGGAGGTAATTTATGCTCTACCGCCGCGATGAACGCCACCGTAGACTTCTGCTTTCCATCAAGGAAAGCTACTTGGCATTGATAAAAACAATCTCTACCGAAGAATTAAATGCAAATCGAACTTTAAGAAAAAGACTAGCGCATTTAAGACGGCAAATAAATTTGATTGAAGAACTCAATTCCAGTTTTGAGCGCATTAAAAATGTTTAACAAAAACCATTGATCGTTTCACGATCAGTGCTTGCAATTATTGGAGGGGAAATAAAATGCAAAATAGATTTGAAATTTACTGGGGACGTGAACACAACGGGATATCCGTAGGATTTGCCAAAATCATTGATCATATCAAGAACCATCTAAATTAATTTGGAAACTATAAATACAGATGGAGTCGTCATACGGCTGGGGGATCTTAAACATCTTGTCGAAAGGATCAATATTCGATTTGGACTTCGACCAAAGGAAATCGGGCGGCACCTAAAACTTCAAGAACGATCAGTTTTGAAACTGATGAGCATGAAAATTAATAAGGAGACTATTGAAATTTAAAACGAACTAATTTCGAAGGGGCTTTGTCGGTTTGGTTTTAATTTTACATAGGAGTTTTATTTGAAAGAAAAAAAGAATGAAAAATTTAGTTTAAAATGGATCTGTCCACTGACTGGGCGTAAACATCCTGCGGGAGTTGCTTTTTTTAACGAAGAGCAAGGTGATTATCGACTTAAAGTTGATGTCATGCCCGATGATAAGGTGCTTTATCTAAAAGTGGCCTCAATGGCCGATGGAAAAGTTTATTACCGGGTCGAGGCTGCTGTTCGAAAGAATGGTCACGTCACCCATAGAGCCGAAATTGGTTCTGGCTACGCAAGCGTGAATGAAGGCTATCCTATTTACATGGATATTGGACCCTTTTCACGACAACTTGCTTTGGAGCAAGGGCTTTGAATAAAAGCCAACTGTTGACGCTGATTTTTGGGGGATTTGCGATTGTCATGATCCTATGCCCTGAGCTAGCGCACGCTCAGTTTGCTGGAGGATTAGAAAATAAAGTCCAAAGTGTAACAAATGGACTTATTAACTTTTTACTGCCAGCGGCCAGTGTGCTTGGAATTGTATACGCCGCCATTCTTGCTGCCACAGGAGACGCAAGTGCAAAGCAAAGAATGGTTTTGGTTATCATCGCTTCAATTGTTGGGTTTTTGGCTCCGCTTATCATCCGATGGTTACAAGGGATAGCGACTTAATGCTCAAGACATCAACTATTCATAGGAAGTTGGACGCAAAATTTAAGATCGGTGGCATTGATGCCACCAATCTCCTTTCAGTTTTGCTGTGTGCCGCTGTCATGAATTTATTTTTTGGACGATTTAGTTTTGGGCCCGTTTTAATTTTTGGAATTCCAGGGGCATTGTTTGTCATTCTTTACTTTGGCAAAAAAGGAAAACCCGAAGGTCATTTGATGCATTTGATTAAGTTTTACCTTTCCCCTGGGGAACTCAGGGCCGGATACAAAGAGGATCTAACTAAATGAGTGCTGAAATCATGAAGAAGCTTCCATTTTTCAGGTTTGAAGATCACACAATGGTCTACAATGATGCTTCACTTGGAGTCGGGTTTAAGCTTCAAGGAATTGATATTAGTTGCGCGACACCGGACGCGATCAATAGTTTTTGTCAAAAACTTGAGAATTTTTTAGTAGGACTACCAGATGGGCTAAAAATTCAAGTCTTTTATAGACTGACCAACTATGCTCAAAAGACCATTGATCACCACCTAGAAATCACAAAAGACTGCGATGAACACTATAAACCTATCCAGGAAGCAAGGTCTGAATTCTTAAATGAAAAATTTAAGAATGATTCGTTTTATTTGCCTGAAGTTTATTTATTTGTGCGTAGCCGAGCTGTCCAGTTTAAGAAAAGAAGTTTTTTTGAATCGAAACAAAAGTTTGAAGACATTCCAGCCCGTGAGTTCTTACAGCTAAAGGAGCAGTTTTATACCTTAGTTTCGCAAGTTGAATCATCGATGAGATCAGCTGGACTTGAACCCGTTCGTTTGCTTGAAGTCGAATGGTACAAACTTTTATTCTCTTACTTTAATTTAGACAGAGCTGAAAATATTGGGTTTCCTGTTTTAAGAGATCCATCAGATCCGCTTGCGCCACTTTTAACGGCCCAAATTGCGATGACAGATATTTCGGTGTCTGAAAAGCATCTTGATATTGGTCCGCTTAAATTTAGATCTGTGAGCCTTGGTCTTTTACCACAGGGAGAATCCCACTCATCAATGATCGAAGGGCTTACGAAATTATCATTTCATTTTTGGCTGTCGCAAAATATTCGAACTCTTGAACAGCGAAAAGAAGTTGAAAAGCTAGAGTTACGACGAAGAGTCGCAAGTTCGATGGCATCAGGCAGTCAAAATGTTTCGGATATCGAAAGTGAATCTAGTCTTTCCCAGGTAGAAGATTTGCTGCGGGAACTCAATACAGGCTCTGAAAGAATGGTTGCTTCTGATCTTAATATCATTTTCTGGGGACATTCAGAAGATGAACTCGAAAAAAAGACAGAAGAAATTTTAAGATCGTTTCGCGGCATGAGCCAAGCCGAGGGTTTAGTTGAGACTTTTGCTCTAGAAGACGCATTCTTTAATGCTGCTCCTTCGGTTTGTGAAGGTTTTCGTCATCACAAAATGAAAACATCAAACTGTGCTCATCTGATGCCGCTGTATTCAACGTGGATGGGAAATAAAAGTCCAGTTGTCTTACTGTCGAATCGTGAGGGGGCGCCATTTTCGATTGATCCTTTTGCAAAAGAACTTCCCAACTGGAACGGACTTGTTTTTGGTGGTTCTGGCGCTGGAAAAAGTTTTACGATTTCAAGCCTGATGCTTCAGTTTTGTGCACAAAAGCCAAAGCCTAAAATCGTATGGATTGATAATGGGGCGTCTAGTGAAAAACTAATTGAAGTCCTGGATGGTGAATTCATTGACCTGCACCTTAATTCTGGAATTAGGCTCAACATGTTTGACCTTGAAGATGGTGAAACAAAACCAACGTCTTCAAAAATCAAGTTGATACTGGGGTGTCTGGAATTAATTTTGAAGGACGAAGATAAACCAGGATTGCCAAAGCGCGAAAAGGCTCTATTGGAAGAAGCTATTTTTAATTGTTATAAAGAATACGACGCAATAGTCCCGACCCTTTCAACATTAAAAGACATTCTAAGAAATCATCCGGTTTTAGAGATGAAGAAACACGCGGACATTTTGTTTTCTTGGACTGGCGAAACGGCATATGGGCAAATGCTTGATGGTTTGACTAACGTCAAATTGAACAAGGACTTAGTCACAATCGAAATCAAGGGGCTTGATAATCACCGCGAGCTCAAAGATATTTTTTTGCTGCTCTTAACAAGCTACATTAAAGAAGAGGCGGCCAGAGATTTAGCAAAACCATATCTGTTGATCATTGATGAAGCGCACAGGCTTTTTAAGACCCCTAGCGGAAAAGATTTTGCGATTGAAAGCTATCGTGTTTTTAGAAAGTACAACGCAGGAATTCTTTGCATCTCGCAAAACTATCGCGATTTTATGGCGGACCGAGAACTGGCCGATGCGCTTATGCCCAATACGACAAGTGTTTTTATTTTGCGACAAAGAAAAATTGATTGGGATGATTTCAAAACAACTTTTGATTTCAATGATTCGCAGGTTGAAGCCGTCAAAAGTCTTGAAATTGTAAAGGGTAAATATTCAGAATTTTTCTTCATGCAGGATGAAAGCCAAGCTGTTGTAAGACTTGAACCCGAACCTTTGGCCTATTGGATTTGTACTACAGATGGAAATGAAAAATCAAAGGTCGAAGACCTTCGTCTTTTAAAACCTGATGTGCCCCTAATTGAAATTTTAAAAGAACTAGCAAAAGGAGATTCAAATTAAAAAAAGTATTTTAGCAGCACTGATCATCTTAGCAAGCTATAAACCTGTATACGCAGATCTATTCGGCGGCGATGTGGCCGTCCTCATGCAGATTTTGTCGGAAAATATTAAACACTACTACCAATTGCAGGAAATGATTAAGAACGGAAATGACCAAATGAATTTTTTAAAAGTACTTAATCAAGGAATCGACAATTCGATTGGTTTACTCGAGTCACTTCCAATTAAGGATGAAAAAGTATTGGCGGACTTAAAAGAGTTTAAAAATGCCATGAAAAAAGTTGAAGGCCTTTATGGGGCAGTTCCAAAAAGCCCAGAACAAGCTTTACAAGTCCTTCACGATCAAACTGTGGCTGAGAGCTTAAGGATGGCAAACTCGTTTAAAGATTACTCTGAGGTCCAGGAAAAGAATTCGCAAGTGATTGCGGCACAAGCCCGGATTGCTTCCCCGAAAGGCGCCGCACGAATGCAGGCCGAAACTAGCGCCGAAATACTCAGAAGTCTTTCGCAGCTGATTAGGCTCAATACGCAGCTTTTAAAGCTACAAAGTGAACAGCTTGCCATGAGCAATAAGAATTCAAAGGAAGGTGTCGCTAATTTCCAAAGGGTGAACCAAGACCTAGGTCGTGGATTTTCTGGATTTAAACCAGATATGAAACTGGTGACGTTCTAATGTTTGAATATCTTTCCGGCGTTGGCGCTGAACTTCATGCAGAGTTGGTGAAGATGTACTGGGTGCTGTTAGTTCCCTTTGTCCTCTTTTTGTTTGTGATGGAGATTTTAAAAGATGAAAATCCAAATATAAAAGAGATTTTTAGAAGAATATTGATTTCAATTTTGCTTCTTTACACTTTTAGTTGGGCCGTTGATGCCATTGCAACAATTGGCGATGCAGTCACTGCTAAAATCAATGGACTTGAAAAACTATCAGAGGTTTTAGCAAAGCTAGGTCCCAATTATTCGGGTCAAGACAGTTGGTTTAGCATGCGCGACACGGCACTCTACATTTTTAGCCTTGCGGCCTACATCATTGCTTATGTGGGATTTTTTGTGGCAATGGCTTTGACTCATTTTGTTTGGACCATTTTATATATTTGCGCGCCGTTGATGATTTTAGCTTATGTGAGCCCGATCACAAGCCATGTCACTACAAGTTTATACAAAGGAATGATTCAAGTCGTTTTGTGGAAAATTTTATGGAGCATACTGGGAATTTTGCTTTTAAATCTTGCCATCCAACCAGCAGCTTCAGGGATGGAAGACTACCTAATGTCGATCGTGGTGAATTTATGTATTGGGATATCGATGCTCTTTATTCCGATAGCGACTAAATCACTGCTCGGCGATGGAATGAATGGTCTTGCGAGTACACTTGCTATGGCTCCAGCTCTTGCCACGGCGGGTGTGGTCAAGCTTACAGCCAGCAAATGGGGTTCGAAGCTTATGCAAGGTGCGAAAAATGCCGGATCTTTTACCGCAAAACCAGTTACAAATCCAATTGCTGGCAGATACCAGATGATGAAGGAAAAAATTAAGCCAAGATTTAAAAGCGCCAAAAGACGATATGAATCTTTTGGCCTTCCAAAAGAAATGAAAAACAAAAATCAAAGGAGAACTTAAAGATAATGTTTAATAAAAAAACTGAAAATATCGTCCCTAATATTTGGACGGCGCAGGAAAATGTCATTCAATTCTATAAAATCGTTTCGGCTTGTTTGGGTGGCATCGTTCTTATACAGGCGGGGGCACTTCTCATCAGCTATTTTCGAGATCCGATTGTTGTTGTTAAAAATAATTCTGAGATTGAATTTTATCCAAGCGCAAGAACCAAAATTGCAGTCGGAAAAAATGAAATTTCGCAGTTCACCAAGCAGTTTATTGCGGCTCTTTATGTGTGGCCTGAGTTCAATGCAGATGCACTTAAAAAAGAGGTTTCTACTTTTATTGAAGAAGATCTTCTTGAAAAATTAATGGCGGCTCAAGTGCAGCGCTATGTGAAAGAGCTTAAGAATAAAAAAATGTCTCAGGCCGTAACTTCAATTGAAATTGAAGTTTTGCCCGACAAGGTTGTAGCAAAATTTGATCGACTACTTAAAATTGAAGGAGTGCCTATAGTCATTCCAACAGAACTAAATATTTCGATGATTCAAGGCTCAAGTACGCGGGTCAATCCAATGGGTATTTATATTTCAGGAATCATTGAACATGAAGGCACGAAGTAGTTTTTTAGTACTGCTGGTGTTTCTATGTTCAAACGCTTTAGCCGCAATTCCAGGAAATAAGAGAACAATTTTTACTTCAGGTGAAAAAGTTTATCCAATTCGTTACCAACTCGGACAAAGCACAGTTGTAGATCTTGGTGTTAAGCCTGAAGTCGTTATTTGTGGGAATAAAAATTATTTCAACATTGAGAAATTAAAGAGTGGCATTACAATTCAGCCACTCAGTCAGTATTCAACGAACCTAACGATTTTGAGTGGTCAAAAAAGATTTTTGTTTTACCTGGTTCCAGCGGGAGCTCAAAACCCTGATGGATTTGTTGATGTTAAATGGGTTTCGCCAATGGAGCAAAAATCACTACGTAAGCCTGAACAAAAAGCAGACACGCAAATTGAAATAAATGAAATAGCTAGAATCGGGCCGGATATTGAGATCACAATTGTTCGATTAAAAGTGAGTGCTGACAAAAGTCGAAAAATATTTGATCTTCTGGTTAAATACAAAGGCTCTAAACCCATTCAAACAAATAAGCTCGAGTTAATAGTGTTTGACGGAAATGTTGCTGCTAGAAACCAAGCTCTTGCATGGGAAAAAGACAGTATGAGCCCAAAGTTGACGGTCAGTGGCCGACTTATCATTTGGAATTCAAAAGCGAAGTTTCTGATCATGTCAGCTAGATTCAAAGATCAAAGTTTGAAGATTAAATTGAAAGGAGCAATTTAATTAAACTTAAAGTTTCTGTTGGGTCTTTGTGGAATAAGCTAGTGGGTTTTTACATCATTGAAAGTGGCGGGAAAAAATCTGCAGCTACGAAGCGGCTTTTTACTTCATTAGCCATTCTTTTTTTAGTAGGGGTCATTGTCCTAGCATGGTTATCACCAAATGAAAATCACACCTTCTATCAACGAACGAATCAGTCTGTAAATCACACTTCAGGTGCGACTACCAAAGATCAGGGGGCGGTGCCTAACAATCCGCTTTTCACCAATGGTCAAAAGAAAATGAATGATGAAAAACGTGCAGAGGCCGAAAAAAGCAAACATCGCGTCGCTATTAAATATTTTGCGCCGCAAGTATTGGGTCAAAAATCCAATGAGCCCAGAACCATTCGTACAGGGTCAAAACTTCTGGGGTTTTTGATGAATGCGATTGATACGCGTGAATCGTCAATGGTCCGGGTACTACTGCCACGTGGTGGAGAGTCATCTGGTGTAGAAATTGAAGCAGGTTCCATCTTGTCAGGCCAGTTTAGTTACAGCGGTTCTGGTGACAAAGTTTTTATCAATTTTCATCGGCTTGAAAGTGCTACTGGACATTTGAAAAAAATTGTAGCTCAGGCCCTTGATAGTCGGGATTTTTCAGTCGGTGTTCGTGGGGAAGTCCAATCTGACAACACGTTGAAGCTAGCCTCGCAAGTCGGGCTAAGTATGTTTGCTAGCATGGCTGAAGTTTTAACCGAGAAAGAGTCAATTGGATCTTCTCAGAATGGCATTCAAGCAAAACCAACGATGAAAAATGGACTTCTGCAAGGCATGTCACGGACTGCGCAAGATCAAGCTGGTCGCACCTCAAGCGAAATTCAATCCATAAAAGACTATGTGATTTTACCAGAAGGAAAGGAAATGATTATTCAACTGACCGAGGATTTTCAAAAATGAGTGAACAAAAAAAAGAAAATGGGAATGACATTCTTACTATGGTTTGTACCATCATTGGGACGATTGCAATATTTGTTACTAAATTTTTTATCAAAGCCGTCTTCCGCAAGAAAACATGGACACAAGAATTCATTGTATCATGGGCTTGCTACCTATTGGTTGTTGTGCTGATCGTGTTTTCACCGCGCTGGAATATTCCGGCACTGATTCACCTTCTAAGTACTTATTTCTTGAAGGATGAGTTTGCAGAATGGATTTATTTGCATATTCCAAGATGGTGGCAAGTTGGAATTTTATTTTTTACTCCCTTGTTGCTGAATCTATTTAGAATTGGGATTTTTGATTGGATTAAAATGGTGAAGTATCAAAAAGGCATTGATCATTTAGGACTGAAAACCTCAACGGGCCTGGTTCCTAAAGTCAAAAGTGTGATTGAAATGGAAAACAACCAGAAGAAAATTCTAGTTCAAACCATCGGTATTGATGTTGCCGAACTTCGATCAAAAAAAGGGTCCCTTGAATCAAGCTTCAATGCAATTGTTCAAGATGTCCGAGTTGCACCATACAACAAGCAGTTGGTTGAAATCATCGTCGCAGAAAAAGAACTTGCAACACTAATTAGATTTGAAGATGTCGCGGATCGCCTTAAGAAGCCCTACACTTGTTTAATAGGTGAGTCCTTCGATCAATTTATTGTCGCGGATTTTTGCGAAATTCATCATATGCTTGTAGCGGGCGCTACGGGTGGC
The DNA here is from genome assembly GCA_049315665.1 of Pseudobdellovibrionaceae bacterium. Taxonomy (GTDB): domain Bacteria; phylum Bdellovibrionota; class Bdellovibrionia; order Bdellovibrionales; family Bdellovibrionaceae; genus JBMOJS01. The sequence goes on along the minus strand of JBMOJS010000010.1, from coordinate 3,801 downwards.
GGTAAAAGTTATTTCTTCAAGCAGTTACTTGTAAGTCTATTGAAGTGTTCTGATCACATTCAGTTGTATCTGATCGATCTTAAACGTGGTGTTGAGATGCGCCCCTTCGGCTGCTTGAACAATGTTAAAGTTGCGAAAGAAAACATTGACGCTGTTATCCTTTTAGAAGCGGTGGTTAAAGAAATGGATCGGCGATTTAAGTTTCTTGAAGATAACAAAGTTCAAGAAATCGATCCTAAGCGAGATATGCTTGATCGAATTTTTGTTGGAATTGACGAAGCTTCAGAGCTTTTTATCGTAAGTAAAATTTCAAAAGAAGCAAAAGAAAATGCAAATCGAGCCAGAGAACTCACAGACAAAATCGCAAAGCTTGGTCGAGCTGCGGGGATTCATTTGATCTTAGCGACCCAAAAGGTTGTCAAAGAAACAATTGATACAAACGTACAAACCAATATCAATGCGCGAGTGATTTTTAGGGTCAATACAATAACAAGCTCGATGACAGTGCTGGGAAATAAAAAAGCTGCTGAACTACCGCAAATCAAAGGTCGCGCCATTTGGTCCGTCGGAAGCCAAGATATAGTTGTGCAGGTTCCAAAGCTTGATGCCGACGAAATGAATGAAGAAATCGGAGCTCTGACAACTAAATTCAATAGCGATGCGAGTCCTGTGTTCGGCCCCATGATTTCTCCAGAGAAAAAACAACACAAGCCAGGAAGGGGTTTTGTTAAAAAAATAGATGATGAAAGCGCCCAATATGAATTGGAGGAAAATAGTGTCGATTAGACTTCAGAATAGGGACATTCAAATTTTGAAGTTTATCTTTGCGTTCCGTGTTGCTTCTTACCGTCAAATTCTAGCAAGATACTTCAGGGATTGTCATCGAACAGCAGCCTATCGGCGCATTCGAGATTTAAGAAAAGAAAATCTTCTTAAACTGGAATCCACTGTCGTAAATGATCAATCAGTAGATTATTTTAGAATCACTGATCAGGCGTGGCAACTGATTAAGAATTCATGGCCTTTTGATATTGATACCCCTTACTTTAAAAGCGAATCGCCCGATCATGATTTAAGATTGAGCGAAATTTTCTTTCGCATGGAAAATCTTAAGTCTTTTAGAAGCTTCATGACTGAAAATTTACTTCAATCATCATCAGAGTTGAAAGCTGACATCAAGTTTCGTGATTTGGCAAAGCTCTACGCCGACGGCGCTCTAGTTTTAAAGGGCCCAGACGGACAAACCTATGTGTATGGAATCGAGTTAGAACTTAGCAAAAAGGCTCGTGATCGGTATTCAGAAAAACTTAAGTCCTATTACAAAGCCGATGGTATTGATGGAGTTATTTATATTGCTTCATCTCAAGAGATTTCAAATGCGCTTACAAAATCGGATGACACTGTTTGTACTCAGCGTGATTCAATTTTGTATTTGGGATCAGAGGATGATGTTTTGAAGTCTGACAAAAAAATATATTTCAAAAATTCAAAAGCAAACGGAATAGAGCTTTTCTAGTGGGAACTAACAGTGAACAACGACCCGTCACAACGATGTTCACTTGTAGACATGAAACTTGAATCTAAATCGTTGAAAGGAGCCGAATTCAAACAGTTTTAAAAGGGGGTGGTCACGGATATTAGCGTTTTAGGTTATTTGGTGATTTGATGCGTATGAAGATGAGGTGATTTGGTGATGTGGGATGTGACGTTGATTAAGAAATAAAATTTTAAAAAAGAATAAATACTAACAAAGGAGCTACTATTAGAAATAAATTATATGTAGGAATTTTAACAGTCTTGTTACAAAGCGGATGTTCAACATTAAGGGAGTCTTTGATCGTCGGAGCTGGCTCTGGCGCAGTTGTTGGCGGCGTTGCTGGAGCCCAATCGGACGGAGATCGAAGTGAAAATACAATTAAAGGTGCCGTCATCGGTGGCGTTGTTGGCGGTTTTGCAAGCTATTTCATTCATGGATCACTTGAAAAACGTGATGCCAATGTTCGACGCGAAACACTGATGAACCTGGAACATTATGAAGTCATGGGTTTTGAGAATCTGTCGCCTAGTTCGAATAAAAATTCCGACTCTAAATGTTACACCACCCAAGAAGTTGATGGACGACTTGTGTCGATTCCATGTCGCTTAGTCAATGAATCTGGCCAAAACGAGGTTGCAGAATAATGTCAGCAGCAAAAACTGATGGCACAAATAAGAAAGAAATTCTTCGGGTGGCTTTGGACGCTAAGGCCACTCAATCTTACGAGTCGATTGAACAAAGATTAAAGGACTACAATCCAACGGTTCGTTTTTACCCATCTGAGCTTGTTAGTTTTATCGTTTCGGATTTCTTTGAAACATATTTCGAAAACGACATCGATATCTTGGTTGCGGCATTTTTTGATTCCCACGGCTTCGTAAACATTGAAACCCAGAAAGCAAAAAATAAAGCTAATTTTGAAGAAGTTTTGCGCGAGGCACTATCCACAGCTGAGAAAATAAAATCTAAAGTTCGACGCAAATCAAAGATCAAAGGCATGAGAGATCAGATCAAATTAAACGATAAACCAGAACATGAAAAAGTATAACCGAGCTCAGGAAAAGGGAAATTCTTTGACTAGTGTTAATAAATATACTACCTTTGATTTCGATGAAGAAGAAAGAAAAGTATCAGAAATTCAACTTGACAGAAAAGCTGAAAGAAGAACTTCTGGTTGTGATCGAAAAGACAATGGAAAAGGAAAAAATAAGTCAGGGCGAAGTCGGTCGCAGGATCGGTGCTTTAAGGAGCAACATCAACAAGATCGTGCGTCGGAAGTATCCAGTAAGCATCGATTTTTTGGTAAAGATGGCAGAAAGCGTTGGTCTCGGGGTCGAACTGAGGATCAAAAAGCTAAAGAAATAGCAGAACGCTTTTATGATTATTTTAGCCGAATGAGTAAGTTATAGATTCTAAATTTATTGATGGTTTATCGACTCACAGAGAGTCATCGTTCTTTGAAAATTTATGGTTAGATACAAATGAGGCAGCGGTGTACCTAAGAACCACTCCTAAGCAAATTAGGAATTGGGTCTATCAAGGAAAAATAAAGGCCTATAGACTTCTTAGTCGAAGCTATCGTTTCAGGCGAGCAGATTTAGACTCCTTATTGAAAGGAGTTCTGTGATGTCGATAACGACCTACGAAAAAGAGGTTTCCCCAGGAGTTACTAAAAAATATTATTTAGTAATTGCTGAAGGAATAAATAAGTACACTGGCAAACGCATCCAAAAGAAGCGACGTGGAATTTCATCTGAAATTAAAGCTGAACGAATTTATCGAGAACTTTGGAGCCAGTGTCGGGAAGAGCGACCAGACGGTCCACCTTTAAAAACATGGAGTGAGCTTAAGCTGGCCTACTTTACATATATAGAAGGTAATGTCAGGAGCTCGAAAAATCCTGCTGGTTTTAGTCCAAAGGTTGTGGATTCAAAAAAGAGCCGATTCATTCACCTAAAGCATTGGGATGAGCTGCATCTTGAGTTGATTAACGCTCATTTTGTTACGAATGAGCTAGATCAACTTGAAATTAAATCGATCGCTAGTCGAGCCTTAACAGCCTGTATTCAAAAAGAAGTAAAATGTCTTTTGAATTTTGCGGTTGCAAAAGGTGTTTTGAAAATGAATCCGATAGCAGACCTTAAGAACAGGAAGATTCCAAAAAAGAAGAAACAAGCTTTAACTCATGAAGAAACAAACAAGTTACTTTCAGAAGCTAAGAAGGAAGATCATCCCTATTTCTTTATTTGGCTATTGACCTTAAC